>JBFJVZ010000386.1:0-7408 GCA_041623895.1 Pirellulaceae bacterium | reverse complement strand
GTCGGATCGGCATATGCGCTGGTTCAACGCCGCGCGATCGGTTTAGCTTCCGCGATTGTGGCGATCGTCGCCGCCACGATGTTCGCGCAATTGTATTATTCGGCCAATCCGGATTCCTGGCATCCGGTATTCGATGCGGCCAGAGACATGGTCGGGCTGGGCGCACTGATGTATCTAACCGTGCGGGTGTTGCTGGCCAGCTATGAAATGCAGCGTGAAGAACGCCGCCGAGAAATCCAAAACAAAATGGAAGAGCAGCTGGTGGCCATGCGAGCAGAAGCTCTTCGCCGTACGTCACACGAAGTTCGCACGCCCTTGTCCACGATCACCGCGATCAGTGAAACCCTGCTGGATGGCAGCACGGGGGAACTCAGCTCCGATCAACGAGAGTTCGTCCAGGACATTGACGAAGCGGCCCAGCATCTGCTCGCATTGGTCAACGACATTCTTGATTACGCCAAAGCCGAAGCCGGCATGATCAAGTTGGCGCCGCAGCCGGTCGCCTTGCCTGAATTGGTTGATCAATGCGTGACGATGGTAACACCGCGTGCCAAAGAAGCCGGCGTTTCGGTGACGGCACAAGTCGACTCGGACCTGAGTGAGATCGTCGCTGATCCATTGCGTTTGCGGCAGATTCTTTTGAATCTGCTGTCCAACGCGATCAAATACAACAGCGATGGCGGAAGTGTCATTGTCCGCATTCGCCCCGACGAAAAGAAACAGTTCCGCATCAGCGTTCGCGACACGGGACGAGGTATCAAGCCGGAGCATCTGGAGCAGTTGTTCGAACCGTACTATCAGGCAGCTGTTGCCGACCAAGGAATTGGAACCGGTCTTGGTTTGGCGATTATCAAGCATCTTGCCGAATTGCACGGCGGAACCATCGATGTCGAAAGCGTCGTCGGAACGGGTACCTTGTTCACGGTCAAACTGCCTCGCGAGGCCAAGGTCATCCAAAAGCCGGACTCGAAAACTTCAGCTGGCGATCAGGACTCCGCCTCCCTGATCGAGCGCGAAGTCGAATTGCTGGGCGTTTGAGAAATATCGCACACCACTGGGGATCGCTATGGAAAACAATCAAATTACCGCCGAGCTGAATACGGAATTGGCTGCAACATTTAACGAGGCTGCCGCTGACGTGAGTCAGAAAATGCGCGTCCTCGTTGCCGATGGAAACGCCACGATCCGAAAACTTCTACGCCTCGGACTGACCAACGACGCTTACGAGATCTTGGAAGCCACCACCGGCGACGAAGCCTATGCGATCGCGACCCGCCGACCCGAGCCACACGCAATTCTGATCGATGTGCAAATTCCAGGCATGGATGGTCTGGATGTCTGCCGGCGGCTGAAGAGTGACATGCAGTTTCGCACCATACCCGTTGTGGTGATGACGACCGCGGGCTCGAATGAAGAAATCAACGAAGCTGTGGAAGCCGGCGCCGATGAATTTCTCAGTAAACCCATTCGTCGTGGCGAATTGAATGTGCGATTGCGTTCGATCACGCGAATGCACCGCGGTAACGCCGAAATGATCGGTGCCGAAAGCGTGGCCTTAAGTTTGGCTCGCGCTGTCGCCAGCAAAGATGGGTACAGCAGCGGCCATGTGGAACAAGTGGCCAATCACGCGGTTGATTTTGGCAAGACATTGGGCATGGACTCGGCCGAGCTGAAGATGTTGCGATACGGCGCCATTCTTCACAATGTCGGCAAGATCGCGATTCCAGATTCGATTCTGGAAAAGACAGGCCCACTGACACCGCGAGAACGTGCGCTATTTCACCAGCATCCACGAGTCGGATGTGACATCTGCGCTCCGCTGAAGCCGTTGCGTCCCGTATTGCCCATCATTCGGCACCACAAGGAGCACTTTGACGGCACCGGCTATCCCGACGGGTTGCGTGGCGACGAGATTCCCCTGAAAGCACAGGTCGTGGGTATTGTCGACGTTTACAGCGCTCTAACCAATGATCGTCCGTTCCGCCGTGCCAAAACTCGCGAGGAGGCGCTGGAGATTCTCAAAGACCGGGCACAAAAGGGCATCCACAATCCCGAGCTGATCGAGAAATTCGTCGCCGTAATCAAAGATGATATGGAAACGGAAGCCGGTGAAATCGCGATCGTCGCCACCGACCAGACGGTTGCACCCCAAAGTGTCCCCACAACAGCGTGATTGAAATGAGCACTTCACCACGGAAAGTTTTGATTGCCGAAGATAATCCCGGGCTGGCCCGAGTGTTGTCCTTCAAGTTCAAGGCTAGCGGTTTTTTGCCGGTCACCTGTGCTGACGGTCAACTCGCCTGGGAAGCATTCCAAGGTGACGATTTTGTAGCCGTGCTGAGCGATCAAGAAATGCCGCGAATGACCGGCATCGAACTGTGTCGAAATGTTCGTTCCTCGAAACCAAATCTGCCATTTTTTCTGGTCACCGGCCGGCAATTGGAAATCGCCGGCACAGGCATCGTCGAAGAATTGAAAATCACCCAATGTTTCGCCAAGCCTTTCAGTCCGGGCAGCGTTGTAGAAGCGGTTGAGGAGGCAATCCAAAAGCACTCCGAAAGCGAGGCAGCAGTCTTGTGAGTGATGCCGCTACTAGGTCGCCCGCGTCGACCGTTCAGGTCCAACCAACCATTCAGGTTCAACCGACCAATCTTGATCAAAAACTGGCGGACTTGCTCGCCGAGCAACTGGGTCGCGCTGTCTCGATCCACATGGCCGAATCCGATGGCCCGCGGGAGTTGGTGTTGCGCGCCGTAGCAACGCCCGGTCGTGCGCAGGTTGAGCACCACGGTGTTTCTGGATTGGTAGCACTTTTGCTGCCCGCCGGCAGCGTCGCCGTCTGGGAATCCGCGGCCAACGATATTCAGCGAAGTGCCCGTCACGGCGAAACAGTTCTGGCGCTTAATCGCGCAAGCAGTGACATCCAACAGCTGCAATCCGAAGTCGACTCGCTTGTCGCACAAGTCACGAACGACTTTGAAGAGCTGTCGTTGATTCGATCATTGTCGTGCTCGATTGCCCTGCCCAGCCGATCCGTTGACGGCGACGATGATATCCTGCTGTCAACGCTGTTGCCGTTGGCGAGCGGCTTGGGTGCCGCATCGATCGCCGCCGTGTTTTGCACCTCCGATAAAACGGAACTCCTTGAGCCGATCTGGTCCCACGATAAACTGCTGCCCGCCGCAGCTGTGCACGCATTGATCGACAACGATCGCGAGGATGCGGAAATCCAGCCTGTCGTCCGCAACCACGTCAAGGATCCGGCTTACCAAGGCTTGAATGAATACATGTTGGTTGAGTGCCGCAGCGTCGAAAGAGTTCACGGCTGGCTGATCGCCTGCAATCGTGTCGCACATCTGGTTGAGGACGTTCCGTGGGCGCAGGTCGGTTTCACGACAGTCCAAGCCTCGTTGATGGAAACGACCACCAACCAACTGGCAGCCTATTTGCACAACTTGCAGCTACTGAAACAAAAAGAAGATCTGTTCACGGATGTTGTTCGGGCTCTGGTGAACGCCGTTGATGCACGTGATCCGTACACCTGCGGCCACAGTGAACGCGTGGCTTTGTTTTCCCGCCGTTTGGCTACGCTTAGCGGACAAACGCCGGAGACTTGCCATCGAATCTACTTGACCGGACTGCTTCATGACGTTGGCAAAATCGCGGTGCCCGATGACGTCCTGCAAAAGCCGGCCAAATTGACTCCGGAAGAGCGGGCGATCATCGAGACGCACACCGATGCCGGCTGGCGGGTCCTGCACCAGCTGGAAGCTTTACGGGATGTCTTGGTGGGCGTGCTGTATCACCATGAAAACTATGACGGTACCGGGTACCCCGATAAGCTGGTCGGCGAGAACATTCCGATCGATGGGCGAATTCTGGCTGTCTGCGATGCCTTCGACGCGATGACCAGCAATCGGCCTTATCGACAAGGGATGTCGATCGCTAAAGCCTCGGAAATTCTTCGCGGCGGCTCGGGCACCTACTGGGATCCCAGTTTGGTCGCGGTCTTTTTGGATCATATCGATCAATTCGACGCCATTCGCTTGAATCATCAGCCGCGCGCCCAAGCGGTCCGCCAGGCTCCCGTCGGCGGCCTGCCGATGCTGGCGCCCGTGCCGACCCCGATCGTCAGTTAGAGCATTTTCCGAATTCGGTCTCAGGACACCGCGGCCTGATCGACAACGAACGTGACATGCGGATGCGTTTGCAACAGCGATGCCGGACATTCAATACTGGGTGCTTCCTTAACCGCTCGCCGCACCGCTTCGGCTTTATCTGCGCCGATGGCCAACATCACGATCTGGCGCGACTGCAGAATCGTGCCAATGCCCATCGTGATCGCTTGATGGGGAACAGCATCGATCGAATCAAAGAATCGTGCGTTGAAGCGAATCGTATCTTCGGCCAGTTCGATGACGCGAGTGCGGCTATCCGCCGCCGATCCCGGCTCGTTGAAGGCGATGTGACCGTTGTGGCCGATACCCAATAGCTGCAAGTCGATACCGCCGGCACGGCGAATCAAAGACTCATACTCAGCCGTGTGCCGTTCGGGATCTTTGGTCAATCCGTCAGGCACATGAGTATTCGCCGGATCGATGTTGATGTGATCGAACAGATTCTTTTGCATGAACGCCCGGTAGCTTTGTGGATGATCCGGTGGCAGTCCCAGGTATTCATCTAGATTGAACGAATGAACGCGTGAAAAATCCAAACTCTCGTTCCGGTGCATCCGTACCAAATGGCGGTACATGGCCACGGGTGTGCCACCGGTTGCCAAACCAAGCACGATGTTGGGCTTGACGCGAATTGCTTCGGCGAACAGCTCCGCTGCTTTCAATGACGCTGATTCCGCATCAGGGCATACCAGCATGGTTGGTGTCGTCATCGTCTGGTTGTCCACGATCCGCCTCTCGCACATCACACAAGTTCACTTTCGGTTGCTTCCACCGACCTCAACACTTCGTCGCCCCAATCTGCGGACGAGTTCACAAGATTGGCCAACTGCTGGCGCAAATCATCGCGAACAAAGATTCTTACGCGTTTGACTTGATCATCAAACTGGTACTGGGCTAACGAGGAAGCGACCAGCGATACGTCACCCAATCCGCGTACGGTTCCGTTACGGCTGACCACGTCCATGTTGATGTCGACTTCTAGTTTAACCGGCGGCGCGTCGATCAGCACGTCGGCGGCATGAATCGCGCAGCCGCTTCGTTTTGACAATCGATCCGCCAACTTTTCAGCACAGCAGACCAGCCACCAATAGGGTCGGCGGGCCAGCTTGCCATGGACGTGGCCACCATCCAGAAGATTAAACTCCGCAACCCGTTTGTACAGCCGCCGGCGGGGTCCGAACAATCCTTCGACCATCGCCTCGGCCACACTTCCTTCGGCCATCCGTCGCAGCATCGCAATCCAATCGGCCTCGCGCAATCGCAAGGAAGATTCAAGATCGATTCGATTTTGCAGGAGGAAAACAGCACGTTGCAGCATCGCTGTCGCCGACCGCACCGCGTGGTGCCAGTAGACTTCGCTAAACATCACGTAACGTGCGAAAACCATCATCTCTGCCGCCGTTCTGCCCTTTTCCCCCACCGCCAGCCTGGGCTGGTTGGGATGCACACACATCGAAGCCAGTAAACGGCCTGAGTCGAAATTTCGTCCGTAGGGAACCCCCGCATGCCAGCTGTCTCGCTGTAAATAATCAAGCTTGTCAACGTCGATCGGACCACTCAGACAGCTTCGCAAGAATTCGCGAGATGCGGCTTCGCGGTCTCCGCTTGGGCCGGCTGTCGGATGTAGCAATTGGATCACGTCGTCCGTCGAACAATTCCAATCGGCGCGAATCGCGTCCGCAAGCTCCGGTGTTTCCAGCCACGTTGATACGCGTGATTCATGCTCACCCAGACCCGTTAATTGCATGTCTTCGATCAGGTGGCAAAACGGCCAATGGCCGATATCGTGAATCAGTGCCGCCACCAGGAATGATTCGGCCCCGGCAGGGTCGACCAGCCCCTGAAACGCCGGATCGCCGTCAAATCGCGACAGCAAACGAAGCGCATTTAGATAAACTCCCAGCGAATGTTCCAGGCGTGAATGCGTGGCACCGGGGTAAACCAGGGAAACCATGCCCAGTTGGCTGATGGATGCTAGCCGCCGCATCGCCGCAGTATCAAGCAGACGCCTGACGCGATCGGTCAGCGGAACACCATCGGCCGGTGGGATTCGAATCAACGACTCGGTTCGATGAAGTGCTTCCAGCTCAGCCAGCATGCTCTTTCTCGGTTCCCGATTTACGGCGCCGCCGCCGCTACACCTGCCAAGGGCACACCACTGACCAGCGCAAGCAGCAGAATTGTCAACAGATACAATCCCGCGTGCGTCAGGCCGCTTGTGAACTCGAGTTCAAATGTCGCCACGGACGCCAGCGCGCCAAGACCCAGCATGATGCAAAAAAAGACACCCGCTGTCATGTATGACATCTGGGAGGGCCGATCGAGGTCAAGCACGTACGTCGGCACAAACGCATAAACCAGCCAGATCGCCACAAAGATTCCAGCACAGATCAGCACGCGATTTCGCAGCTCGGCACCTCGATATGGCTCCAGTTCTTGATCGTACACAAACTGATAGCCCGCCCAAACCAACGGCGGTGCCAACGCAATCAGACCGAAGATTTGTGCCCACAGCGGCGTTCCCTCGTCTCCACTGGTCACGCGAAATCCCAAGGCCACACCAAACACTGCCAAGATACAGCCCGCCGTGATCAGCAAACCCGTACGTGTGATATCGGTTTCCCGCCGCCTGATTGGTTTTAAGACACTCTGCCCGCTACGATCTTTTGGCGCGTCATCCTGGGGCGCATGAATGGTGACTTGTTCGGTCGCTTCCGGAATCTTGATCGGGTTCTTACAATTTGGACAAGGGCCCGACTTGCCGGCGAATTTGTCGCTGACTTGAAAGCGTTTTAAACATTTGGGACAAGTGACTGGTATCGGCATGAAACGTTGGTGCGCCTTTTTTGCGGCAACATGCAAAGACCAGCAGTGGCTCGTTGCCCGAACTGCTGTGTCGAATCAAAGGGGGTCGACAGTTTGTCACGGGCGACCTGCACCCCGCAACCCTCCGGCCGCGTTGGTGGCACGGCTTTTGTGATGGTTTCAGCCTTGGCACGATCGATTTTGGGGGTCTGAACGGATGCCAAATCAGGGTCCTGCCGCTCACGTTGTCCTTTATCAGCCGGAAATCCCGCAAAACACCGGTAACATCGGGCGGACCTGTGTGGCCGTCGGTGCCAAGTTGTGGATCGTGCGCCCCGCCGGCTTTCAGCTCGATGATGCGCGGCTGCGACGTGCCGGCCTGGACTACTGGCAGCATTTGCAACTCGGTGACGCGAGTCATTGGG
>JBFJVZ010000385.1:0-7417 GCA_041623895.1 Pirellulaceae bacterium | reverse complement strand
CGCTGCTGGCGAATAAATTCACAGCCTAGAAGCAAACGACGACGTACCCGAAAGATTACAAACGTTCGGCAGCGGAGCTTCCGACGACAATGAATTCCTCGGGTCATACTTGAATCGGTATCAACACGTTTTGCTCTTCGTCGAAAACCGCTGCCCAACCGTTCATCACCGCATCGATGATGAAGAAATACCGCTTGTCTGATTCCAGCTTGATCGGTTGCTCGCCGTTCCAGGCAATTTGTCCGGTCGGTGTTGCTGCGAACCAGCGATGAAAATGTCCTGCCATTATCACGCGGTGAGGGAACTGAGCGAAGCAATTTTCCAGGGCTCCTTGCTGATGAGGTTCACCTCCCAGATAAAAAGCAACCGGGTCGCGCGCATTTTGATCGGGAAATGTGTGCGAAAACAGCACGTCACCCAGTTCCAGATGTGCGTTCAGCGTGCCAAAGAATTGCATTACCTCTGCCGTATAGAGCGCACAAACATCATCTTCGGGATCGACACATAGACCTAGTTCATGGTTTCCCCAAACACCAATCGCACTACACTGAGTTAACAAAGCTACTGTTTCCGACGCGTTTCTGCGATCGAAGATGACGTCGCCCAGCACGACGAACGAGTCGACTTCTTCACGCCTGAGACGGTCGATAGCCTTGCTCAGATTCTCGATGTCAGCGTGGATGTCCGCGAGGATGCCAATTCTCATCTTGCTGTTGGTACAATCAATTCGGATAAAACTTAACCATCTGGATCCGCAAGAACCTTTGACTTCCGTTCATACAATCCAAACTTTCCCAGTCTAACATCGGCTTTCCGCCCCCGAGCATTTGACCATGAGTTACGCGGTCCACCCTTTCTCGGTCTCTATCGAATCGATCAAGAAAGAGATTCCCGCCAAGCATCGTCGATTGTATCGTTCCATCGAGGTCTTATTCAAAGCTGAACTTGAGGAAGACGAAGCGGATCTTGAGGCGAACGAGTTGTCATTACGCAAGGCGGTTTACGAGATAGTTTACGGCCTTAAGTTGCATCGCAAACACGCTGCCAAGTACGGATACGCCGTGGAACTTCTGTGTGATCGCTTAGGCAAACTGCTGACGAATGAACATTGGTCGGCGATGCGCTGGGACTGGATCGAAGAAGTTGACAAAGCACTTGGCAAGGTCGGTATCCCGGAAACGCTGTTCCGCGTGGAAAAACATTTGCTGACGCGTGGATCACCGATCCCGATTCCCACACCAGAAGACTTCCCGGCGATCGGATTTCTAAAAGCAGATGAAATGGGCAAGATCATGATGCGGCTGAACGGAGTCGTCGCCGCGATCGAAGACGAAGAAGTGCGTGGGTCGGTCGGGGAAGTCTTGAAGTGGCTGGATCAATGTGCGCGGTCGCACGAGGATCTGGTCTGCTTCTATCACTAAGATATTGCTGCAGTGCTCGTACATTACCGCATGCCTGGTGGAAGGACCGTATTCGGATTGCCCGGATCCTCAGCGGAATTGCGATTCATCTTTCGTGAGATTTTCATTCAGAGGCTTTACACACGGCACGGAATCGAGATTCACGATGGCGACTGTATTTTGGATGTCGGAGCCAACGTCGGCCTGTTCACAAGTTTCGCGATCGAGCGGGCACGCGGCCTGAAGATTATCGCTTTCGAGCCTGTACCGCCAATCTTTGCGGCGTTGCGAGCAAACGTCGATGCGGTAGCCACACCCTGCGCCCAGCGCGGTCACGAGGTGAAGTTGTTCAGTCACGGGCTGTCGGATCGTGAACAAGAGGTCGAGATCACCTATTATCCGAGCGTCCCCGGCAACTCGACGCTCTACCCCGAAGCGAAGCCCAGCGAGGCCCGGGCCGCCGCGGCCGCATTTCGGCTTCGCGACGTCTGGAAACTCGACAAGTTAGCCTGTCTGGCGATGTTACTGGTATTCCCGTTCCGGAGGACTTTGGTGCGACGCATGCTCGAGCAACGCTTCCGTCAGGGACAGCGGATGAACATCCATGTGCGTCGCCTGAGCGATGTTCTGGAGGAGATAGACATCCAGCGGATTGACCTTCTGAAGGTTGATGTGGAAGGTGCAGAGTTCGACGTGCTGGCTGGCTTGAGCGATGGCGATTGGGGGCGAATCCAGCAGTTGGTGATGGAGGTTGCACCAGCGAACACAGAACATCTGTCCGCACTGGTCAGGGAATTATCAGGACGCGGATTTGAATTCGTTACCGTTGAAACGTTTGGCAGTGAAGTCAGCAAATCTTTCGGCGAGCAAAATAAAGACGTCGCTGCACTTCCTCATACGTTAAATGCCCGCCGCGGCTAGTGCTGCTTCCACGTGGAAGTTTCCCAATCGCCGGGAGGCCGACGCTCCCGCGGAGCCGCAACGCTGTGCCTTGGGAGGGCGACGCTCCCGCGGAGCTGCAACGCTGTGCCTTGGGAGGGCGACGCTCCCGCGGAGCCGCAACGCTGTGCCTTGGGAGGGCGACGCTCCCGCGGAGCTGCAAAGCGTTTTCCGACGCTTCGGCTCGGCGGGAGCCTCGCCCTCCCAGGAAACTCATGTTGTCTGGGACGCAACAAACGGATGTTCGCTATTGGCGCTCAGGCTCGGAGGGCGAAGCTCCTGCTAAGCCGCGCGTCACGGTTAACCGTTACACCGACTGTGGTTTATTGTTGCCTACGGTCATCACCGTATTGGCTCTTTAGTTCTTCGCGTAACCGCGTTCTGGCGCGGTGCAGTCGACTGCGGACCGTGCCCAGTTCGATACCCAGGATCTTTGCAATCGTGTTGTAATCGAACTCCTCGAATTCTCTCAGGATCAAAATCCTGCGGTGCCTTTCTTCGATTTTCTCCAATGCATTGCGGACCGCGTTGCGGTTCTCTTGCCGCTGCATCGACTTGCTGGGTGAATCACCCTTGTCCTCTTGAAGATCAGATCGGAAATTGCAGTCGTTCAGGAGCGACAGACGCGCATTCTTGCGGTGGTAGGTGTGACGAAGATTGAGAGCGATGCGGTACAGCCAAGAGTAAAACTGTGACTGATGGGCAAAGGTATCAAGCCGTCGGTAGGCGTTGACAAATGCTTCCTGAACGATGTCTTCGGCGATGTGGGAACAGCCCACTTCGTGCAGCATCGATCGGTACAAGCGGTCCTGGTAGCGGCGGATCAGCTCCGCAAAACTGCTGTGGTCCCCTGAAATGGTGCGGTCAATCAGTTCATGATCGGAGACCGTGTTTGGATCAGAACTGCTGCGACTTGCCGTCGATTGCATCGTAAACTCCCGAAAACGAGCTTGTTTTCTTGCCTGCTATCGGGATACGCGGCGCTACCGGGCCCCATCCGCAAGGTTTTTCCGGTGAAAAATCAATGTATCTGTGCAGTCTGTTGATGCAGCCGACGCCGGTCCGCCAGTACGCGCGATCATCATGTTGGCGGCTGACCTACCAAACAGCCATAATCTGGTGCCACGTTTACGCTCGGGTTTCTATTCAAATGACTGCTGACAAAATTGATGCCACACAAACGCTTGCCGAAATCACTGCAGGTTCTGCGAATGCGGCCGATCGATTGATGCCGGAGGTTTATGATCGCATGCGGGGACTTGCGCGATCCATGCTTGATCGAGAATCGCCCAATCATACGCTGCAGCCAACCGCGCTGGTGAACGAAGTGTATATGAAGATGGTTGATCAAAAGCGCGTGGACTGGCGGGGCAAATCGCACTTCTTCGCGATTGGTGCCAAAGTGATGAGACGAATCCTGGTCGATCACGCGCGCACCAAGAAACGTCACAAGCGCGGCGGACAGTGGCAGCGAATCCCGCTGGCTGATGAAATGCGGGTCTCCAACCGCAATGACGAAGACGTCTTGGCAATCGAGGAGGCGCTGGAAAAGCTTTCGCAAGTCGATCCCAGGCAAGCCGAAATCGTCGAACTGCGATTCTTTGGCGGGCTGACCGTTCAGGAAGTTGCCGAGGTGCTGAGCGTCTCGAAACGAACGATTGAGGCGGAGTGGACGATGGCGAGAGCGTGGCTGCGACGGGAATTGAGCGGCGACTACTAACAAGACAGCGGCACTCTTATCAGCCGCAGTGCATTAGTTAGTTAGTCGGTCTGGTCATCGATATCGGCCGCCGAAAATGAAGAAAGTCGGCTGAACCGGACAGCTGAGTCTGCTGGGCAAAACAGGGCAGCAACGGCAAATTCTGTAATTAGAATTGCCCGTACTTACTTGTCGTGCAACTTGGAGACGGGCGATGCCGCTGCGGACCGAATCATACACATTGTCGCAGACGGCAGAGATTTGTCCTGATCGGATCCTCAATCCGACCCTGGCGGCGCGAAGCCAATGGGATCGGAATTCACCCGCCTTGGTCGTGCTGGCGGCAGGAAAGGGAACGCGATTTGGAAAAGAACCGAAGTGTGTCCAGCCGATCGATGATATTCCGTTAGCCCGGCATTCCATCAATGCCTTCCGATCGCTGAGTCCAGCACCCAGCATCTGCGTCGTTGGATACCGGGCCAACGCAGTTGCCAAATCGCTTGGTGACGACAACATCCATATCCTCTCGCAGGACTCTGCCGGCGGTACCGCACTGGCCGCCTATGAAGCGTTTACGGTTGAGGAAGTTGAGACCGCAAACCCCGTCCTGGTCGTGACGATGGGCGATCGCATCGTACCGGCCGCGATCTTTGAACAACTCCTCGATGCACATGGGCAGAATCAGGAAGCCGATTTGACGATCTTAACGGCGATTTACAAGTTGCCCAACCATCACGGCAAAGGTCGGATTGTTCGCGACGAAGACGGTTCGATCCTCCGCATTCTTGAACAGCGTGACATCGATCTGCTGCCGCCGGGAATCGAGCGAGATCAATTACAGGCTACCAGGGAAGGTAACTGTCCGTTGTATGCCATTCGCGCTCGCACGCTGAAACACTATTTGGGTCAAGTCCGCAATAACAACGCGCAACAGCAATTCTATTTCACTGATATCGTCGCGGCGATTGCTGTTGATGATGGCACCGTTCGTGCGATTACCGTCAATCCGCAAGATCCGCCGTACGAGCTGTTGTGCGCCGACGTAACCAGTCGCAACGATCTTGGCCGGATTGAAGACGCCTACCGACGCTATCACGCGCGGATCGATCCCCTGCACGGTCAGCAGTCATCGGACGCCGAACATGCACACTCCGTACAGGAAGTCGCTGCCTTGATTGCGGCGGCCCGGCCAGCTGGACAGATCGAATCGATTGCCAATCAATTGCAGGAATTGGTTGCCCAGCCGACGATTGGCGATCATTGCCCGTTAGGCGAAGCCGAGCCGGTTGGCATTGGCATCTGCGGCGGCAGGCTTCGCATCGCTTTCATGCATCCGGATATGGGTCGTTTCTTTGGTCCCGCCTGGCAGATGCCGATCGGTGCGGCAGACCAATCGGGTCGTGAACAGATCGTTGTGTTGATGCAGCGGGCAAATGACGAGGAAATTCGATTCTCGCCTGCCAATCCCGCGTTTCGCGAACAGTGCAATTCGATCGATGCCGGCACTGAATGCATGTTCCCGGGCACGGACGTGGTGGATCTTCATCGCTATGAGTTATTCGGGACCAGCATGGCGGAACAGATTTTGGCCAAGCTTGGTTATGTAACCGAGCAGCAGATCTCGTCGATGCGGAGCAAAGGAGAACCGTTGCCGCCTGCATCGCAGTGGGTCATCAACAACATGCGACGTCCGTTTTCGCTGCTGGCCAACGCGATCGCATCGATCCGAACGATCCGCAGCGGAGTTGTCGGCCAAAGGGTGCAAGCGAGCTTAGCTAAAGAGAATTTCACCGGGCTGAAAGTTGTTTCCACAGGCGATATCCCGCGCGGCGGATTCTCCAGTTCTTCCGCTGTGACGCTGGCGGTGCAGAATGCCATGAACTCGCTTTATGATCTGCAACTCGAAGCCGACCAGATCGTCGACCTGGCTTGCCAGGCCGAGTACGGAACGGGCGTCAGGGCCGGTGCACTTGATCAAGCCACCGAACAAACAGGAAGTGCCGCACAGGGAGCTCTGATCTCCTCCAACCCACGGGAGAACTACCGCCTTATCAGAACGTTTCCGGTCCCGACCGATCGCTTTCGCGTTCTCTTCCCCTACACTGTCGATCGTGACCGCGAAGCATGGCGCTGGTCGATGGGACGGTATGCTCAATCCAGCGATCAACCCCGACTGACGACCTCCGAGACGCGAAAGATGACGGGGAAAGCGTCAGAGATTGCAGCGATTCTGCTACGGTTGCCGCTTGATCAGGACTTCTTTCAGGAGATCGAAGACGACCTGATCGAGAGCGGAGAATTGACAACTTCGACATCTCTGCACGTGCGAGATCGCTTGAAATCAATTCCGCTTCGGATCACGCAAGACGAACTGCGGCGCCGGCTTGGCTGCGAGGAATCGTGGTACGCCCAGCAGCTCGCCGAATACCACGGTTTGGCGGAGGCCGACGCCCGCGAATTGGCTCGCACCACGATTGAGTCGTTACTGAGCGGTTGGCGCGACCCGCTGATCTCGCGATCGATCGCCGGACACGTCAGCGATGAAATCGGCGCACCACTGCGAGCGATGGTGGGCTATTTGTACGGTGAAGTGAGCAAGAACTGTTACCTGGTCCACCACCCACAGCAATGGATTGCTTGCGTGTCCACATCGCAACTGGGGGACCGCTGCTATGACATTGATGCGGCCGCGCTACCCGACAAAAAAGCGCTGCTGGGCGAGCAGACTTGGGAGAAATCCGCGAGTGGCAGTGAGTTAATGGAGCGTTGGCTGCAGCGTGTCGAAGCCGACTTGTTTGACTTCAATGCCGACCTTGACGATCAGTCTTTAAGCAGCGAATCAAGTTCGAGTGTGCGACACGTTCGAGGTACGAACTTCTTTCGTGGGTTGCCGCTGATCGATCTGGCCGAAGCAATGCTGAAACGTGCCTTTGGTGCCGAGGCGGTCGCTGTGCGAGTTAACGGTGCGGGCCAGGGCGACTATTTCCAAGTTCATGTCGACACCGAACTGGCAGATCCGGAAGAAGTCAAGCAGTTCATTCGCATCGCCTTCTATCGCCGGTTTTCCTTGTCGCCGGAAAAAGATTTCGTCGAGCCGCATCCTGGTGGCGGCGCCGTCGGCGTCAAACTGGCCCGTTACGACCAATTGCCGGCGTTGATTAACGAGCTGCGCAGAACAGCGACGGCGCATCAGCACGCGGGCAAATCGATCGAGCATCCAATCGCGTATTCGTAGTCCGTGAATGATCCGCCAGACGACAACCGAACCCGTTGCCGACTGGGTAGCAGACGGCAAGGCTGCTGCGCGTCTGGATGCCGCGAGCAACGAACGACAAGCTCAACAATCAACAAGAAGAACCACGGAGTGGTGGCAGCGTAT
>JBFJVZ010000384.1:0-7423 GCA_041623895.1 Pirellulaceae bacterium | reverse complement strand
GCTTGCGTTGGGCCGCGCCCCGATAAACGGCCTACCCGGCGACATTTGTGAACAACAAGAACGGCCGCGTGGCCTGGTCCAAAATCAGCAAGTCGCACGCAGGTCGCAGCACGGCTGACGAGATTCTGAAAGAACTGCGAAAGCTAAAGTAGCAACTCGATCGCCTGCCCTCTGGCACGCTCAATTCCACTTTTTTGACGCCTGGGGCGGGGAAAATGCGCTGCACTGACAGATCCCCCTATCTGAAGACACGGGCTTAGCAACTATTCTGGGCCCCTCCTCTCCCCGAGAGGTTCTGCAACTTTTAAGGTGTGATTGGTCGCGAGTTGCAGTCGTCCGCCACCTCTCTTTTCCGGAGTCATGACTGTTATGCAGGTCCGCAAGGCCGTGATCACGGCAGCCGCTCCCGACCAGAATCGACTCCCGCTGCAGCAACTGGTTGATCGTGACGGCAACGACAAAACGGCTCTTCAATTGATCGTCGAAGAAACGCTCGCCGCGGGTGTGGAAGAAATCTGTGTGGTGATCAAACCGGGCGATCAATCCGCCTACGAGCAAGCTGCCGGCAATCATCTGGGCAGTCTGGTTTTCGTTCAGCAGCCCGAGCCGCTGGGCTACGCGCACGCTATCAGTCAAGCAAAGTCCTTCACCGCTGACGATCCGTTTTTGCATTTGGTGGGCGATCATCTGTACCTCAGTAACACCGATCAGCCGTGTGCCAAACAGCTGATTCGTGTGGCCACCGAATTCGAATGCGCGGTGTCGGCCGTGCAGGCGACACGCGAGAACAAACTTCCTTACTTTGGCATCGTTAGTGGTACGCATATACCGCGCCGCGACGGTTTATTTGAGGTCGAACGCGTGGTCGAAAAACCGACACCCACATTTGCGGAACAGGAATTGATCACGCCCGGCTTGCGCTCCGGCCATTATCTGGGGTTCTTCGGGATGCACGTGCTGACCGGTGAGGTGATGTCGGCAATCGACCAGTTGCTCGCCGAAGGCGGCACAGCCAAACCGACGCTTTCGGATGCTGCGTCGATACTTTCCACGCGGCAGCGTTACCTGGCGTACCAGGTCCAAGGCACGCGGTATAACCTGGGCGTGAAGTACGGTTTGTTAATCGCGCAACTAGCGATCGGACTTTCCGGCCGGGATCGCGATTACATCTTGACCGAAATGGTCGATCTGCTGGCCCATCGACCGGAGGGTCAATCGGCGCGATGAATCGACTGCTTGAAATCATCACCTCGGAGCAGGACTGTGTTCGCAATCGGTCGCTCGATTCGGTTTGCCGTGAGGCATCATTGGCTGAATTGGTCGAGCACGTGCGGGCCGTCGATCAGTTCCGGCGGACGGAAAGCAACCTGTATCGCCGAGTCCGAGCATTATTCTTTCTGGCGGCAATCTATCGGTATCACTTGCCAAATCGATTGTCGGTCTCGCAAACCGGTTTAATTCCGTTTGAGGGTTACGAGCATCTGTTGGCTCGCCGCTTTATCGAGGCAATCGACACATTCCTGGCAGCACAAGCAGCCAACGGACCAAGCGAAGGCACCGCCAGTGCGCTGGCCCAGGCCTACCATCAACTTGGCTTTCAAACGCTTGCCGACCAGGTCCGCCGCAGCGTTCGCACCGTGCGCGGGAACCAATGGATGTTTCGGCTCGGTCATCCTGCCGATCACCCACTGCGCCTGCGGCAGGAACTACTGAAGGCTGACGCCGACACCAGCATGATGCCGCTATTGCGTGAAACGACAGCGGTGCGGATGGATTTTTCGCATAGCGCGTGGAGCGATATTTTCTTTTTGGGAATGGATTTTCCCGAAGGTGCCCGCGTCGTGAACGTCTCGGTTGATTTGGGCGTGCGGGGACGCGACCGCGAAACGAGACCGCCGATTGAAACCTACTTGCGCGTGATCGACCGGCCCGTGATCAGGCTGGCCAGCGTCGATCTTGGGGCGACGACTGAGTTGGAGACGATTTCGGATACCTTTGACTTTGCCCGAGATCACCTGGGTCTGCTCAAGGCCGCTGTGATCGCTGCGGGAATCGTCCCACCGGGTTTGGAGGGCTGTCGGCAAACGATGGCCGAACTACTGAAGCGGCTGATTGGCCCCGGCAAAGGGATCGAATTGGTCAGCAAGATCAACGACATTCCCAAGGGCTCACGACTGGCGGTGTCGACCAATCTGCTCGGCTCGTTGATTTCGATCTTGATGCGTTCCACCGGTCAAGTGCAATCGCTGTCCGGCCCGCTGAGCGAAAACGATCGGCGGCTGGTCGCCGCTCGCGCGATCCTGGGCGAATGGCTTGGGGGCAGCGGCGGCGGCTGGCAAGATTCCGGAGGCCTCTGGCCGGGCATCAAACTGATTTGCGGAACCACCGCCGCATCGGGCGACGCCGAGTTTGGCATCAGCCGCGGCCGCTTGATGCCGGTGCATCATGTATTCGGCGAAGACGAAGCGTCTACCGCAACGCGACAGAAGATTCAAGACAGCCTGGTACTCGTTCATGGGGGGATGGCACAAAACGTCGGTCCGATCTTAGAGATGGTCACCGAACATTACCTACTCCGCAGCCAGCGCGAGTGGGAAGCTCGCGGCGAAGCCATGCAGATTCTGGATCAAGTCGTTGAGGCAATTCATGTCGGTGACGTCAAACGCATCGGCGAAGTCACCACGCGAAACTTCGAGGGACCGCTGCAAGCAATCATTCCCTGGGCGACCAATCGATTCACGGATTTGCTGATCCAGAAGTGCCGCGATCGCTATGCGGACAAGTTCTGGGGATTCGTGATGCTGGGCGGCATGGCTGGCGGAGGCATGGGGTTTATCTTTGACCCTGCGATCAAACCCGAGGCGCAGGGCTGGCTGGCTAAAACAATGGTTGCTACCAAACGCGAGCTGCAGACTGCTCTGCCGTTTGCGATGGATCCGGTGGTCTATGACTTCCAGATCAACGACAACGGATCTTCGGCCCAATTGCTTTCTGGCAATGGCGCAGCGATGCCCGATCGATATTACGCATTGGTGTTGCCCGAGTTGTTGCAGACACCGCTGCGCGAATTATCGCTTGGCACGCGAAACGAACTGCAGCGAATCGGTCAGCGCTGCCGGCACGCTGAGTCGGGTGCCGACACGGCTCGGCTGCTACTCGGTAGTGTACTGCCGAGCAAGCAAGCCGAAGAATCAACACAGTCGTCGCTGCAGCAGATTCTCGCCGAAAACGGATTCGACCGCATCCAGCACGAGCAGATTCGGTCCGATTTGCTGGCTGGGCGAATCGGACTCGCCCAAAACCGGTTGTCGATCAATACAACGATCACAGATGTCCGACCTGCCGACGTCATCGACGTTCGCGATGGGATCGACAAGCAGTACGTTTCGCTTGGCCGCGACGCGATCCGTCACGGAAAAATTGCCGTGATCACGCTTGCCGCCGGCGTGGGAAGCCGCTGGACCGAAGGCGCCGGTGTCTGCAAAGCGCTGCATCCCTTCAACCGGTTTGCCGGAAAGCACCGCAGCTTCCTGGAAGTTCACCTGGCAAAGAATCGGGCGGTCAGCGACCAGATCGGAGGTTCCATTCCACACGTCTTCACGACAAGTTACCTGACCGAAGCTCCGATTCGCGATCACTTGGCCGCCCACAAGAATTATGGCTTTGACGGACCTGTGCATCTCTCCAGCGGCCGCAGCATCGGCTTGCGAATGATTCCCACTGCGGCAGATTTGCGCTTTCTGTGGCAGGAAACCGCACAGCAGATTCTGGATGAACAACAACAAAAGGTTCGCGAAAGCCTGCGGGCAGCCTTGATCCATTGGGCGCAGTCCTGCGGCGAAGGCACTGACTACACCGACAACCTGCCCAATCAGTGCGTGCACCCCGTCGGTCACTGGTACGAGGTCCCCAATTTGCTGCGCAATGGACTGCTAAAGAAGATGCTGGACCAGCAGCATGAACTGGACTACTTGATGTTGCACAACATCGACACGCTTGGTGCCAACGTCGATCCAGGACTGCTGGGCCGGCACATCGACGGCGGATTCGCGCTCAGCTTTGAAGTAATCGGCCGTCGATTGGAAGATCGCGGCGGCGGGTTGGCACTGGTCAATGGTCGCCCGCGACTGGTCGAAGGTTTGGCGATGCCGGATGAGCAGGCCGAGTTCGCACTGACCTTCTACAACTCGATGACAACTTGGATCGAGATTGACGGTTTACTTGCGTCGTTTGGGCTGACCCGCAGGGATCTGGATGATCCGGGTAAAGTTGATCAGGCCATCCGCCGGATGGCGGCGCGACTACCAACTTACATCACACTCAAAGACGTCAAGAAGCGATGGGGCCACGCACAAGAAGACGTCTTCCCGGTCGCGCAGTTCGAAAAACTTTGGGGTGACATGACCTCGCTGCCCGAAATCGACTGCAATTTCTTCGTTACCCCGATGCGTCGGGGCCAGCAACTCAAGACCCAAGCCCAACTTGATCCCTGGAGTCGCGACGGCAGCGCCGCCTACATCGACTCGCTGTGCAAGTGGTGAATGTCAGTCTCGATCCCGTAGGGAGAGCTGATAGCGTGATCGCTGTTGGCGCAAAAAACATGCCCGCTTGGGCCACAAGCGGGCATGACGCTGGCAAGGTGCGCTTTTGAAATGAGTTTGGGAATTCAAGTGCCCTATCCGCTGCCATTTTGCCCCCTGGCTGGCGGATTGTCCCGTTGGTGCTCAGTCGCTAACGACCAAAAAAGGTGCGTCTGAGCCAGGCGTTCTTTCGCCTCTCCAACTCGACCAGCCTTTGCAGCACGTTTTGCTGCTTTGCTGGCCGGCGGTAGTTATGAGTGCGAGCCACTTTCTTGGGAGCGGTTGCATCGGAGGCCGATGCGACTTGTTCGCCTGCGGGCAAAGCGTCGGGTTGAGCGACCGGAGCGATCGCTTCAGCTGTTTCTTGCAAGACCGATTGGCCAGCCCCTTCGTCAGCGATGACGGAAGTGGAAAGGCTGATGAAACCAATCGCAGCAAGTGCTAAGAGGATATTTCGCATGGTATGGGTCCCATTGTTATTGACATTCTAATCTTTGTGATCGACACACCTTTCCAACTGAGAGGCATCTCGGCCACATCGTCACGTAAACATTCCCCCCGGATAAGCGTACGCGAACAAACTCGCTCAATTTACGGATGAAATTCCGTATCTCAACGATTTTTGATTGCTCTTGTAGCGATCCCGGACGACCCGGCAGCATGTTTTGATTCTGCGGATTCGCCAAAAACGGCAAACCGAACCGATCGTGTGGCGTAGAAACCGTATCCAACAATCGGCGAGGCGGTCGTTTCCGAGGTGGGACTGTGAGTATTGATCATTCAACGACAGCCGCATCGCCGCTGGGGGCGACGGCTGTACACCAGGCAAACCAATCACAGCCGATGCAGTGGCGAGAACTGATCGCGCTCAGCGTCTGGACGTTGCTTGCAGACCTGCTGATTTTTCGCACCATTGGGTTCAGCGGCCCGGCGCTTTTCTTCGCGCTCGCCCCGCTATTTTTTCTGGCCCGCGAGTTTGCGGGCCAGAAACCGTGGATCGCAATGATCATTGTTGCTTTGCTCTGGTTGATCGCGGCGCGGTTGTCATGGGCCGGTTCCGGATTGACCGTGGCTGCGGGGGTCGCCTTGATCTTCGCGCTGGCCATGGTGATGTGCGGGTGCTTGCCCATGGAGCTGGATGGCATCGCCTACGCAGCGCGTGTCCTGATCGATGGTTTGATTTGGATCTTTGGGCGTCGGCTACCCCCAACGATCGGAAACGCCGCAGCAAGCGATACAACGGATCACAGCAACTTTGACCCCCAACGCCAGGCGATCCGGACTCCCCAAGCAGCGAACTGGTTGTTACCATTCGCCGCGGTACTCGTCTTTGGTGGCATCTTTGTGTTGGCCAATCCAAATTTGTTGGATTGGGTCTCCCGGAAATTCACTCGATTTGCCGACCGCATGTGGTTTTGGATCGAAGGCATGTCGATTTGGGAGATTCCTTTTTGTTTGCTTGCCTTCGTGCTGGGCGCCGGCTTATTGCGACCGTTGTTACCGATGCCGCGCATCGGTCCGGCTGATACGAGACTCTCGTTTGATCCGGCGGAGATGCGACCGGCGCGGCTGTTCGCGGCGTATCGAAACACGTTGATTACGTTGATCGTTCTGTTTGCGGTGTATTTGGTATTTGAATTCCAGACGCTGTGGCGGCGAGATTTTCCACCCGGCTTTTACTATGCCGGGTACGCACATCAGGGAGCGGCGTGGCTGACATTGGCGCTGGCGTTGGCGACAGGTTTGTTGTCGTTGGTATTCAGCGGATCGATGCTGCGCGACGCGCGGCTGATTTGGGTTCGTCGTTTGACCTGGATTTGGTCGTTGCAAAACTTCCTGCTGGCCGCAGCGGTCTACAACCGCTTGCTGATTTACGTCGGCTACAATGGGATGACCCGTTTGCGGACGGTCGGGTTTTTCGGGATCACGGTCGTGGTGGTCGGATTCGTGCTGGTACTTTTCAAGATCGTGGGCAATCGTGGCTTTTGGTGGTTGATCCGCGGCCAATTGCTGGCTCTGGCCTTGACCGTGATCGTGTACAGCCTGTTTCCAGTCGACTACGTGGCTCATCGTTACAATGCGGCCCAGGTAAGGCGCGGTTATTTACATCCATCGGTGATGATCGCGGTCAAGCCAATCGACGATGAAGGTGTGTTTCCGGTACTTGGATTGACCAGCGTGAACGATCCCATCATTCGTGAAGGCGTGTTGGCGCTGCTGGCACAACGGCAATTGGAAATTGAAGCGAAATCAGCAGGCGACTGGCATTGGACGAAGTTTCAAGCGTCAACGGATTTGCTGTACGACCGTCTTTGGAAGCACCAATCTCGGTGGACCGGCTACCTTGATGGCACGGCCGATCGCCAAGCAGCAATCAAGAGTTTCCAAAACTACGCCATGCAGTGGTACTAAATGCCGGCTTTCACATTGCGAAAACTGCAAAATAGAATCTCAGGCCGACCATCAGATCGATGGATTGGCAAGCAGCGATTTAGCAGACGGAAAAACACCCACCTGCCACCTTCGACACACGCTTAATTTGCGAGTTCATCCATGCCATCTATTTTTACGAAAATCATTGATCGAGAGATCCCGGCCGACATTGTCTTTGAAGATGATATCTGTTTGGCGTTTCGTGATATCAAACCACAAGCGCCGACGCATATTTTGCTGATTCCAAAAAAGGAAATCATGTCACTGGCGGATTTGAGCGAAGAAGATGAGCACATCATGGGGCACTGTGTGATTGCCGCATCCAAGATTGCGGCCGCCGAAGGATTGGACGGGGGATATCGCTTAGTTGTCAACAGCGGCGATGATGGAGGGCAAGAAGTACCGCACTT
>JBFJVZ010000383.1:0-7432 GCA_041623895.1 Pirellulaceae bacterium | reverse complement strand
TCACGCAAATGGGCTGTCGCGAATCGCAGCGTGGCCCCCAACACAGGAATCAAGACACGAATGTCGCGCTGCGCGTATTTTTGTCGCATCAGCTCGAGCCACAATTGGGTGTGCGCCTGGTCATCAAACTTGGACAGGTCCAGAAACTCGACGTTGATATTGGGTGTTTTTCCCTGGGCGTCTTGCAAACCTTCCCGGATGCCGCCGGACCACTCGGTATAGGCCGGCATCTCACTGCTCAAGCCATAGAGAACGAGAACCTCGCCCTCGCCGGCGGAAATCGTGCTCGCCGGCGCGACGGTCGAGTCACCTCGTGGCGCTTCGACTTCGTCCTGCGCCAACAACGGTGTGCTGGTCAATGACAGGCAAAGAGCCCGATTTCCGTCGCTGGCGAGGCAACTTTTCGGAGCGTAATCCGACACAAAAACGCTATCGAACAGTCCCTCACGATCACTGTAGTGTCGGTGCACGTGGTCGGTGAATGGGACATCACTGCGGAGGCTGATCGGCTGATCGCCAGTCGCAACGCCTGACCCTAGCGCGTGCAAAAGCACCGCGGCCAGTAGACAACTGCAGCAAGTGCGCGATTGGAAAGGAATAACGATCTGCGAAAGGCGACACATACGGCAATAAAAGACCAGCAAGCGAATGGTACCCGCCAATCATACCATCAATAGAACTGAACCCCTGATGTAGAACGAAGCGGGGGAAGATGAGAATCGTGCCCAGAAAGTGCAGCTCGGCCCCGCCCCACTTGCCTGACAATCTCCAACAGTGGCGACTAGTAATCTTACTAGGTCACGTAGTTTTACGGGTTCTCTGCGCTCGCTGCGGACGTGATCTTAATTCCATCGGCGTCGCGACAAACTGCGTTCAATCCCAAACAGGCAAGATGGCAATGAAAAGTATTTCAAGAGTCTTATTGGCGGCTACGGTTGCTCTAACGTGGGCCGGCGGAATTTTCGCGCAAGCACCCTTCGGATCCGGTTCACGATTTGAGGACATGCTTCGTCACGTCCCCGAAACTGCCAACGCCGTGGTCCTGGTTGACGCAGACGCAATCTTTGCCAGCGAGTTTGCCAAACGCGAAGGCATGCAGGCCCAACGGGCTGAACGCTTTGCCTCGGGCGAATCATCGTTACCGCCGCATGCGAAACGACTTCTGCTCGCTTCCCAATTGGATACCGATGTGATGCGGGCCGCCTGGGAAGTTGCGATCTCCGAGATGGATTCTTTTCCGACTTTGGCCAGCATCGCCGAGAAACTCGGCGGCGCGACTGATCAGCTGCAATCGATTCCGGCGGTTCGCCTGCCGGACGACAGCTTTGTGCTGCAGTTCTCCGACAAACTGTGGGGCTCGATGGCTCCGGGCAATCGGCAACAAATTTCGTACTGGGTCAAACGTATGAATCGTGAAATTGCTCCTTACATGAGAGAGACGATTGCCGACTTGGAGCCGAAAGCGCAAGTCATCATGGCTCTGCATCTGGAAGACGCTTTCTCCACAGATGACATCGCGCGAGGCCTGGACAAGTTTGAATCGGTGGAGAAGTCGCAGGTTGACAAGGCGGAAGTGGCCAAGTTGCTCGCCAGCATCAAAGGAGTCTCGCTGGCGATGAGTTTTAGCGAGAAAGCGTACGGGCAACTGGCGTTCGACTTTGGGGAGGACGCGACGATTGTTTCCAGCATCGCAAAACCTTTGATGCTGGAGTTACTGGCAGCCTACGGAGTGATGTTGGACGAGGTCGCTGGTTGGGATCCCCAGGTCAAGGGCAATCGAATCGCTCTCTTGGGCTCATTTACGGAAGAAGGTTTGATGCGCGTGAACAGTTTGACCAATCTGCCGTCACCGGCCTTGCATGCTCACGCCCAGACGTCAGCGATACAAGCGCCGCGGGGCAGTTCGGATTCAGCGACCCCGCAAGCGACCCCACCAACGGCAGCTGCCAGTGCCCAGCCAGCGCTGCCAAAAACACCCGTGGAGGCGACCAAGGCATATCTCAAGTCGATGGAAACTCTGCTTCAAAACCTGAAGCGAAAGAAGCACGATATGAAGACGATCGGCCAGCTCGCTCAATGGATGGATAGCTACGCTGTCAAAATTGATCGGCTACCGACCCTGAAAGTCGACAAGGAAATGTTGCAGTGCGGCCGATACGTCTCGCAGCAACTGCACAACGGTTCGCTGGCGCTCAAGGGAATTGGGATCCAGGAAGGTGTCTCGGAAGTCAGCGCGGCGAGCAATTCGCGAATCTACGGAGGTGCGCTCGGCAATGTCAGTCAGAATAACTGGCAGAGCGGCTATGGCTACGGCAGCGTGGGAGGAAACTACGGAAGGCGACGCGAGACGAATGCCGCGTACGGCGCTGCCCGCCATTTCGGCGTCTACGGCGCGATGAAATCAGGGATCCGGCAAGCAGGCCAGGCGGCCACGCAGGTTCGTTTCCAATCGCGAGCGCAAGCCGGCACCACGATCACGCAAATCATCACCAATATCGAAACGGCCAACGCACAAATTCGCGAGTCCATGACTGATAAATTCCAGGTCCAGTTTTAATCACGACAGATCGGTTGTTGTCAGCTCCGATCATGTAACCTCGCGGGGCAGTCGCCGTCGGCTCGCAAAACAAGCCGAAGCGATTGAGTTGGCAATGCAGGGATCCCCCAATGCTTGCAGCGAATAGCGCATTTTCAGAATTCTCGTCGGCCAGGACTTGTCCTGGAAATAAACGCCAGGACAGGGAGAACGTCCGGCTTAGGAAGTGCGAAACTCAACAGTCACGAAGAAGAACCACGGAGTGGTGGCAGCACAGAGCCTGGGGTGAACAACGAGCGTCAGCGAAGTTGTGTAACCCCAGGGAAACGACTCAGACGAGCAAGCCTGGCCCCAGGCTCTACGCTGCCACTGCTACGCAGTTGTCGTCTGGTTGTGACGAACGATAACGTCGATGCCTACCAACACCGTGACTGATAAAAGAACCCAAGCTTACAATTGCTTCCTAAGCCGGACGCTCTCCTTGTCCTGGCAATAAGGCGTCAGGACAAGGTCCCGCCTACCAATGATGAAATTGGTCTAGCTCGGTGATTGTGCGCGAAAACCGGCGAATGCTATCAACATCGAGGGACGCAAGGTCCGCCTGATCGATACCGCTTAACAGAATGCGGGATCCACAGTGATTCTGCTCAGGAAAAATGGGGTGCTTGTATAGATCATGCCGAAAGTTCGGGCCGATACAGCACCTAGCAATCGAGGCTGGTGGTCTCTTTGCACGTCCAGTGATGGCGGACTCTCCCGCTCCGGTGCCACAGGCGGTGATCGTTGGACATGTTTCACATCCGCTAACGACTTGGTCCAAACGCTGGGGAGACGTTGGATCCGGAAGTTAGAAATCGAACAAGAATCAGATCATGATGAGACACCCCCTCCGCACTTTGACACTGTTATGTACCGGCGTGCTACTAAGTGGTGCGAGCGCGCAAGATGCCCAGAATGCTTACTATCAACCGGTAGCGGGCAATCAACACCCAACAGTCGTTCCGGTCAGCTGCTGTGATGATCCGGTCTGTGGCTGCGAATCTGCAGCCACGTGCGCGGCCGAACCAGCATGCGGCTGTGCCGATCCGGCGTGCGGCTGCGATGTCGGAGCTGGCTGTCCCGCAACTCCGGGCTATGCTGTTGCCGAGCCCGTTTGCGGCTGCACCGAACCATTGTGCGGCTGCGATATCGAACCAGCCTGCAACGCACCCGCGCCGACGTGTGGCTGCCCGACGGCGCCCCAGTGTGGATGCGAGGCATTTCCGACATGTGGCTGCCCGACGGCACCCGAATGTGGATGTGAGGCATTGCCGACGTGTGGCTGTCCGACAGCACCGGAGTGCGGATGTGAGCCGGCGCCGATGTTTGGCTGCCCGGCTCCCTGTGGTTGTGGTGCCGAGTACATCGCGACTTGTGAAGGAGGCTGCGACTCGGGATGCACATCCGGTAAAGGCGGCTGCGGTCTGGCAGCCGGATTTGGTGGCTGCGAGTGCGACCTGGGTGATCCCTACGAATTGTTCGGCGAGTACAAGGGCTTCTCGATGGGCGGTTGGACTCAGATCGGTTATTTCGATAAAGCCCTGCCGCTGTTCAATAGCCGGGCTGACAATGTCCAATTGCAACAGCAATGGTTGTTTGCCGAGAAGGCAATCGATACGTCAAACGGATATGATATCGGCGGCCGCATCGACTACATCTATGGTACAGACGGTCCGGACACGCAAGCCTTTGGCATCGACAACAATCACTGGGATAACGGTTGGGACAACGGCAATGATTACGGCCACGCGATTCCGCAGCTCTACGTGGAGGCTGGCTACGGTGACATGTCGGTGAAGCTTGGTCACTTCTACACCATCATTGGTTGGGAAGTCGTCACGGCACCCGACAACTTCTTCTACAGCCACGCTTACACCATGTACAACAGCGAGCCCTTCACTCACACAGGTGCCCTGGCGACCTACACACCAGGCGACGAGGTGACGGTCTATGGAGGTTATGTGTTGGGCTGGGACAGCGGTTTCGAGGACAACGGTGACGCCTTCCTCGGTGGGATCTCGATGGATGTGACCGATCGACTGAACATGACCTATGCCACTGTTGGCGGCCGGTTCGGCGAGACGCGGGGCATCAGCTCACCAAGCGAGCGAGGCTACATGCACTCGGTCGTTGGCAGCTACTCGCTGAGCGACAAACTGACTTACATCGGGCAAAGCGACTTCTTGACGGCGGAAGGACCCGATGGAGCGAAATCCCGCGAAACCGTTGGATATAACAACTACCTGATCTACCAGCACAACGACTGTTGGGGCTTTGGCGGCCGATTTGAGTGGTATCAGAACCAGGGCATCTATACCGATCCGCCGCAAAAGTCCGACATCTACGCTTTGACGTTCGGCCTGAACTACAAGCCGCACGCCAACGTGCTGGTCCGCCCCGAAGTTCGTTGGGACTGGGTCTCCAACACTGCCGCCATCGCCGCTGCCGGCAACTCGGTATTGGAAAACAACGACGACGATCAAACCACGTTTGGGATCGACACGATTTTCTTGTTCTAATTGCGAGTCTGCTGTCTGCTGCACAAAAAAGCGGCAGGTTGATTGCTTCGCATCGTGCCGACTTGCCATGATTTCCCGCGCGGCCGTCCTTCAGCATCGAAGGGCGGTCGTTTTTTCGTTACCCCACGCTAACGTGACACCGCGGCATCTCTGGCGGTGAACTGACCACCCTGCAGAGGTTCCTGCGGAGTCCGCGCTTCTGCTCAACAAGCTGGCGAAAGCGTCGTTGCCTGCATAGACCTCTAGCAAACTCGCCTGCGACAATGCGTAGCGATTGGCCCCGGATTGAAACTTTTTTGTTTTCGTAAGTCGTTTTCAAACATTGGCTTACGGATTGAATGTTCGCCTGTTTCGACGATTTGGCCTGGCGGTTGCTTCAGCCCAGCGAACCGTCGGCGAAGCGATTTCTTGAGCACCAGCTCTCGAGCGAAATACTGCGGAGGCCCGGGCAGGCGCTGTGATTGAGAAACCCGACGCGCGACGACGCTGTTAGCAACGTGCAAACGGCTCGCTCAGGTTTTATCAACAAGAGAGATAGGCAAACGTTTCATGTATCGAATCTTACGAGCCCCCATGCTCACAATCGCACTCCTTATGGGGATGTTGGGAATCGGGACGTCACTTGCGCCGGTTGTTTCAGCTCAGGATGAGGTTGTCGCGGCAACCGAAGTCGTCGAGGCAGCCGTCGCAGGTGACGCCGATTTGGATCAAGCTGCCGCCAACAAGTTCGCTATCGAAAACATCACGCTTTTCATTTGTGCCGTGTTGGTGCTGTTCATGCAGGCCGGCTTCGCGATGGTCGAAGTTGGCATGAATTCAGCCAAGAACACCGTCAACATTCTGGCTAAGAACGTGATGGATTTGTCGGTCGGAGTACTACTCTTCTTTGCTGTCGGCTATGCCATCATGTATCCGGGCTTCACCGAGGAGATCACGAGCGGTGAGTACTTGGCGATTGACGCTTCGCGGATCTTTGCCATTAGCGAAGGCAGCATCTCGGATACTTTTAATCCGCAAGTTGACTTTTTGTTCCAAGTCGCTTTTGCGGCAACGGCTGCAACCATCGTTTCGGGTGCCGTTGCCGGGCGAATGAAATTTGGCGCTTATTTGGTCTACAGCGCGATTCTCACAGGCTTGATCTACCCCGTCAGTGGATCGTGGAAATGGGGATACGGTTGGTTGCACGATCTGGGTTTCCACGACTTCGCGGGGAGTGTCGTCGTGCACGCGGTGGGCGGTTTCGCCGGCCTTGCGGGTGCCATCATGCTGGGGCCAAGACTGGGAAGATTCACATCCGATGGTAAGAGCGTTCCCCTGCCGGGTCACAACATCACATTTGCGGCTCTTGGTGTCTTTATTCTCTGGATCGGTTGGTACGGATTCAATCCGGGCAGTGTGCTCGCCTTCGGAGACTACGACAGCGTCGTCAACACGATGTTGGTTGCCGTCAATACAACGCTTGCTCCCGCCGCCGGTGCCATCGCTTGCATGTTGGCGGCCTGGGTAGTCTTCGGTAAGCCCGACTTGACCATGGCTTTGAACGGAGCCTTGGGAGGATTGGTCGGAATCACTGCCAACGCTGATTGCGTCAGCAACGCCAGTGCGGTCGGCATCGGATTCATCGCCGGTGGGCTGGTACTGATCGGCGTCGTCTTGCTGGACAAACTCAAGATTGATGATCCGGTTGGTGCCTGGCCCGTTCACGGCTTGTGCGGCATTTGGGGCTGCATCGCAGCGGGAATCTTCGGCGGCAAACCGTTGGTTGCTCAAATCATTGGCTCGGCCGCCATCTGTGTCTGGGCTTTTGGCACGATGTTGATCGTGTTTGGTGTGCTCAAGGCAATCGGAATGCTGCGGGTATCCGCCGCAGAGGAACAAGCAGGATTGGACGTGTCCGAACATGGCATGCATGCCTATCCGTCGGATGCGATCGCTGGCGGAGCCATCCGGTAATGGGATAAGGATCAAGAACCCCGATCTACCAACCGCTGCCCCGTCGTCGTCCGTACCGCCTTTCGGATCGGCGGCGGGGCGCCCGGTTCGGTAAGCCGGGCATTGGTCCATTGAATCTCTCGGCTCTTGCCTGGGCCCGGAGACGCCCCGCTCAGGCAAGCGTCCGCCTCGCTTGCCCGAGTTGGGGTTTTTCCAAACCAGCAAGAGTCGCGCGTGAGCCGGCCCATTTTGGGCCGGCTCTTTTCGTTTGACTCAGATTCGCTACCGTATCCTAACTCGCTGGGAGGGCGAGGCTCCCGCCGCGCCGCAAATCGATGGGCCGCCGAGGCTCCTGCCGAGCCAGCACATGGTTGGGAGGGCGAGGCTCCCGCCGAGCCGCAAATCG
>JBFJVZ010000382.1:0-7459 GCA_041623895.1 Pirellulaceae bacterium | reverse complement strand
GCAAATCAAGACTGTGAATTGCTGTGGTATCAGATTCGCGGCGCGGCTTGGCAAACCCTGCGGGCTGGCGATGCTTTGCAGGTGCTGACGCTCGTCATGGTATTGCCGAGAAAAACCCCGGTGTGACCGCTACCTTCGGCGTGTTCGCGCTTTGCCGCTTATCCGAAACGATCATGCCGACCGATGCTTCCGGTACGCCATGGCCTGCGCACGAAATTGTGCCTCGTGCCCGATGCGGCAAAAGCGAGTTAATCGCGGCCGTAGGCCTGGTCATGACCACGTAAACCGATGAGTGTCGGATATGAATCAAAGCAAATCTTGCCGAAACGACCACTCGATGAATAAGCATTTGGGAAATCGGATGCGAGCGCGATCCGTTAGCGCAGAACGACACGAAGTTCACCGCTTGGTGGTCCTGTTGTGGCTGGCGATTGCCTGGATTGTGGGAACCTTCGTGTTTGAAACGACAGCCTTTGGAGCAGAAGGAATTAGCTCCGACAGTCCAGCACCGCTGAAGATCCGTTTCTTTGCTGCGTTGGACGAAGACGAAACGAATGTCTCTCTGGCAACAACGCCATTGCCAGGGCTCTATCGGCTGGAGCGCAACGAAAAAGTCAAGTCGTCGATCAACAAGATCATCGAAACGGAAACTCAACAACCGGCCCAGCTCAACTCGAATCAGGCGGTGAAGCCGGCGGGCGATGTTCCCAGCCGCGGCTCCAAAACCGGTTTCGGCGCGGACGCTAAGCCAGCCGGCATCGCTAATGCCCAATACGAGCTTGTGGAAAAAGTTGCTGACATCGTCGCTCGCGGACTCAAACAAGTCGCGCACACGGGCGACTATTTTGCACCGGTTCAGATTGATACCAGCATGCCGAGTGCCCCGACAAAACAAGACGGCAAGCAACAGGGAGACATCGAACCGTCGAAGGCTGTCTCCATTTTAGAATCTAACGACAAAGCCGATCCGCCTCAGCCAGTCGCCGACCCGACTTCCGAAGAGGTTCATGTCAAAACGCTTCCCTTTCCGGCGTTGGCGGCAAAACCGGCCGTCGACTCTTCGCAACCGGAGCACCGTGAGGGTTCCCAAGCCAAGGTATTGCGAGCCAAACCGATTTCACTGATTACGCCTTCGGCCACGTCACGGGATGCGGAAACAGAAACCGGCAAGATCGCGAAACCGCTGTTGCCACAAAAGGATTTAGGCGAATTGCTTGACGTCAAGACAGACAAGCCCGAGCCGCAGACTGTCTCAACCGCCGTTACCGCTGCTGCTGAAACCAATCTCGCTGCCAAGCGTGTCACGGTTAACGTCAAGCCCTTCACGAAACTCGCTACACAGGATTCCACGAACTCAGTTGCGGAAAACTCCCCTCAGCCGGTCGCCGGCACCGCAAAAGAAGCAATCGCTGCCGTAGCCGTAAAACCAGTTTCCAATAACGTTGCAAATCCCAACGTCTCGGAACCGACGCCAATCACCGAAGCGCAGTCGAACCCGGTAGCCAGAATTGCCGCTACGCCGGTGGCTCCGATTCGGCAGCCCGACGCCGTTGACCTGCCGCTGGTAAATCACCAGTTGCAACAACCTCAGCGGCCAGAGCCAATTCGTCAGCCCGATGAAGCGATCGAACCAGCGGAACGGATCGCCGCCAATTGGCAACTGAATGCCCCACCGGCAGCCAATAATGAACCAGCTGTGTCGCTCAACGTCGACACTGTCGATGTCCGCACGGTCTTGGAGATGCTGGCTCGCGGTTACGGCATGAATATTCTGGTCGCGCCGGATGTTAACGGTGTTGTGACCGCAAACGTCGAAGGCTTGACGCCGGACCAGACCTTGCACGGTGTGCTCAAGATGTGCGGGCTGCGTGCCCAGGTCGAGAACGATGTGATCTTTGTCTACTCGGCGAACAAGTTACCGGCGGACGCGCGACAATTACGTTTATTCCCGCTCGATTTTGCCCGCGCGCAAACCCTGGAGCCAACCGTCCAAGGATTGCTGTCGCCAATTGGCAATGCGTACAGCAGTGTTCTGGATTCCCAAGACAATCTGAAAACCAGTGAAGCCATCGTCGTGGTCGATACTCCCGAATCGATCAAGCAGATCGAAAGCTATATCTACCAGGTCGATCGGGCGCCTCGGCAAGTCATGATTGAAGCGCGCATTTTGGAAGTCGAGTTAAGCGACAAACTTGAGCACGGCATCGACTTCGCAGCGATCTTGGGACGCGACTTGAGAGTCGGCACCGATGGATTAACCAGCATGGTCGGCACGGGCGACGCGGTCTACTTCGCCAGCATCAGCGGTCGGGATGTCGACGCGCTGATCGAACTGCTGGAAACGACCACCGATGCCAAGACATTGGCGTCGCCGAAAATCATGGTGGTCAACGGCCAACAGGCAAAAATCCAAGTCGGCCAGCAACTGGGCTTCACCGTGGCCACGGTAACGCAAACGTCCACCATCCAGGATGTTCAGTTTCTGGACACCGGAGTCGTGCTGAACGTCAAGCCCACGATCAGCCGCGACAACAAAGTGATGATGGAAGTCAAACCCGAAGTCAGCAACGGACAAATCAATCCGGATACCTTGCTGCCCGAAGAAGAAACTCGTGAGCTGGAAACCTCTGTCCTGCTCAATGACCATCAAGGCATGGTGATCGGCGGTTTGATTCAAGAAACCGATCGCACGGTGATCAAGAAGCTACCCTGGTTGGGTGACGTCAGACACATTGGAAAATTCTTTCAAAAACGTGAAGCCACCCGTTCACGGAGCGAAATCATCGTTGCCCTGGTACCACACATTGTGGAAGTGGACGACTGCCCGCACCGTGAACACCCTGACCACGAAGCGGGGAAAATTGAATACGAGCGGACCGCGACGCCGATTCTGCAGGGCGTCCTGCAGCGAACCTGCCGACCCTGGGAACCCCGCTTGCCCGATACGGTCGGAGCCGAAAAACATTATGACGTCAATCGAATCAATCGTATGATGCCGTAGTCGCTCATGCCCCCCAGATTCGTTCGTCATGCACAAGTGCTCCCACCATGATCATGCCACGTCCAACTACGGTTGGGCGTTCGCGATCGGCATTGCACTGAATCTGATCTTTGTGATCGTGGAAGCCGCCTATGGTTTTTGGTCCAATTCGCTGGCGCTGCTGGCAGATGCGGGGCATAACCTCAGCGACGTGTTGGGGCTGTTGCTGGCTTGGGGCAGCTATGCGCTTTCCAAACTCGCTCCCAGTCCAAATCGCACCTACGGCTGGCGCGGCTCGACAATTTTGGCAGCACTGTTTAACGCGCTGTTGCTGCTGCTCGCGGTCGGTGGCATCGCTTGGGAAGCAATCGGACGACTGGCGGCTCCCTCACCGGTCGCCGCACCAACCATCATCGTCGTGGCGCTGATCGGGGTCGTGATCAACACGGCAACCGCGATGCTCTTCATGCGAGGCCGCCGGCATGACTTAAATATCCGCGGCGCCTATTTGCATATGGCTGCGGACGCCCTGCTGTCACTGGGAGTTGTTATCGCCGGGATTTTGATCATCTTCACCAACCTGCTGTGGATCGACCCGGTGACCAGTTTGATCATCGCCGCCGTGATCTTTTGGAGCACCTGGAATCTATTGCATGAGTCATTCAATCTGGCCATGCATGCCGTACCGGCCACTGTCGACATCGGTGAAGTTGACGACTACTTGAGTTCGCTGCCCGGAGTCACCGAAGTTCACGATCTGCATGTTTGGGCGATGAGCACGACGGAGATCGCTTTGACCGCGCATCTCGTCAAACCCACAGCAACCAACGATGATCAACTGCTGCGAGAAACCAGTCACCAATTACAACACCAATTCGGTATCAGCCATGCCACGATTCAAATTGAACGCTCGGTTGACGAAGCGAGTTGTGGTCAGGCCGAGGAGGGATCTCTTTAGGACCATTGGTGTCTACACAACTTAATTGCGTTCCTATCGAAGGGGATTTAGCTGCGGAGCAGCGGCAGAAGGTAGCCGGGGGTCCGATTGGCGAGCTTCAGCGAGTCAGTCGCAGCCCCAGGTTCTCGCTTCATTGCTTCGTGCGGATTCGAGCTTTTGGACTTGTGTAGACACCAATGCTTTAGGGCCGGGTCAGTTGATTTACTGTGAGGGCAACCAGTTCAGCGATGAGCTGTGGTTGAAAGAGTGGTTTTAGGCGGCAAGCGAGGAGGGATTGCCCGATCCGTCCCACCTGAATGGGTAGAAATCTTTCCCGCCGTTTACCCATAGTCTCCGAGAACGTGCGGCTTTTCATGCTTTCAGGGGATTTTTCCGGACAAACCCCCTGCCAGGGGGTGCAGGTCAAGGGGAGCCGTAGATACATTGGTCATCGTCGTATTGGGCAGGCCTCTTATTGAGGGCGGCCAGCGGCAACCGGACAATGGAATTCACCGATCTTTGAAAAAGAAAGCTGCGAGATGTGCTTACTGGCTGTTCAGTACCGCTTGGTCCCCGAGAGTCCGATTTTGGTTGCAGCCAATCGTGAGGAGTATTTCGACAGACCGAGTCTGACGCCGTCGATTCAATCTGGTAAGCCTCGAATTCTGTGCGGCATCGATCAAAAGGCTGGGGGAACCTGGCTGGGCGTCAATCAAAACGGCCTCTTCGTGGGCCTCTGCAACCGCGTCACCAAACGACCATTGTTTGGCCAGCGATCGCGGGGGTTGTTGCTGCTGGACTTGCTGCGTTGCACCTCAGCGGAAAAGGCGCTCGACCGGGCCCACTCCGAATTCACCAAAACCCGCTACGAAGGCTGCAATATCATTATCGCGGACGCTCAGAACGGGTACTGCATCCACGCCGATGAACGACAGGAAGTGGTGCCGCTGCGGGACGGTTTGAACATCGTGGGGGCACGGAATTTGAATGATCCCGAAGATCAGCGTGTGCAGATGGCGCGGCGGCTGCTGACACTGCAAACGCTCGATTCGCCGGTCAAATTTCTCGCCGTGGCCAGTCGAGTCTTTGCCCGAGCCCCCGTGGGTCCTGGACGGCCCAGCATGGTTGTCCGCAACAACGACTACGGAACGGTGAGTAGCTCGCTGATCGCTTTGGGCGTCAAGCCGCGGGATGCGATTTATCAATTCAGCAACGGTGCTCCGGATCAGGCGAAATATGAAGATTTTTCGCCAATGCTGCGAGACATCCTCAGCCGCGGACTGCGCGAAGCCCGCGCTAAGGCGAAGGTCCAGGCCTAATAGGTCGGAAGTTGGCCGAGGCACGAGATTTGTACGTAACCTCCGCGCAGCTACCTAGGCGCGGCAGGTGGTTGACGCGATTTTTTCAGCCATTACACCATGCTCAAGTCATTACTTTCGCTCGCGCTTGCGCTGCTCGCCACCACTGCCTACGGGCAGCCAAGCGAAGATTCTCTCCACTACAAGACGGTTGGCGAGCGAAAGCTGCGCATCGACTGGACGCGACCGGACGACTGGAAATCGACCGACAAGCGTGCGGCAGTCGCTTTTATTCATGGCGGCGGCTGGGTTGGTGGTGCGCCCGGGCAATTTTCACAGCACAGTATCGAACTTGCCAGTCGCGGCGTGGTTTGTTTTCGCATCGAGTATCGACTGCTGGATCGTAAGGCGTCCGATCCACCGGATACATGCACCGAGGATGTATCCGACGCGCTACGTTACCTGCGAGCTCACGCTGACACACTTGGTATCGACCCGGATCGCATTGCCGCCGGCGGTGGCAGTGCCGGCGGGCACTTAGCAGCGTTTCTAGGCATGATGGATGACCAAAAGGTCGATGGTGTTTCTCGTAAACCCAACGCGCTGTGCCTGTTCAATCCGGTTTACGACAACGGACCCGGCGAGTGGGGCACCGGTCGAGTCGGCGACCAGTATCGGAAGTACTCACCTGCCCACAACATCAGCTCCGACGATCCGCCCACGATCGTCTTTCTGGGTACACATGACAAACTGGTTCCTGTTAGCACTGCCGAACGATTCCACCACAACATGCTCAAGGCGGGACTTCGTAGCCAGCTGTATCTGTACCAAGACCAGCCGCACGGCTTCTTTAACCACGGCCGCTCGGGCAGCATCTATTACCGGCTGACGGTGGATCGCATGCTGGCGTTCTTGGAGTCTCTCGACTGGTTCGATTAACGGCAGTCGGTCAAACGCAAAAGATACAGGCCCTGGCAGAGCCATTGTTTGGGGCGAAGGATCCTGCTCTTGCCAGTCTCTCAACCAGGCTTGAAATGGCGTTGTGGATCGTCTGGCCGCGGACTAAGCTTGACCTGAGCGCAGACCTCAACGCGTGCATAAGTTGCCCAGCTCATGAAGCTCGATATCGAAGATAGTGATAGCTACAAAATCGTCCGCTGCCACGGACTGGTGGATGGATCACTGCGTGACGAAACCGATAAGATCGTGCATCCGATTATCGAAGAGAAAACGTCGCGAGTCTTGGTGGATCTATCCGACGTGCCGCGAATCACCTCCGAAGGGATCGGCGTATTTGTGACGCTGGTAGCTCGAGCGAATACGAAAGGCAGCCGAATTGTATTCGCGCGGCCAACGCCATTCGTGAAAGCGATTTTCGATTCCACCAAGATCACCAGCTTCCTGGAAACAGAGGACTCGCTCGAAGACGGCGTCCAGCGTCTGTTCCAACCGCCGGCCGAGTTGAAAGAATAGGTTTCCACGACTCTGACTCGGAAATTAGCGCATTTTCAAATATCTTTCAGGCCAGGACTTGCAGAGCGTCCGGCTTAGGAAGCCCCGAAGTGGGCGACAATTTACACTAGCCCAGGCTAAGCAGAGCGAGCTCCGCGAGCGAATGCAGGCCTGGGCTAAGCAAACTGCTGGGCCTTCGGCCCGGTCGCCGTCGCCTCAAGCCGGACACTCTGCTTGTCCTGGCCGACCGATGATCCCACATCAATGATGAAATTGCTTTAACAGACAACTGGAAGAATTCCATTTGGGCAGCCGGCAGTTTTCTGAGCAGGGCAACTGCTGGACAATGGATTTCAATCGCCCCATTTCCTCAAGAACTTTTCCGCTTTCTTTGCGGTTGCGTTTCTGGAATTGTCGAGTTGTCGCTGGACAAACTGGCGGATGGTTTTTTTTCCCTTTGCTTGATCAAAAAACTGATCAAACGCGGCGATTGCATGTCCCAATGCAACGTCTCGGCATTCAGGCGTCTGATATTCTGCATCTTCGACCTTCAGCATTTGATTCTCGATGCGGCTGGTAAGCTCTGGTTTTGCCAAGGCGATCTTGGCGGCACCGGCCATCACGTTGGCGGCGGTGATCATCACGTCACCTTTGATGGGCGCAAGATATCTGCGGAGCACCTTGTCAATCTTCGCGTCGCGGTCGACCGAGGCCAGATTGGCAAGCACACCAATGCCATTCCACTTCAGAATGTTGTTGTCACTATCAAGAAGATCAATAAAGACTTCAATG
>JBFJVZ010000381.1:0-7460 GCA_041623895.1 Pirellulaceae bacterium | reverse complement strand
GGTTGGAAATGACGATTCCTGGGGCTGCGGAATGCTCGCTAGAGACGAGCAATCCTGACCCCAGGCTCTACGCTGTCACGTTGGTTCTGTTGTTTCCATCATCTTGCCAGGACAGGTCCTGGCCTACGGCTTACGCTCGCCGAAGATGGACAGGCGGCCGTCGATACCGATTGCTGCCGGTGTGACACCGTGGGGGATTGCACCGATGTCGGGCTGCTTCGCATCCGCTTCTTTTAGCGGGTCAGGCCAGCTTGCGGGAATGTTCTGTCCGGTATCGATCGCTGGACTTTCAGGTCCTAGTCGCAAGTCGTCGTCAACACTAACGAACTGTGGATTCGCCAACCGGTCATTCGTCGTCCAACCCGGAGGATAGACCTCACGGCTGAGATCAAACAATGGCGATGAACGAAACTTGCCAAACAAGTCGCCGCTGGCCTGCGGGCCTTCCTGTATGCCCCACAGCAGATTGCCGCCCTCGCGAAGTTGCGCCACCTGCTTGCCCAAGATCGTCACGCCGGGAACGCGGTCAGTTTGAACAAAAACATTGTTGAACACGTCACGTTCATTTTGCCTGAGACCCGCAGCACCCAGTCCGAACAAGAAATAATTGCGAAAGACCGGCGTGTCGCGGATGAACGTGTTGTGATAAACGCGCATGACCGGCCAAATCGGGCTGCCGTGGTCGCCCACCAGGTGGCCTTCACCGTGGAGAAAATCGCCGGATGGATCGGGTTCGGCGGGCGGTCCTTTGTAGGTGCCACCGCGCATATCAAAGACATTGCGATACACGTAAACGCCCGAGTCGGGATCGTGATCCAAGGGCGCCTCGTCCTTTTCGATCTCATGCTGCGTGAGCGGGATCAGACAACGGCCGATGCGGTTTTGATAAATGAACAACGTGTGGTCGCGCAGTTTTGGGCCGCATTCCAGGCCGTCGTCGTTAAAGTTGTCGACAAGGTTATGATGAAACTGCAAATTTTTTACGAATCGCAGGAATGCAAAGTCGTGATCGTCCGTGAATTCGCACCATGCCAGTTCGATGTTTTCGTTACGCGGCTGATCGTTGCGAAAGACGATTTGATACGAAGCTGTACCGCGGTACTTCATATGAGCACGTGACGTCCAAGGTGCCGCCAACCCGCGAAACGCCGAATTCGTCACTCGCAAGTTCTGCGACGCATTAACCAGCAGGGCTGGAAAACCACCGTAAAGAGTCACATGATCGAGTTCGACGTGCTGTGACCCGTAAATATGAATCATCGGGCTGCCGGTTGCGCCGCGAAAGACCATGTCGGCAATCCGCACGTGCTTTACGCCATTGATCCGCAAAACTTCTTCGCCAAATCCCAGGGCGATCGACAGTTTTAGTTTTCGAGGATCCGTTTCGCCGCGATAAGCCCGTTGCTCTAGTCCCGGCATCCGATGATGTGCCAGGCGGATGTGCACACGGCCAGTGTCACGGTTCAGCCACAAGCCGGGACCACAATAGATGCCCCGTTGGCTCATCTCATGCTTGTTACCAATCCAATATTCATTGTCAGAGCGAAGGTCAATCAAGGTGCGGTAACTGTGCAGCGGCACCATCGAGTCGGTAAAGTGACCCAGCGCCAGCGGCCGCTCCACTTCGATCCCCCACATCGGTTCCCACGCCGCGGGCAAAAACTGAAAAGGGACGCGTCGCGCATCCGCCTCGTGATAAGTTCTGGTCGAAACGAACTCGTCTGCCTTACCATCGGGATTCGGCATCCAAGCCTGCTCCGGGTTTTCAATGAACTCGCGTTGACCGCCGTCCAGGATCGCTAACTCACCGGGATACGATCGAATCGTAATCGGTTTTTCTTCGCTGCCGGATCGGCTGAGATGAACCTTCTCGAAGTAGACGCCGCCTCGCAACAAGAGAGTATCGCCCGGTTCGAGTTGCCTGAGCGAAAATGCCAATGACTTCCATGGCTTGTTCTCTTTGCCACTGTTGGCATCATTGCCGGTCTGGCTATCGACGTATCGGAGACGTCCCGTCCCTGTCTCCGCAGCGGAAGGCCGCGGCAGTGGCCGCATGGGTGAATGGGAGGCAAACCGCTTTTCCGTTTGCGCATTGGAGTCCTGGCCGATTGCCACTGCGGCGGCCAATCCCAAAAGCGAGGCGGTGAAGAAGTGGATAACCCATGGGGAATCGGTGAAAGCTTTCACGTTTTGTCTCCGAGGTGCTCTGACAGAATTTAATCTTTGGTATCACCCGTGGAAAATCAAGCGACGGTTGTTGCGGAAGGAACCGGGACGCTGACCGGCTTGTGGATTTGGTCAAAAGCCGCGAAATACGGGTAGCGCAACTTCAAAAAAGCGTTAGCGAGGGATCTCATTCATCCCTGGCTGGCGCGCCGGGTTACTAAATCAACAAGCCGTAACGCGTGCCGGCTGATGTGGCCAGTCCCTAATTCTACGCTTTCCAAAGCCACCACTTCAGCCAACAGTACAGGCTGGTACCAATTTGTCGATAGCCTTCGGCATTCGGATGAACGCCATTGTTATCGGGGTACCCATCGATGGGATCAAGATTCAAGTGCGTCGGCACGACATAGATCTGACCACCTGCGGCCGCGGGATCGGACCGTTCGGCAAAGTGTTTCTGCAGCCGCTGGACAAGTTGATGTTGGATTCGTTTCCAACCCCAACGGTGATATTTGCCATGATAATTGGCCTCGAATCCGGATTCGCGAGCGTTAGGCGGTGTCGTGATGCAAATCGCCAGGTCGGTCTGCGGCGCGGCTGCGCGAAACGCGCCGAGCAATCGATCCGCGTGAATTAGCATGGCGTCGATACGGGCGTCGATCGCGGCCAGATCATCGGGGTTCGCACTGAAGCAGTCGTTGATCCCAAGCAGAAAGAACGCGACATCGGGACGTTCACCGCTGGTGGCTTCTTGGAAATAACGTGTCATATTCAGTTGCGGCTTGTCGGCAGCATCAAGAAATACGAACGGACTGCTACGCTTGCGATGCGTGCCGTCGGGATTGGCTTCGTACTTCGTGACGAACCGTTGCCACGTCCAGCCACCATAGCCTTCGTGACGTACTCCCGTGGCCGCATTCTTTGGCCGATGCGTGCCCAGCATCTTCCAAACCGGATTGCCCGGCCGCGATAACAGACTTGCAAGTTCATTTGGATAAAGGGTCGCATGAGTCAAGCTGTCACCAACGATCATCAGCTTAATGCTGCGATTTGCGCCGGATTCAGCGGGTACGACGTGTAGCCTGGTCGTCTTTTTCAAGATGCTTCCCGAGACATCGCTTGCCGAAACCGTCAGGTCGTAAATTCCGATGTCGACCGGATTCGGTGTGACCGTCCATCGCCGCTGCTGACGGTGGCCGATTTCGCACTGCACGGCGAAGCGATAGTTCTCCGGAGTTTCTGTCAACACGATGTTGTCGAAATAGATGCTCACCTCCGTGCCGACAACCGCGTAGGTATGCTCTGGCAATGTGAGCTGAAGATTCTTCAGCTCATCCGCAACCGCCGTGTTAACAATGACAACCGTTGTCAGCACAGAGACGGCGACGAGGCGAAGATTTGGTAACACTTCCATTATCGTTGAACCATTAGTTTTCTTTCCCGACCCAATCGGGCGTGCCAAACCAATCGTGCATTTCCTGCACGAATGGCGCGACGACTTCGGGTGGCTCCGGAATGTGACCGCGATCACCCGACTCGATCATCCATGTATCCAAGGCAGTCCGCAGTCGAAGCAACGCTTGCTGATGCTGCGGCTGGGTTGATTGCGCGAGGTTCCGGATTTCGTGCGGATCGCTGGTGGTGTCGAAAAGCATCTCATCGGGAAACGGCTTCATCAATTCGAGCGGTGGGCCGGAAAGTTTGCCCTCGGTCTTAAGTTTCCGCATCAAGGGTTTGACTAAGAAACACTTTTCCTTGTAGCGATTCAGCGTTTCGAAACCTGCGCCGGGCGTGTAGTTCCTGATGTAGTGATAACGATTGTCGTGAACCGATCGCATTCGCACGATGGTCTCGTCAATCCGGTCACGAGCGGCAAAGGCAAAGCTGCGGGGCGGATCTGCATGCTTGCCCAGAAAGACGCGGCTGTGCATGCCCAGTGGGCGGTCGATGCCCGCGATTGCCAGCGTGGTGGCGGTCAGGTCGAGCAGGCTGACAACGCGATCGCTGACCACACCGGGCTTCTCGTCCTCGGTCAAAACGGGGAAGTTTTTTGCATCGCGGACAATGATCGGGACCCGCAGGCCTTGATCGAACGGCCAGTGAATACCGCGCGCGGTCAGGCGTCCATTGTCGGAGAAGAAAATCACAACCGTGTCGTCATCGCAGCCGTCCGCTTTCAGTCGCGCGAGAATCTTTCCGACTCGCACATCCGCTCCGCTGATGGAATTCAAATACCGCGCCCACTCCTGCCGCACGATTTTGTGGTTTGGATAGTACGGCGGCGGTGTGACGTTATCCTCGGTCGCAACCTGGGGATGCCACTCTTCGCCAACCCAGGGAACCCGTTCCTTGTCAGCAGATTTGCGGTCATAGATATCGTATTCGGCTTCAGGAAGATTGATCTGAGCAAAGAACGGCTGATGCGTCTTCAAGTCGTCCCACTGGGCAGTATCGTACAACTTGCCTTCGTTGACAAAGTTAAGGTCCAGTTTCCCTGTGCCCATCACTTCCTGGCCGATGTGCGTGACGTTGGCCGTGAAATAACCAACATCTTTTAGGCGATGCGTGATCGGTCGGATGCCGGCTGGCAGCTTGAAGCCATCACTGCGATGAGACCGCATGTGATGAGTATCGGTCGTGGTCTGATACATGCCGAGCATGAAGCACGAGCGGCTGGGCGCGCAGACGGGCGATGTCGAAAACCCATTGGTGTAACGAATGCCGGCCGCGGCCAGCGCGTCAACATTCGGCGTCGCTACGTTTTGTTGACCATAACAAGCGAAATCGTTGGAGAAATTCTCTCCGACGATCCAAAGAATATTCGGACGTTTTGTCTCAGCGGCAAAGCCGGCAGATGCCGCGACGATCATGAGAAGGATGTTAAAAACTGCTGATTGGATTCTGTGCATCGTTTTCTTACCGTTCGAATTCATTCATTTTGCATTTGCCCGGTGAAGTTGCTGCCAGGACAGGCCCTGGCCTACGTCGACTGCCAGCACAGCTCCTGGCCTACGTCGATGTCGCTTGCGGAAACACTGTGTCGTGCACTTTGGCCTGCATCATCTTGTAGCATAAAGTGACGCCGCTGAGATTGCGGTCAAACATCGCGACGTAGAAGTAGGCGAGGGCTCGTCCTGCGATCTTGTGCCGGGGCAACTTCAATCTAACAAGGACTCGACTACGGGGCAGTTGCCAGCCCGCCCGCCGGGCCTGAACAAGTTGTCAGCGGAAAGCATCTGTTGCTATCGCAACTTCAGCGGAAATAGTTGACATACGATCGTTGTGAGGATAGCTTCACTGATACTACTTGTCTGCAAGCGCCGGAAGATGCACTTTCCGGCAACTACTTCTCATCTCTTCTCTTCTTCTCATCACCCACTTGAGAGGTTCTCATGCGCTCTCGTCATCTATTGGCGTGGTCTCTGTTTGTGTCGTTGATTCTGGACGTCACGCATGTCGTGGACGCTGGAACATTTAGCGCGACGAGCAGGAATGACGCGAAACAAATCAAGAATCGTGTTTTGGCCTCGCAGTTCTTGGCGCAGGCAACCTTCGGCCCCATCCCGGCGGAGGTGGAAGCCTTGGCAACGCGGATCGATCGGGTTGGCGTCGCGGCGGCGAAAGAGGAGTGGATTGACCAACAATTAATGGTTCCGGCCACCCTGCATTTTCCCAAGGTGCTTGCCATGATCAGCGATGACGGATTCACGCCGATTCAATCCGGCATCAACGTCAATCGGTACAAGTATCACGCCTGGTGGGACACGGTGATTGCCGGTCCGGATCAACTGCGTCAGCGGATGGCGTGGGCTTTGGCGCAAATCTTTGCGGTCGATCAAGGCGGCAATGGATTCGGTACGCTCCGCATCGACGCCTCGGGCCAGCCCCAGAATTTAGGCATCGTGAATTACTATGACATGCTGGTCGGCAACGCTTTGGGGAATTATCGCGACACGCTGCAAGACGTCACCCTACATCCCATCATGGGGCGTTGGCTAAGCCACGTCCGCAACCGCCGCGACCGCGATCCTGATGAGAATTACGCTCGCGAAGTTCAACAGCTATTCACAATCGGCTTGTACAAACTGAGGATCAACGGGGTTTACGAACGTGACGCCAGCGGGGAACAGATTGCCACTTATGGAAACGAGGAAGTCCGCGCGTTTGCACGGGTGTTTACCGGATTGCACTATGCCGGCAATCCAAACTCGTTTTACTCGGCGCTGAATTACCACGAGCCCATGATCATGTTCGAGGGTCAGCATGATCAAGATGAAAAAATCCTGCACAACGGCACCGTCTTGCCGGCTGGTCAGTCCGGCATGGATGACATCAGCGCTGCGCTGGACAACCTTTTTCAGCATGATAATTGCGGTCCGTTCGTTTCCCGATTGTTGATCCAGCGGTTGGTCAAATCGAATCCGACAAAAGGCTACATTCGTCGCGTTGCCACGGTATTCAATAACAACGGTAACGGTGTGCGGGGCGACCTGGCGGCGGTGGCCAAAGCGATTCTGCTGGATAAGGAAGCACAGAATTCGATTCGCTGCACGATCGCCCGCAATCCCTGGCGATTGGAAGTTAAGACCGAGGGGACCGAACACACGCGGGGTCAGGAGCCCGTGGTTCGATACGCATCGTTGATCCGTGCGCTGGGCGGTGAATCGGATTACCTGAACGGACGATTCATGATCCCGGACCTTGATTATCACCTTAACCAAATGGCTTACCGCCACCACCACGTCTTTAACTTTTACGACGTGGAGCACATCCCGACGGAGTTATTCGGATACAGCGTTTCAAAGGGGATCCCCAACGGTTCGATTTTTGCGCCTGAATTCCAGATCAAGACGGCTGTTGCGGTGAATCGACTTCGCAATCGGTTTCGGGCAGCCATCATTGACGGCAATGAGTTCTTTAGAATTCTGAACAACGCCAACGGGCTGAGGGAAATCCGGGTTAGCTTCGACTTGAGCAATGAAATTGCCTTGGCCGACGACCCCAATGCGTTGATGGAACATCTCGATTTGCTGCTGACCTCCGGCACGATGCAAGATAGCAGTCGCGACATCATTGCTTTCCATATTGGCGAGGAGACGGCCAACGCCACCGTGCGGGCGAGGGCCGCGATTCTGGCCACTTTGACTTTGGCGGAAGCCGCGGTCGGTCAGTAGAGGGCCCACAGCGGCCCAAAGCCCGGCGGCCCAAAGCCTGGCGGCCCAAAGCCTGGCGGCCGGACAACAACCTTTTCTATCCATTCTACGTCTCATCAACATTCTACTTCTCATCAACCG
>JBFJVZ010000380.1:0-7481 GCA_041623895.1 Pirellulaceae bacterium | reverse complement strand
GCCAACGCTTGCGTCCCGGCTGGGTCGGTAAACTCGTCGCTGCGGGTGGCGTTGGCGAGTTTACCCCGGGACGTCGGCGTCAAAGCGTCGACGCTGTCGATCCTGCAAAGCGGATCATTGTCGGTTGGAGGCCCCTGGTCGTGTGGCCAATTGCAAATGGCCGAAAAGTGTTTGTTCGCGTCGTACGATGTAGAACTTGGCACGCGGACCACTCTGCATGTCCGGATGTTCCAAGATTCCAGCCAAGTCGGTCATGTTGGAAGTTTGCCAACCATGAATCCCCAGCAGCACGTCGCCGGATTGAATCCCCTGGTCGTCGGCGGGGGAACCGGGCCGCACGGCGGTGATGTACAAGCCGCCGCGATAGCTGGTCCGCATCCGCGTATTCAGGCGGCGAATGGTTGAATCGGGAACGGTTTTGGCACGCACACCCAGCACGGCCCAGGAGATGTCGGAAACATCACCGCTAGCGGGCTGAGCTGCCTTGCTGGTCGCCATCGCCAAATCCATCGGGTTACCGTCCCGCTCGATGCGGAGATCGAGTTTTTCACCCGGCCGAGCATTCAGTAGGGCGAGGGCGAAATCAAGTCGATCGTCAACAGGTTGCGAACCAACGCGGACAACGCGGTCACCCGGCTTCAGTCCTTCGCGTGCTGCGGGGCTGCTAGCGGAGACATGGGCGATGGAAACTCCATCTCCATCGCGTGGTCCGCCTTTGGTTCGCAAACCTGTCGTGAGTCGACTGCTGTTGTGTTCCTCGATCATCTCCGTCACGATTTCGATAACCTGGTCGATGGGGATCGCGAAGGCGATTTGTTGTGCACCAACGCGAACGGCCACATTCACGGCAATGATCTCGCCATCAATATTCAACAGCGGACCGCCCGAGTTGCCGGGATTGATTCCTGCGCTGATCTGAACCAGATCGTGGTAATCCTGTGTGTCGTTGACGGGAACATTGCGATTCAGAGCGCTCACGATCCCTTGCGTGCAAGTGTGGACGTATCCGTACGCGTTGCCGATCGCGATCACTGTTTCGCCAACCATCAAATCGCTGCTTGTGCCGCGGGGAATGGTCGGCAAAGGTTGACTGCCGTTGACCTTGATCAGCGCCAGATCTTTGCGGGCCCGCGACGCGATCAGTGTGGCCGATGTGGTTTTGCCGTCATGCAAGGTGACTTGAATATCCTCGACGTCCTCGACAACGTGATAGTTGGTAATCACGTAGCCACGAGGGTCGATGATCACACCCGTGCCCATGCCGTTGACTTGCCGGAACGACTCGGGAACTGCGCCGCCCACGCCGGCGGCGGAGGTGCGGATCGTCTTCTGGCCGTGGATGTTGACAACAGCCGGAGACGCGCGTCGAATCGCCAACACTGTCGGCGTCTGACGACTTTCTGAGATGGAACCTTCGGCTTGGATTGTCGCAGCAGACTGCATCCAAATGCCAATCATGGCGATGGCGAGAAGCAATCGGCACGGGGCCAGGGTCAGTTGGGTCGTTGGTCGCATGAATCCCCGTTACCCGCCGAATGATTCGGATGCACAGCCAGACGGATTTACGGGACCCGCCGTTGGCATACCGGTCATTCCGGTATGGCTTTTTGCATCGGAACATTGCATCGTTCCGCTTGATGGCGGGGGCTTGATGCCGCAAGGTTTACCGAACTTAACATGCGCCACCCACCCAAGCGCAGAATGCACGGTATTCTCGCCGCCGCTGCTGCGACGCCAAGGATGTGTCAGGCAGCCCGGACGGCGGCGGTTGAGAGGCTCAGGGAAGATTTACCGGCGATTCTGCAGTCAATTGTCCGCATATTTTGCCTGATCATCATTTACGATGTGTTCAGATGATTTTTTCCTGCCAAGATCAGCTGTCGATCGGCGAACTGGGGTGAGCATCCTGCTGGTCAACCAATTCATTCCCGCAGCCAATTCATTCCTTCCATCGCAAGCCGGAGGCTGACGACCAACAGGTTCGCGGACCCACCACCGTCCTTCGCTCCAGCCAAGGTGATTTGTGACCGATCCCGCCGAGAATCGTGACGAATTCGGGCGCACAACAACTCCCGGCAGCGAGTCTCCCATTGTCGGGAAACTCGTCGACGAAGCCCAAGCCTCGCACACGGGGAAAGTCCTTGCTGAGAATCCGGATGTCGATCGTCCCGAGTTTCCCCTGGAAGTTGATCAGGGCGGTGACCAGCAAACCCCGCCACCGGCAAGTGACTTTGAGGCTGCGTTGGCTGAGCTGCACGCGTCCACAAGCGACGATCCGTCGCCCACACAAGCGGACGGGGCACCGGCAACCGCGGAAGAGCAGCAGCGTGCCGGCGTGGTCCGCCGCTGTTTGCGTTTTGGCGCGCGGTGTGTTTGGGGTATTTTCTGTATCGTTTCTCTGGTGGTCTTGCTAGCAGTCCTGACAGCGATTCCGATCATTCAATTGATTGCCTTCGGATATATGTTGGACGTGGCCGGTCGTTTGACTGCGGGTGGGAAACTTCGCGAAGCAGTGCCAAACCTGCAGCGCGCCGGCATGATTGGGTTGGCCGCGGCGGCTGTGTTCTTGGCGTCGCTTCCCACCCAGCTGTTGGTTCACTGGGAATCGTTGGCACAACTGATCAATCCTGACTCCGGCCAGGCACGTGTGTTGCGAATCGTGGCTATCGCGTTTGCGATCGGGGTGATGGGTTATTTGTTGTGGGCTTGGGCGCGCGGCGGAGGGTTGCGCGATTATTTGTGGCCACAACCGAAGCGATTTTTGCGCGAGGGGCTGCGTTGGCAGACATGGAAAGAATTACCGGATCGTCTTTGGGATTTCACGGCCGCGCTGGAGCTTCCAAGATTGTTTTGGCTGGGCTTTCGCGGTGCAGCGGGGACCTTGATCTGGCTGGTTCCGGCGATGTTGATCGCGGCGATGATTGAAAACGGGACCAATGGGCTGGCGGGTGTGGTTGGCTTTGCTTCGTTAATCGCCTTGGGCATCGTCTTGCTTTATTTACCGATGCTTCAAGCCAACTTTGCTGCCGAGAACCGATTTTCGGCGTTGTTCCAAGTTCGCCGAATCCGCCGCGACTTTGCACGCGCTCCCTGGGCTTGGCTGGTCGCGATGATCTTTGGGCTGGTGATTCTGCCGATACCGCTGTACCTGTTAAAGATCGAAGCCACACCGCGGGAAGTCGTTTGGTTGCCGTGTCTGGTATTTGTTGCATTCATGCTGCCGGCCCGCATCGGCGAAGGACTTGCCTTGCGACGGGCAAGACGACGTCCGGAGCCGGCCGGTAAGTGGGCAACATTTTCTCGCTGGACCGTGCGGTTACTGATGCTGGCAGTCGTGGGGATTTACTTGGTGTTTTTGACAGTCTCGCAGTACACCAGCTGGGATGGCCTGGGAACCTGGGTGCAGCAACATGCGATTTTGATTCCGATTCCCTTTTTCGACGGCACCTGAGAAATCAAGCAGGCGGATTTCAGCCGTACCAGGATCGACGACGCAGGGGGGAAATGATTCGGCAGGATGCCGTATTCTCTCCATCGCCGGTACAATGCGGAAATGTCGCCCAAAAATCTAAACATCATTCTGCTGGCCTGCAGTCTTTCCTTACTTTGTTACCTCACCCATCGCCGCGCGCGAACCGCAATGATGGTGGGCGATGCGTTGGAGTTGATCAACAATTTCTATGTCGATCCGGTTGATCGTGACGACTTATTGACCGCGGCAATGAATGGGATGACGGGGATGCTGGATGACCACAGCAGCTTTATCCCCAGCGGCGCATACGAATCATTTCAGGACAGCATCAATCAGGAATTTGCCGGCATCGGCATCTTCGTCGAGCAACGCGAGCCGGGCCAGCCCGTCCGTGTGAGAACGCCGTTGGTCCGTTCACCGGCACTCAAGGCGGGGATTCTGCCAAATGATGAAATCATCGAGGTTGATGGCGAAGACGTTTCCGCTATGTCCTTACGCGAAGTCAGCAATCGGTTGAAGGGGCCGGTCGGCACCTCGGTTGATTTGGTCGTCCGCCGAGATACGGGCAGCGTTTCGCTGACTGTCAACCGCGCGACAATTGAATTGGAATCGGTCGTTGGCGACCACCGCGACCAGGACAATCAGTGGGTTTATCGGCTGGCCCAGCATCCGGAAATCGCCTACATCCGATTGATGGGCTTTGGTGAAAAAACCGTCGCTGAACTCCGCAAGGCCTTGCTGGATTTGGACAACAACTTTGGGGCATTGGTGTTGGACGTGCGGGGTAACAGTGGTGGTTTGCTGTATGCCGCGCGCGATGTTTGCGACATGTTCATTGATCGGGGCCGCATTGTATCGACCCGCGTGCGCGGTGGCAGAATCGAGGAGGTTTATAACGCCAATTCGGGAACACTGGTCGATAACAGCAAGCCGATGGTGATTCTGATCGATGGCGACTCGGCCAGCGCAAGTGAAATCGTTGCCGCGTGTTTGCAAGACAACCGGCGAGCCTTGATCGCCGGCACTCGTAGTTATGGCAAAGGCACGGTGCAAAACATTCTGCCACTCCAATTCGGTCGCAGCGCGCTGCGATTGACGGTGGCTCGCTACTTTCGACCCAACGACAAAAACATTCACCGCGTCAGGGGTGCGACCGAGGACGACGATTGGGGTGTGATTCCCGACCAGGGCTTGCTGGTGGAGATCGATCGGGACACACGGCTGAAAATCGAAAAACTCTGGGAACAGGCTTCCTACCCGATTCTGGCCTCGGAATCGGGTCCCATCGATGGCGAAGCTGACGTCCTGGACGTGGACCCGCAGCTGAGGCGGGCGGTGGAAGAGCTGTTGGATCAAATGGCCCCGCCGCGGCAGCCCGAGGTCGACGGCGGCAATCAGCTCCAAGACACCAAAGAGTCTCAACCCGAAAAATCGATAAAGCCCGCAGCTTGAGCAAAGAGACTGGAATCGCGATTTGGGCGCAAATCCCCCGGTGAGTCTGGAAAAATGCGATCAGTTTCTCGTCTCGGGCCAGTCTTGGCTGCCCGCGAAGTCATGAAAAGTGTTTGCCCAGTTTGCCGGGAATAATTAGAGTTTGGTGAGGATACCGGTGTATCCTATTCGCGTTCTGAGCTCGATCTACGCAACGAAAAGGTGAGGGGGGAGGACCCTACAGCATGACAAAATCTATTTTCACTGCGTTGGCAATAGCAAGCATGTTCGCTTGCGGTTTCCTATCTCCGACCACGGCAGCCGCACAAGACACCATCTTGGCAGAGACCTACGGCCGAGGGGTGCACGCCTATTACGCTGGCAGGTACAGCGAGGCCCAACAGTACCTGACGGCTGCGATCGACGGCGGATTGAACGATCCAAGGGCGTACTACTTCCGCGGCATCCTTGCTAACGCACAGGGTCGCGCTTACGACGCTGAGTCAGATTGGGAAGAAGGCGCCAAGTTGGAAGCGAGCGGTAATGTCAATGTTGCTGTGGGACGATCGCTCTCGCGGTTTCAAGGTTCCGCGCGGTTGAAGTTAGAAGAAATCCGGCGGATGGCCCGGCTGCAAGCCGCCACCGGCGCACCGACGCGTTCGAAAACGAGGATGCGTGAGATTGAAGCGGCCCAAGCACCGGTCGCAGCCACGGCTCCACGTCCGCCAATTCCAGCCAGCTCCCGACCGATCTCTCCGTCCCCAGTGCCTCCGGCAGCGGACAATCCGTTTGCTGATGACACCGGTTTGGCGACCGGGCAACCACAGGTCGAAAACGATGACGCGCTTGCCGAGGCCATGAAGAATCCGTTCCAAGACGATGCAGCGGCTGCTGCACCTGCTGCTGCTGGTGCTGCTGGCGGAGCAGATGTGTTTGGCGACGCAGCCGCAGCGGGTGCCGATCCATTTGGCGGCGCGGGAGCTGCCGGGGATGCCGATCCGTTTGGCGGCGCCGCGGATGCCGGAGCCGACCCCTTCGGCGGTGGCGGCGACAGTGGCGGTGCGATGGCAGATCCGTTTGGTGGCAGTGATCCGTTTGGCGGAAACTGATCCGCGCCGTTGTAGCAGAACGCCAGCGTTGAGCGAGTCGCGATGGTTGACACCAAGCTCCATCTTACCATCGAACATTCGACCGCGCAACACTGAACCCCTTCCATCGACTGCGCAATCTTCCTTGAGCGCAACCCTCGTACTCGTACTCAGCGCAGCGGTACTCAGCGCAGCGGTACTCAGTGCAACGGTACTCGTACTCCATCAACCGCGCGACACGACCACGGGCGCCGCCCGCGGTGAATCTCGGATCGAATGGCAGACGTGATGTTCAGCTTGGTTTCGAGTAGGAGTACGAGTACCGGGCTCCGCCCTGAGTACGAGTACGATTCAATGCCAGAACGTCGGCCATCACCAGGCACGGAGAGACGATCTTCCATTTTTGGAAAACCGCGCAAGCCGTGCTCCGCGTGCATGGCGTTGTTCTGTGCTTTTAAGTTCAGCCTATGATCTGTCGGTTGCTTCCGCAATCCAGACTAGAATTCCATCGTCCGTTGGAACGTCATTCGAATCTTTAATTCGCAGTCGAAGCAAATCCGCGGGTCCGTGGGGATCGACCGAAGTGGTTTGACCCTTTCCATTCACGCTGTAACGACATGTCGACCGGCCCTCAAACCAGGAAAGATGAGTAGGCCCCAGAAATCCGAGATCTTGTGAATGCCCGCTTGTCGTCATCGCCGTGACGTTCCAATCGTCACGCGGGTCGCGGTGACACACCACCGTGACCGTGAATTCGTCTCCACCATCGAGGAAAAATGTACAGCTTGGTTCAGGAAATCCTTCTTCGGCAATGTTGATCGTATTGAAACAAAGGTTGTACTTGCGACCGCTGGGTAGTCGAACGCGCCAACGCCATTTCATGTCTTCGTGCTGTGGCACTGAGATAAAGTTGATCTTCGTAGCGTCTGTGACACTTAGATGTCCCAATTCATTTCGGTGAGAACGTAGCTCCAAAGTCACCGTTCTCAGTTGTTGAGACACCGTCCACAGTGACAAACCGAGGCAAACAAGAAGCACGGCGATAATCAATGTCTTTAGTGAGAATCGCATCGATTGCGTCCGAAATGCTATCGCTGCACAGAATGTTCGTGATGACCGGAGTACCGAGTGTAAGGGTTTTCCAACAGCCTTCCCCGCTGTCGGTACTTCCGGTCGATCACATGGTTGATCGCAATGAAGTTGCGCCAGCGAAGACGCGGACTTCGCGTGGCACGTGCATTATCGGTCAACGCCAGCCACCGGTAAACCGATGGTTGAAAATGAACGGCCTCTAAGGCCCAGGGACAAGGAACCACTGGCAATCACCTGGGCGTTCACAAACGTCAACTGGTCTCGGATACGACGTCAGCGCGTCCGATCAATCGCGTCAACATCGATACGATGCGCCGCAGCATCCGCTTTAATTCGCCGTGTGATTCGTCGTCGATCCCGTCGGTTGCGGCAAGTACGTCCTGGATCGAAGCACATTC
>JBFJVZ010000379.1:0-7510 GCA_041623895.1 Pirellulaceae bacterium | reverse complement strand
TTCCGGGACCGCTTCCGCCAGGTCGGAAGCGACTCGGGGAGGCCCATCCGAACTGCCGACGGAATCGATCGTGGGGTCGACGGACCCCGACTTTTTGATCGCTGCTGCCCGTCTCAATCTGGTGATCGAACCGCACCGTGGACAGACAAAACTGTCTGATTCTAGTGGTTCTGTCACCCCCAATTCGTGACCGTGGTAACAGGACAAACGCGCGGTCATCGGGGTCTCTCGTTACAACCGATCATGTTGATCGCTGGCCGCACCGGTTGTTCGCGAACTCGCAAATGATGTTGGGCACTGGCGATCATTTCTGTCGAGCCGACGTTACGACGAAATCGCCTCGTCCGCCCATTGTAGCACGCGTCCTGGATGGCCGCTTTGCATCCGATTCTTGTCACCTGTCCCAACTGCCCGAGTGAATCGGATCAGGTGTAGCGGGCAGCAACATCGCCATCGTTGCCGCGCGCGGTCTGGCCCACATCACCGGGCGATGTCGTATGCGAAGATCAAGTTTTGGTCGCGCACGAACAGCGTTTGATTGGCAATCACGGGGTGCGTCCAGATGGCTCCCCTGCCCCGGTCTAAGCTTGTTTGTTTGGGCAGCGTTAGCTCGCCCCTTGGCAAGAATTCCTGGCGGTTCGGCTCGACCAACAGCACCGTCCCGTCTTTGTCGTTGTAGCAATACAGCCGTCCATCGGCGTAACAGATCGAGCCGCTACGGTTGGGCCGGGCAGGATGTTCCCACAGCGTTTTACCCGATTCCATCTCTTGGGCCATCCAATTGCCACGATTGGTGTTGGTGAACCCGTAAATCACGCCCTCCAGCAAAACAAATCCGCCGTGATGGTTCTGCATCGTCTTGCCGCTTAAGTGGTAGACCGATTCCACGTCGATACCGTTCCCGTTGGCGGTGAGTTTCAGTAATGTGTTTCCGGCGCCGTAAGCGCTACTGTGAAACAAAAAGGGCCCGCTCAGGATTGGTGTGGGCACGACCGCGATGTCGTTGCCGGTTGTTGGATCGGCAAACAGTTTCTCGCCCGTGACCACATCAAAGGCATAAAGACCGGACTTACTGGCAGTCAGATAAAAGGATTTCGAGCCGACCGTGCCGCGGATCACCGAGACGTATTGTGCCGCGGCGTCGATACCTTTGCTGGTCCAGACCTTGTCGCCCGTGCGGCGATCGACGGCGACCATGAAGTTCTTACCGCCGGGTGTGACGACGACGCGATCATTGTCCACCAGGGGCGATTCACTGTAACCCCAGTTGGGTATCTCGCCGCCGTGGTCGCCGACCAAATCACCAGACCACTGCACGTTGCCGCTGATCCGATCGAGCGCCGCAAGCACACCAATATCACTGAGCACAAAAACTTGATCGCCGCTGACTGTAGGCGTACTGCGCGGACCGGCACCCCAACCGTCGTTGTAATCGTCGCCGGTCCCGGCCCGAGAGATAATCGTTTCCCAGATTAAGTCTCCGCTGCCGGCGTCGATGCAAATGGCATAGCAGTTTCCGTTACGCGCGCCGATCGTGTAGAGCATGCCGTCAGCGACGGACACAGCTGAATATCCGCGGCCGATGTCGTCCGCTTGCCAGCTCAGTTTTGGACCTCCTGCAGGCCACTGTTTCAACAGAGATTGTGGGGCGGCGTGTCCATCCCGCTGCGGGCCGCGCCACTGAGGCCAATCGGTATCGGCAGCCACGGCGAATTCAAGAAAGAACAGCAAAGATAAGGAAAGTAGAATATATCGATTCATTCGTATCAGCAAAGTTTGAATTACAAGTAGGCTAGGATTAGCCAGGATCAGCCAGGACCAGCGCTGGCAATCGGAACTGCCAGGACTGGTCCGTCTACACTTGTTGCCAACAACGCTTGGGCTCACGTCAGCTACCGACATTTGCACGGGCAGAGAGCACGTCCGTTGTTTGCAGATGGACCATGTCGCGGTATCTCCCGCCACGCTCCAAGAGTTCGTGATGATTACCGACTTCCACGATACGGCCTTCGTCCAACACCACGATCTTGTCCGCGCCCGCAATCGTGCTGAGCCGGTGGGCGATCACGAACGCGGTGCGATCTTGCAATAGTTCTGACAAGCTGGTTTGGATCAAGCGTTCGCTTTCGCTATCCAAGTTGCTGGTCGCCTCATCCAAAATCAGAATTCGGGGATCCGCCAGAATGGCGCGCGCGATCGCCAATCGCTGGCGTTGACCGCCGGAGAGTTTAACACCACGTTCTCCGATCAAGGTGTCGTAGCTTTCGGGCAACTTGCGGATGAATTCGCCGGCCGCTGCGGCTTCGGCGGCCGCGATGATCTCGTTCTCGGTTGCTCCCCGACGGGCATAAGCAATGTTTTCGCGAATCGTGCCGTCGAACATGAACACATCCTGTTCGACGATGCCCAGCAGGCTGCGATAGCTGTTCAGCTCAATATCGCGCAGATCGCGGCCGTCCAACAGAATGCTACCCGCGGACGGATCGTAGAACCGCGCGATCAGATTGGTGAGCGTGGTTTTACCGGCGCCGCTGCGGCCCACCAGGGCGACGGTTTCACCGGGAGATACCTCCAGCGACACATCATGCAGTACCGTCGTCTCCGAATTCGGGTAGGCAAAAGAAAGGTTGCGAATCGAGATCGCGCCTTGCACGCTGGAGCGATCAAGAGAGACCGCGCCCGGCTGACTCGGCAGTTCTTCTTCGATTTCCAAGACGTCCAAAACTCGGTCCAAGCCGGCCAGATTGTTTTGAAAGCCCACCGCACTGGCGGCGATCGTTGCCAGTGGGTCAAGCAACATCGTCAGGTAGACCAGAAACATCATCAGATCGCCGAGCGTCAACTCACCATGAATGATCTGGTAGCCGCCGTACAGCAACAGCCCTGTCGATGCCAGCGGGATGACAACTTCCCAAATCGTTTCGATGATTCGCGTCCACCACCAGGTGAACAGTTGCTGGCGAACCAGGAAGCCGCCTTCACGAGTGAACCTGGACGATTCATTGCGACTACGCGCAAAGGTGCGGACGACGCGAATGCCGCCAAACGTTTCGGTTGCGTTCGCATCGATCCTTTGCCGCTGCTTGCGAATGTCCCGGTACAGAGGCCGAATGCGGTTGATCCAAGTGCGATGAGTGACCCAGACGACCGGCAACAGCAACAAGCCACCCACCATCAACTTCCAGTCAACCAACATCAAGATGACCAGACTGCCGAGGAATTGCACGATGGCGCGCCAGGGGTTGTACAGCATGCTGAAGATCAGGTCAGACACGCCGCCGGCATCTTCCCGAATCAGGCTAGCCACTCCGCCGCTCTTCATGTCGTAGACACGATGCAACGGAAGCTTGATCGCGTGTTCGAACACGCGCCTGCGAACGGTGATCTGAGTTTGATTAACGGCCTTGGTCGCCATCCAGCGACTGGTCAAATGGACGAACGTGGCAATGATCGTGATCACGATGACAACGACCGCGATCGCGATCAGACGGTCCATCGAGTCTTCTGGAAACGGCAACGACGAAAGCCATACGGGAATCGGCTTGGCTGGAGTGGTTAGCACCGAATCGATTGCTAACTTCGTGCCCAGCGGCGGGATCAAACGCAGGCCGATTCCCACCGTCAGGATGATCAGCGCCAAAGCGACTTGACGGCGGTGACTGCTGAGCAGACCCCAAAATTCGCGCAGCAATTCCAGAAAACCGCGGTCCCGGTCGCCCAGTTTCCTGGGGCTGCGGTCTTCGCGGCCGTGTGGCTGCGGTCGCTGCCCGCTGGCATTACGCTCGCGAACGTACTGGCGATATTCTTGGAAACGGAGTCGGCTGGCGTCAGTTGGCATGCCTCATTGGTAGTCAGCGAGTCCACTTCTGACAACCGACCAAGGACGCCATTGACGACAATCTTCAGCCCGAATTGAATAGGAGACCTGTCTCAGTTGCTTGCCTGCGGTCGAACCGGCCGCGGCATCAAATCATTCTTTCCAGCGGAATTCTTGGTGAACGTTGTGAATCGAATCTCGATTGTCTTTTTGTTGGTAGTCCTGACGACAGCCGTGCACGCGGATCAGCCTGAGTTCCTTCGCCAGGTAAAAAAGATTTTGTTCTTGGGCGATTCCATCACCCATGCCGGCCACTACATTTCGCTAGTCGAGGCACAGTTGCAATTGGCTTCCGATGATCCCTCGCCGGTGATGATCAATCTGGGGCTGCCCAGTGAAACATGTAGCGGCTTGTCGGAGCCCGATCATCCTTTTCCGCGGCCGAATGTTCATGAGCGAATCGATCGCGCGCTGAAAAAAATCAAGCCCGATGTGGTCGTCGCCTGCTACGGCATGAATGACGGCATCTACTACCCGTTTTCCGAAGAACGATTTGCCGCTTACCAGGCGGGCATCAACGCAATCATCGACAAAGTACATGCAGCCGATGCGAAGCTGGTTCTGATGACGCCGCCGGCCTTTGACGCGTTACCGCTAAAAAACAAAAACAGCCTGTTGCCCGCCGGCGCGGATAAATACTCGTGGATGAAAATTTACGAAAACTATGACGACGTGCTCCGCCGTTACGCCCAGTGGGTCATGCAGCAAGCCGACCGCGTCGCCATGGTGATCGATCTGCATGGGCCGGTGACTGCGTATGTTGCCGATAAGCGAAAAACTGATCCCGAGTTCACGATGTCGCCCGACGGTGTGCACGTCAATGATGAAGGCCACGCGGTTTTGGCCGACGCAATCCTGGACGCTTGGAGAATCGAAAATAGGATCGCGCCGGATACGGCTTTGATGACACTGATTTCACGGCGGCAAAAATTGATGCACGATGCCTGGCTCAGTGAAGTCGGGCACAAGCGGCCGGGCGTGAAAGCGGGCAAGCCGATCGCGGAAGCCCAAACGGAAGCGATCGAACTGGGCAAACAAATCCGCGCTCGGGTGCAGCGACAACGTCACGCATCCAAGCCGGCGGTGGGAAAAATCTACAACGTGCACTTCCCTGCCTCGAACAAGTCCGGGGAGTTGTCATTGTTTGTCGATTACTACCTGTGGGTTCCGCCAAACGTGCAAAAGCTGCGTGGGATCATTGTGCATCAACACGGTTGCGGTGTTGGTGCATCGAATGCCGGGCTGACGGCGGCCAATGACTGGCACTGGCAAGCGGTTGCCCAAAAGTGGGATTGCGGCCTGCTCGGTTCATCCTACGATGCCCGCGCCGGCGCTTCTTGCCGACTTTGGTGCGATCCCAGAAATGGCTCGGCGGACCGATTTCTGCAGGCACTCGACCGCTTTGCTGACACGACCGGCCATGCAGAAATCAACCAGGTCCCCTGGTGTTTGTGGGGGCACTCCGGCGGCGGCTTCTGGGCAAGCTTGATGCAGGTTTCTCATCCCCATCGAATTGTGGCGATCTGGTTGCAGTCGGGAACCGCGTTTGGTGCCTGGCAACGTGGCGAAATCGAGAAACCGGAATTGCCTGATGCGGTGTTCCAGGTTCCCGTCATGGCTTGTCCGGGAATCAAAGAAAAAGATCACGAAAGGTTCCGCAATGCCTGGGATGGTTCGCATGATATGATGCGCGCGTATCGTCAACACGGCGCGCCGTTCGGCATCGCCGTCGATCCGAGAACCGGACACGAGTGCGGCGATTCCCGATATCTGGCGATCGCATTCTTTGATGAATGTTTGCAGCAGCGGCTGCCTGACCGCGATGCGAATACAAGTCAGTTGAAGCCCTACGATCGTTCCCAGTCTCGTTACCTGGACCTTGCCACAGGCCAACTGCAAACCGCAGAGCAAGACGATGATGAACCGTCGCAGGTTTGCTGGTTACCAAGTAGCGAATTCGCGATCAAGTTGGACGAGTTTACCAAGACGGGCGCGGTCGGTGACCGCACGCCGCCGCCACCACCCGTGGTCACGGCGCGGCGAGTCAACGGACAAGTCGTCTTGACCTGGATCGCCCAAGCTGATTTCGAGAGTGGAATCAAAGGATTTCGCATCGAGCGAAACGGTCAGACGGTCGGGCAATTGCCGCAGAAACCGCAAGGCCGATTCGGGCGTCCCCTTTTTCAAACGATGTCGTATTCCGACACGCCGGAGCAACCGTTGCCAAGAACTCGCTGGGTCGACACGGAAACGGGCAATGGCAACGACAGCGTCTACCACGTCTACAGCGTTAACAGTGTGGGGCTGGAATCACAACCGGGGAAAGTAAGTGTTGATGGATCGTGAGCGAAGCTCGTGAATTTCCCCGAAGTGGACATGCGGCTCAGCGGGAGCTTCGCCCTCCCCTGTCTTGCTCATATTCCAAACGCGGCGGCCACCGCTTCGTTGGTGACCTTGCCGTTGTGAACGTTTAACGCTTCGCGCAAGGGACCGTCGCTTAGTTTGGTTGCTGCTTCACCGAGTTCGGCCAAGCGAATCGCCCATGGCAGCGTGGCGTTGCAGAGTGCGAATGTGCTGGTGCGGCCGACTGCGCCCGGCATATTGGCGACGCAGTAGTGGACGACGTCATCAACGATGTAGGTGGGATCACTGTGGGTGGTCGGTCGACTGGTTTCGATGCAGCCGCCCTGGTCGACTGCAACATCGATGATCACGCTGCCGGGTTTCATTCGCTTGAGATCATCGCCGCGAACCAATTGCGGCGCTTTGGCGCCAGGGATTAACACCGAGCCGATCACCAGGTCGGCGCGCTGGATCTGTTCCAAGATCGTGTAGCGGTCGCTGTACAGGCAATTGACGTTGGCGGGCATGATGTCGTCCAAGTATCGCAAGCGATCGAGATTGACGTCCAAGATTGCTACGTCGGCTTGAAATCCGGCGGCGATTTTTGCCGCGTTGGCACCGACGATCCCGCCGCCAAGAATGGTGATATGCGCCGGTGCGACACCGGGCACACCGCCCAGCAAGATTCCCCGGCCCATTTGCGGCCGCTCCAAATACTTTGCTCCTTCCTGGATACTCATCCGTCCCGCCACTTCGCTCATCGGGGTCAGCAGCGGCAGCTTGCCTTGTTCGTCACGGAGCGTCTCGTAGGCAAAACAGCTGCCGCCGCAGTCGATCATCGCTTCGGTCAGGTCGCGACTGGCGGCAAAATGAAAATATGTGAACAGTAGCTGTCCGGGGCGAATGTGGGCGTACTCTTCCGGTTGCGGCTCTTTGACTTTGACGACCAGGTCGGCCTGTTCAAAGACATCGGCGCCCGAGGTGATCATCTCTGCTCCGGCTTTTTCGTATTCGTCATCCGGTAAGCCGGAACCCAGCCCCGCGCCGGCTTGGACGATGACGCGATGACCGCGCTGGATCAATTCTTGTGCACCGACGGGCAACATCGCCACACGGTACTCGTCGGTCTTCACCTCCGTAGGAACGCCAATGATCATGAATAGTCCGCTTTGCTGAGTGTTGATCGATTTCAGTGAGTGAGGATGGATTCCAAGTTTACCGCTTGGCGATCTGTCCGTCTTGATTTGGCGTGTGAATTGGGAGGGCGAGGCGAGGCTCCCGCCGAGCCGG
>JBFJVZ010000378.1:0-7517 GCA_041623895.1 Pirellulaceae bacterium | reverse complement strand
TTGGATATCGCGATTCCCTGGGGCTGCGGAATGCTCGCTCAGACGAGCAATCCTGACCCCAGGCTATAATCTGCCACTGCTACGCAGTTGTCGGATTGCTGTGACGAATCAAAACGTTCATGCCTGCAACTCTACCGTGACTCAAGAGAGAAGCCAGGCTAAAATCACATCCTAAGCCAGTCGCTCTTCCTATCCGGCAAACCTCTGTTATGCCCTTCACGTCCTCGTTGCCGAAACCAAATCTTGAAAATTCTCTCGATCCTCATCGTATTCATCTCGACCTGCGGCATCGCGCTCGGGGACGATGCAACTGCGGTGAGCCCAAGAGACAAACTGATTGTCGAAACGGTCTTACGGTTAAAAGATTTTGACATCGAATCTTCCGCACCGGCAAAAGCGGCAATCCTGCGGTACCTTCGTGCACAGCCCGGGACCACTCAGTATTTTGAACTGATCGAACGGTTTAGGCCGGTGGAGCTTGCTGAAGACCTTGTCGCGTTTTGCGTCGAGCACTCCGACGAAACGAGTGGCGTGCGTGGTGCGGAGCTTTTGTTTCAGATGCAGCGCGAGCAAACACTGCAGGCAGTCATCGACAACGAAGATGAAACGAAGGCGGCCGCCGCGGTGAAATTAATCGGACACGCCGGCGGTAAGAAAACCGTCCCGATGCTGTTGCCGCTGGTGACAGCGGCTGATGCACCCGTCTCAGTGCGGACTACCGCCGTCACCTCACTGGGACGCCGAGCGGACGGTCAACAGGAAATCCTGGCATTAGTGAGGCAATCAAAACTTGCCGATGAATTGAAGTTCGCCGCGGCCAATGTATTGCTGTCATCGGATGACAAAGCGATTTCCGAAGAAGCCGCCCACCATCTTCAATTGCCCGCCACCGCGGATAGTCAGCCGTTGCCTCCGATAGCGGAGCTTGTCAAACGAAACGGAGACGCGCTGGCCGGAGCACTGGTGTTCCAGAAGGCAGGCACCTGTATCAAATGCCACAAAGTCCGGGGCCAGGGAAAAGAGGTTGGTCCCGATCTTTCCGAAATTGGCAGCAAGCTTTCTCGTGAGGCTATGTACGTTTCGATCCTCGACCCCAATGCCGCGATCAGCCACAACTTCGAGACTTACTCGGTGCTGACCGACGAAGGAACTGTCGTCGCCGGCTTGCTGATCAGTGAAACGGACGATTCTGTGACGCTGCGTACCAATGAGGGAATCGACAAGCAGTTCGATCGAGACACGATCGAGTTGTTTAAGAAGCAACCGACGTCGCTGATGCCGCAAGACCTGCAGCGGCAGATGACGGTGGAGCAACTAGTCGACCTGGTACAATACTTGATGACATTAAGGAAGTGATCCCGGTCCTTTGCTTAGATCCGACACGCGTTTCAGTATCGTCAACAACTGTAGTGCTGCGACTCCGTTCGCAGGACGACAGCGAAAGTGAATTACAGATAACAAATGCGTATTGCGGCGAACCCGCAGATGCCCTGCGAACGGAGTCACAGAACTACCCCCAAAGCCGGATCGGCGAAACTTCAACGCGAGTTGTGGGGTTTCACTATCAACCGGAGTTCAAGACGTATCCCCAGAAAGGGATCTAGGCCGACGACGTGAATTGACGAACAAAATCAGATGACCGCGCATACCTTCCGAACCACCGTCGAACCAGGTTGTGGAGTATCCGACTTGCTTTCTACTGGAAGTCTTGTGGAGACTTGTCGGCGGTCCGCGGTACGGCTATTCGCGGCAGTCCTATGTGGTGTCAGTGCCACTTTTTCGCTTGCCCAGGAAGCGAACTCCACCGCCCAGTTCGCCGAAAACATCACCCCGTTTTTGGCTAAACACTGTGTCGCTTGCCATAGCGGCGACGAAGCCGAAGGCGGAATCATGTTGGATCGTTATCGCCAATCAGCCAACGTTCAAGAAGATTTCGAGCTGTGGGAAAAAATCATTCGGCTGATCAACGCGCACCAAATGCCGCCAGCGGAAGAGCCTCAGCCGACGCCGGACGAAGTGCTCGCTGTTTCCGCGGCCATCGAAGCGGAGCTTGCAAAGTTTGATTGCACGGCCGAAAAACATCCTGGGCGAGTGACCATCAGGCGGCTGAATAAAGCGGAGTACGACAATACGGTCCGGGATTTGGTCGGTTTGGACTTGCGACTTGCTGATGGATTTCCTTCCGATGATGTGGGCAATGGATTCGACAACATCGCGGACGTGCTCTCAATCCCCCCGATTCTGCTGGAGAAATATCTCGCGGCCGCAACGGTGATCGCCGACCGTGTCTATGAAGATAAAGCGGCCCGCAAGCGTGTCTTTCCGTATCAGGCAAAATCGGATGACGAACGTGTCCAGATCGCGCGGCGAAACGTCAACGAGTTTGCTGCGAAAGCTTTCCGCCGCCCACTAAGCGAAGACGAACAGGAACGATTATTCGGCATCATGCGGTTTGCCTGGCAGCGCGACGCCAACGAAGCGGACATCTTCAAGACTGTGATCACAGCGATCCTATCGAGTCCGCATTTTATCTTTCGCGTTGAACAGGATCCTGATCCCAGCAACGACGATGGCATTCGCCAGCTGAATGGTTACGAGTTGGCTTCCCGGCTGTCGTATTTCCTGTGGAGCAGCATGCCCGATCAGCGTTTGTTTGATCTTGCCGAATCCGGTGAACTGATCAAGCATGATGTGTTGGCAGCCGAGGCGAAGCGGATGTTGGCGGATCCCAAGTCAATGGCCCTGGTCGATAACTTTGCCGGACAATGGCTGCAACTGCGTGACGTATCACGTTTGATGCCGGACCCCAACAAGTTTCCGGATTTTGATGGTGAACTGCAAACTGCCATGCGTCGCGAAACGGAATTGTTTTTCGCAGCGATTATCCGCGAAGACCGCAGCGTGCTGGAGTTTCTGGATGCTGACTACACTTATGTCAACCAGCGACTCGCCCGCCACTACGGGATTGCAGAGGTCAGTGGTGATGGGTTCCAGCGAGTTCCATTAGCCGCTGGACGTCGCGGCGTGTTGACTCACGCAAGTATTCTGATGCTGACGTCGAATCCCACTCGCACTTCGCCGGTCAAACGCGGCAAATGGATACTCGACAATTTTCTGGCCGAGCCGCCGCCTCCACCGCCGGCAAACGTTCCGGAGTTGGAAGAGGGCAACGAAACGCTCGGCTCACTGCGCGAACAGATGGAACAGCATCGTGCCAATGAATCATGTGCCGTGTGCCATCGCACCATGGATGCACTCGGATTCGGCCTGGAGAATTTTGATGGCGTTGGAGCGTGGCGAGACAGGGACGGAAAATTCGACATCGACGCATCGGGTGAACTGCCCGGCGGCCGCAAGTTTGCTGGAGCGTCCGACTTGATGGGAATCCTGGTCGCGGAAAAGAAAGAGCAGTTTTGCAAGTGTTTGGCCGGAAAACTGCTTACCTATGCGCTCGGCCGCGGGCTTGGTTCTTACGATCGCTGTACCATCAAAGATTGTTTGACGATAATGAAAGAGAACGAATACAGATTTTCCTCGCTCGTGACAGCCATCGTCACCAGCGATCCGTTCACACTGCGGGAAGCAAAGAGGGAAGAATGAGCATTCAACAAAGTCGGCTTACACGGCGAACTGTCCTGCGGGGCTTGGGCGTATCGCTGGCCTTGCCATGGCTTGAATCCTTGGCACCAAGGGCGGTTGCCGGACCCGCAGTCGGGGCGAGCGGACCGCAGCGGATGGCATTTATGTTCGTACCCAACGGCGTTCACCTACCCGACTGGACACCAAGCCAAGACGGATACGGATTCGATCTGCCGCACATTCTCAGTCCGCTTGCCTCCGTCCAAGATGACTTGTTGGTGATTAGCGGGTTGACGCATGACAAAGGTCGCGCCAACGGAGACGGACCTGGTGACCACGCCCGCAGCGCTTCGGTGTTCTTAACGGGTGCCCAACCAAGAAAAACCGCGGGTGAAAATATCCGCTCGGGCGTGTCCGTCGACCAGGTTGCGGCGCAAGCGGCGGGCACCGCGACTCGATTTGCTTCGTTGGAGCTGGGCTGTGAGGCGGGGCGAAGCGCCGGCAATTGCGACAGCGGATACAGCTGCGCGTATTCTTCCAACGTCAGTTGGTCCTCGGAATCGACGCCAGTTGCGAAAGAAACGAATCCACGGCTGGTCTTCGAGCGACTTTTTGGCGACGGTGCGGCCCGCGGCCGGGATCAGAATGCAGCTCGCCGCGAAGAATTGAAAAAGAGCATTCTGGATTTCATCTCCGAAGACGCTCGCAAGTTGCAATCGAAACTTGGTAGCAACGACAAGCAAAAGCTGGACGAATTCTTGAACGGTGTTCGCGAAGTCGAACGGCGGATTGAGCGTGCCGACGACGATCCGAAAATCTCCATCGATGTCGATTATCCGATTCCCAAGGGTACGCCAAGTGACTACGGCCAGCACATTCGCCTGATGTGCGACATGATGGTCCTGGCATTCCAGACCGACCGCACACGAATTGCTACCTGCATGTTGGCCGACGCGGGAAGCAATCGCAGCTATCGGCAGATCAATGTTGCTGATGGGCACCACGATCTTTCGCATCATCGCGGAGACGCGGCTAAGCATGCCAAGATTCGCGAAATCAATCGCTTCCACGTTTCCCAGCTGGCCTACTTCTTGCAGAAGCTGAAGTCGACTCCGGAAGGCGACGGCAATCTGTTGGACAAGTCGATGATCTGCTACGGCAGCGCGATCAGCGACGGTGACCGGCATAACAACGAGAATCTGCCGGTGTTATTGGCCGGGCACGGTGGCGGCCAGATCGATACCGGGCGGCACATTCGCGTTGCACCAGAAACTCCGATGTGTAATTTGTTCATGTCGATGCTCGATCGTTTCGGCACACCAGTCGACTTTATGGGTGACAGTACCGGACGACTTGCGGAGCTGCAGATTTGATGGGCGGAAAACATGACGTGCTGTCTTCTGTTTCCCTGCAATCGAAGCCGCACAGGGGCTGCAAGCCGGTAATCGCCATCATCCTGCTTACTTGTTTCTCAAACGTCGCCCTCGCCGACGAACCCAAGACATCGATCGAAAAGCTTGCCGCCGACCTGAACAGCGTCGAACTTGATACGCGCCGCGATGCCGCTTACGAATTAGCAGAATTGGGTCGGCAGTCGCTTCCGGCTTTGGATTCGCTGATCGCAGGTTTGGATGATCGCGACGAACAGGTATGGATGCAATCGGCAATGGCAATCGCTCGAATCGGGCCGGAGGCCGCAGCGGCGACGGAAAAGCTGATTCAAAACTTTGCCAGTCGTGACAGACAACGGCGCTACCGTGCGGCTTGGGCGTTATCGCGAATCGGAACAGCTGCGGTCGCTCCATTAAACGAAGCTGCGAAACACGAATCGTCGCAACATCGCACCGCTGCTTTGGATGCGATGGGCTGGATGAAGGATAGTGCTGATCAAGTCATTCCTGCACTGGTGTCCGCGCTGAGCGACGAAAACGATGACGTTCGCCGACAAGCTGCAATGTCACTCGCGCGGTTGGGAGACCCTGCAAAGGATGCTCTGGCAGACGCTTTGCAAAACGACGATGACGATGTGCGAGCGACCGCGGCGGCGGGACTGGCAAAGGTGGATCGAGTTCCAGACGTTGCACACGAGCGGCTGATCGAATTAGCATCGGATGCCGATTCGGACGTAAGGTCTGCTGCGCTGGTCGCCCTTGTCCGCTCGGACCTGCCGCGTGAACAACTGCTTAAATTCATAGTCTCGGCTGTCATCGACAGCGAACCTGAAGTCCGCAGCGGAGCGGTGCTCGCATTACGCAAACTTGGCGACGACTCCGGCCAGACGATTCCGTCGTTGGTCGGTCTGCTTCGCAGCGATGATCAGCAACAGCGTTCCGCTGCCGCTTTTGCAATCGGGTCGTTGGGTTCGAGGGCACAAGACGCGACCGCTGCTTTGATCGAAGCGTTGAAAAATCAATCAAAGGACAATTCTGAAATCGCTCGAGCGCTTAGCCGCATTGGCCCGAGCGTTGTGCCAGCTTTGTTACGGGCGTCGGCCGATCCTGGTCAATCCGCCGAAGGATTGGCCCGCGCGTTAGCCGGCATCGGGCCTGCTGCCACCAAGCCGCTGATCGAAGCCTTGCAAGACGAATCGATGGAAGCCAGGACCGCTGCGGCTCTAGCTTTAGCCGAGATGAAACCGGTACCGCAGGATGCAGTCAAGTCGCTTGCTGGTTGTTTAGACCAGTCATCCGACGAACTTCGCGCAGCTGCCGTGACCGCCTTGGGGCGATGCACAGAATTGGACCAGGAACTGTTCGCACAACTGAGACGGCTTGTTGATGATTCCAGTGCCCAAGTCAGGGCCGCAGCCATATTCTCTGTGGCTAGCAACGCATCCGATGTCGGCGGGGTTGGGGAATTGCTGAAGCGATCGCTTAACGATCGCGACCCGCTGGTACGCAGTCGCGCCATTAGCGGCCTGGCAGTAGCGGGCGAGGATGCAAAACAAGCTTTGCCTGAAATACAATCCGCTTTGGCGGACGACAGTGTCGATGTGCGTCGCGCCGCGGCATCGACGCTAGCGGGTTTGGGCGAAGCTGCAAAGGAATCAGGCCCGGCACTGGTGGTGCTGCTTGCTGACCATGATGCCAGCGTGCGATCGACCGCTGCAACGGCTTTGGGAAAAATTGGTGCCGAATCGTCGGAAACTGTGTCAGCGCTTTCTGCGTTGCTATCCGATGCTGAAGAATCGGTTGTACTGGCCGCATTGACGTCGCTGGCAGAAATAGGATCGAAGGCCAGCGACAGTGCCGCTGCGGTTGTTGAATTGCTGAATCACCAACGCAGCGGTATTCGCGCGGCGGCCGTTGCCTGCCTGGCCAAGATCGAGCGTGATGCTGCCGAGTCGGTACCCGTGTTGATTGCCTCACTGCAAGATGAAGATTGGATCGTTCGGCGTGAAGCTGCCGGTGCCTTGGGCGCGATAGGTTCCAGCGCGAAAGCAGCAGTCCCTGTGTTGTTCAAGTTACTGGCCAGCGAGGAAGACCAGGACGCCGCACGCGGCGCCTTGCGAGCTATCGATGATGCCGGGCCCGATGCCGTTCCCGTTCTGCTCGAGGGGCTCGAATCAGACGACCGTCGCCTCCGTTACTACGCCATGTTTCTGCTGGGAAAGATTGGGCCTGCGGCGAAAGAGGCTCTGCCGCGGCTCAAGAAGCTGAGGGATGAAAGCGACAGCCGACGAGGCAGAGAGTCGATCCAACGAACGATTCAGCAGATCGAAAAGTAACGTAATGGTAGCGAAGCTCGTCAAGAGTTTCGGCATGTTGAATCAAACGGAAACCTAATCGGTTTCCGCTACGCGGGCCGACAGATTCCGAATGGGTTGTCTTAAAACCTTTTCAGATATCTCGTAGGCCAGGACTTGGAGAGCGTCCGGCTTAGGGTACCGCATGATGTTAGGACTTCCGACGCTCGTGGTTTGGTGTAGGCACCGAGAA
>JBFJVZ010000377.1:0-7534 GCA_041623895.1 Pirellulaceae bacterium | reverse complement strand
GTCGTCGGGTGACTGGACTATTCGTTTCTAAGGATGGCTGGAGGGATGGTAATGGATGTTGGTGCGTGCTTTTTGTGGGTCGCGAACAATCGCACACGCTTTTTTAGATGCCGATCAAGTGTGTCGCCGGATCTGCGCCAAGGGATAGCAGTTTTTCTTTTCCTGGATCGCAACAAAGATCGTAGCGTCATCCGGTGAGGCACCGTCAATGATTGCTTCCAAAGTCTTTGCCAGTGTTTGAATATCATGCGGCGGCGTATTTTCTACGATGTCTCGTACGGCAACGATTTTCGATTGTTGTGCCGCGACAATGGATTCACGGATCTGCAATGGCGCGATCTGCTCGCGAGACTTGGCCCCCAATACGTCTCCGTCGTCGACTTTGCGGTTGGCTGCCCGTTTTGCCGATTTTGACTTTTTCGTCGATAGTCCTGCCGACGGCTTGGAATTCGTGGAAGTTTGTTGATTTTTTGAGCCCACTGATCGATCGTATCGGGAGTGAAATGAGTAGAAAAGTCCCTGCTACACAACGTTCAGGCAACGAATTCGCTTGTTACTGAGTATAGCCCACTCCCATAGGTGTTGTTTCGCGATGCGCGCAGCAAATCGCCGGCTACATGATGATTTCGCGTTGTGAGTGCGACTTTATTGCATCCACTTGATTCCCGCCTCCACTTGGCGATTGAGCGCTGAAGTAGAATCATTGACCCCTGGTGCGTTGATCGGCATCGCAAACAATCGCACGCAGCTGAGCTGCAATCGCTTTACTCGTTTTGCAGATTTGTGGAAATGGTATTTGGCATACGCTTCACCTTGATATTGTTGATCCTCGGTTCTGTTTCGCCAGGCGACGAGCCGTTGAGATTCAATCGTGACGTTCGACCAATACTGTCGGAGAAGTGTTATGCTTGTCACGGTCCCGACGAAAAGACACGAGCAGCCGATTTGCGATTGGACATCGAACAGGAAGCCAAGGCCAGCGCAATCGTCGAGGGCAGCGCCGCTGAAAGCGAACTTGTTGATCGTATCAGCAGCACCGATCCTGAGCTGCGAATGCCGCCTCCGGATTCGGGCAAGCAGCTGACGGCTTCCGAAATTGAGATCTTGCGGCGCTGGATTGCAGAAGGTGCGGCTTACAAGGGTCATTGGTCTTTTCTGCCGCCGCAGCGACCCGATCCGCCGGAAGTGACCGATGAAAATTGGATTCGCAATTCGATCGATCGTTTCGTGCTGGCGAGGCTGGATGCCGAGCAGCTGAAGCCATCCCCGGAAGCCGACCGCTACGCACTGATTCGCCGCCTGTCACTCGATTTGACGGGCCTACCGCCGACGATCGACGAAATCAATGACTTTGTCAGTGATAAATCCGATGACGCTTATGAAAAGGTTGTCGATCGCCTGTTGCGTTCGAATCGGTACGGCGAACACATGGCGCGGTATTGGATGGACGCCGCCCGCTACGCTGATACCAATGGCTATCAATACGACTTGGAACGCGAACAATGGGTGTGGCGAGATTGGGTGATTCACGCACTGAACACCAACATGCCGTTCGATCAGTTTACGCTTGAACAGCTCGCCGGCGATCTCTTGCCCAATGCGTCTGACTCTCAGCGACTTGCGACCGGCTTTCATCGCAACCATCCGATCACGATCGAAGGCGGTGTGATCGACGAAGAGTACCGCACCGAGTACGTGGTTGATCGTGTGGTCACAACGTCGACCGTTTGGATGGGACTGACGATGACCTGCGGTCGCTGTCACGATCACAAATACGACCCGATCTCGCAGCGCGAATTCTATCGCTTTTTTGCTTTCTTCAACAACATTTCGGAGCGCGGGCTGAACGGATTCAATCCCAAGGCCAAAATCCCGTCACCGTACCTGAAACAACAACTGCGATTGCTGGACGTGGAGCTTGCCGAAGCCAAAGCTGCTTTCGCTAGCGCCATCCAAGATTCGGGTTTGTCGCTGGAGCAGCTAGAGCAGCAACTATCCGACGGGGCCGACCATTGGCAGACGCTTGTTCCGTCCAAGATGAAGTCAGCGGGTGGAGCGACCCTGGAAGTCCAGCCAGATCAAAGCGTGCTAGCCTCAGGTCCCAATCCGGCCACGGAGACTTACGAGCTGCTACTTAGCACCGACGCCGGCCGTGTTAACGCGCTGCGTTTGGAAGCTCTCACCGACCCATCGACTGTCAACGGCGGCACCGGTCGCGGAAGCAATGGTAACTTTGTACTCAGTGAGTTCGAGGTCCAGTTTGCGGCGAGCGAGGATCCGGACAACTTTCGTGATGTTGAAATTGCCAACGCTGAGGCGGATTACTCACAAGAGAAGTATCACGTCACGCTGGCCATTGACGGCAAGGCCGACCGAACGGGTTGGGCGGTCGATGGAAATACGAAAATCGAAAACCGTTCTGCGATGTTTGTGTTTCGCGAGCCGGTTGGCCACGCGTCCGGCACGATCCTGCGGGTGCGGATGATTTTCAAGTACGGCGGTTCGCATCACATCGCGCGGTTTCGGATGGCAGTTCATGAATCAAGCACGCCGCCGGTTTCCGTATCCATCGCAGCGATTGTGCAAAAGCCAAGGGGCAAACGGTCGCCAGCGGAGAAGTCTCGATTGCGTGACTGGCTGCTGCAGGGATTCGGGACAGACGATGTCAAGAAAGCCGCCAGCCGGTTACAGGAGATCGAGCGAGAAAGAGCGGGGGTGGTTGATGGTTTCCCCGCCACGATGGTGATGGCGGAGCTTCCCAATCCGCGGAAAACGCACGTATTGCTCAGGGGCGAGTACGATAAACCTCGCGAAGAAGTGCAGCCGGGCACGCCCGCAGCGCTGCCGCCGATGCCGGACGAACTCCCACCGAATCGGCTGGGCTTGGCCCGCTGGCTGGTGATGCCGGATCATCCGCTCACCGCCCGTGTCACTGTCAATCGTTTTTGGCAACAACTTTTTGGTAGCGGCATCGTCAAGACAACGGAAGACTTTGGTGCCCAGGGCGATTGGCCAAGCCATCCAGAATTGCTCGATTGGCTGGCGGTCGAATTCGTGCAGTCGCAGTGGAATGTCAAAGCCTTGATCAAGACAATCGTGATGTCGGCAACTTATCGGCAGTCGTCACGATTGCGGCCGGAGCTGGTAGCGGTTGATCCGGACAACCGTTTGCTGGCCCGCGGTCCGCGGTTACGGTTGGACGCCGAAGTGATTCGGGACAGCGCGCTGCACGTTTCCGGTTTGTTGAACTCTGAAGTGGGTGGCCCGAGCGTGTTTCCCTATCATCCAACAGGGCTTTGGCAAGAGATCAATAACCGGCCGGGCTATTCAAGAACTTACAAACAAGATTCCGGCGAGAAACTTTATCGCCGCAGCCTGTATACCTTTTGGAAACGAACCGTGCCGCCGCCTTCGATGGCGGCGTTCGATGCGCCCGAACGCGAGTTTTGCCTGGTTCGCCGCTCACGCACCAACACACCGCTGCAAGCCTTTGTGATGTTGCACGATCCACAGTTTGTGGAAGCGGCCCGGCACCTGGCCGGACGAATCCTCTCTGCGGGCGGTGCTGCAACCCAGCAGCGTATCGTGTACGGATTCCAAAGCTGTGTTGGTCGAAAACCTACGCAGCAGGAACTGGAAGTGCTGTCGGCAGAACTGACCCGGCGGCTGCAGCAATATCGCAATGATGGTCAGGCCGCTGCGAAGTTGTTGTCGGTTGGTGAATCACCGGTCGACGAATCAATTGAGCAAGCCGAATTAGCCGCCTGGACGTCACTTGGTCGAATGATCATGAACCTAAGCGAATTTGTAACCAAACCATAAAGTAGCCGACACGCTCTGTGTGCCATGGAAGCAAAACATGAATCCCATCAACGAATCTAACTTGCTGACCAACCGCCGATATTTCTTTGCTCGCGGCGCAAGTGGAATCGGCATCGCCGCACTGGCGAGTTTGTTGAATCCAAAGCTGTTCGCCGCAGCGCCGTCGCTGGCCGAGGCTAATGGCCCTGGTTATGCGCCCGGTCAACCCGGTGCGACTCACTTTCCAGCCAAAGCAAAGCGTGTGATCTACCTCTGTCAGTCTGGTGCTCCATCCCAGATCGACACTTTTGACTACAAACCGTCGCTGGAGAAGCTGAACGGTACGGAGCTTCCCGATTCGATTCGCGGTGGGCAGCGATTGACCGGCATGACCTCCAGGCAATCCTCGTTTCCGGCCGCCAAATCGTTCCTGCCGTTTCGGCAACACGGCGATTCCGGGCAATGGATCAGCGATATGTTGCCCTGGCACGGAAAGATCGCCGACCAGATTTGCATCATCCGTTCGATGTACACCGAAGCGATCAATCACGACCCGGCAATCACCTTCTTTCAGACCGGGCACCAGCAACCTGGCCGTCCCAGTCTGGGTGCTTGGTTGAGTTACGGTTTGGGAAGCGAGAGCGAGAGCTTGCCCGCGTTTGTCGTGATGTTGGACAAGAACACCGATCCTCAAGCACAACCGCTCTATGCAAGACTTTGGGGCAGTGCGTTCTTGCCGTCCAATCACCAGGGCGTCAAGCTGCGTTCTTCCGGTGACCCGGTCTTGTACCTGAATGATCCTACGGGCGCCGAACCGAAGGATCGTCGGCAGTTGTTGGATGGGATTGCCAGGCTGAATCAATTGCGGCGCGAAGCTGTGGGCGATCCGGAAATCGCCACGCGGATCGCGGCGTATGAGATGGCGTATCGAATGCAAACTTCGGTGCCGGATTTGACCGATGTCAGCGACGAACCACAGCACACATTCGATTTATATGGACCCGATGCAAAGATTCCCGGCACGCATGCTGCGAATTGTTTGCTCGCGCGACGGCTTGCCCAGCGCGGCGTGCGGTTCATTCAAATCTATCATCGCGGCTGGGATCATCACAGCGGGCTACCGACGCGGCATCCTAAGCTTGCCAAAGAAGTAGATCAGGGGTCGGCTGCATTAGTCATGGACCTGAAACAACGCGGCATGTTGGATGATACGCTGGTCGTGTGGGGCGGCGAATTCGGTCGCACGGTCTATCGCCAAGGAGGCAACGCGACCAACTACGGCCGCGACCATCACCCACGCTGCTTTTCCATTTGGCTGGCAGGTGGCGGAATCAAAGGTGGAATCAATTACGGCCAAACCGATGATTGGTGTTACAACATTGTCGACCGGGACCGCTATGGTGTTCATATTCACGATTTAAACGCCACGATCCTGCATTTATTGGGTTTGGATCATCGCCGGCTGAGCTACCGATTCCAGGGACTGGACTATCGGTTGACCGGAGTGGAAGACCACCAGCCCGTTCACGACATCATCGCCTGAGCAAGGCTGTCAACCCATGCGTAATTGACCGCGCGAATCACTGCAAGGACAATGGTCTGCACATCACGCATTCCAATCAGATCGTCCACAGCAAAGGTGACCATGTTTTCAACATCTTATTTACACCGTGGTCTCCGGCCGTGCATGCTTGTTGCCTGCTTTGTGTTTCAAATCCTTCTCTCGGTCGTTGGTTACGCTGCAAATGAGCGTCCCAACGTGCTGGTGATCTTGACCGATGATCAAGGCTGGGGTGATTTGAGCTTGCATGGCAATCCAAACTTGTCGACGCCGAACATCGATTCCTTGGCTCGCGATGGCGCGGAAGTCGACAACTTTTACGTCTGCGCTGTCTGCTCACCGACGCGCGCTGAGTTCTTAACGGGTCGCTATCACACTCGCATGGGTGTCTACAGCACGTCGACCGGCGGTGAACGGTTTAATGCCGACGAGCAGACGATTGGCGATGTCTTTCGCGGTGGTGGGTACGCGACCGCGGCGTATGGGAAGTGGCACAGTGGCATGCAGTATCCTTACCACCCCAACGCTCGCGGCTTTGATGACTATTACGGTTTCTGCAGCGGTCATTGGGGCCACTATTATGATCCGATGCTGGAGCACAACGGAAAGATTGTCAAAGGCAGAGGATTTTTGGTTGACGATTTAACTGATCACGTGATCGAGTTCATGTCAGCCAAACGTGACAAACCATTCTTTGTTTATTTGCCGCTGAACACACCGCATTCGCCGATGCAAGTCCCCGATCGCTATTGGGACAAGTTCAAGGACAAGGAAATTGTGCCCGATCCGGTTGCCGCTAATGCCAAGAAGCAGAACTTGATTCATACGCGGGCGGCTCTGGCGATGTGCGAGAACATTGATGACAACGTCGGCCGCTTGTTGAAACACTTGGACGACGCCGAACTCGCAGATAATACAATCGTCGTTTACTTCTGCGATAACGGGCCCAATGGCTCGCGATTCAATGGCGGCTTACGGGGCCGCAAGGGCTCGACCCACGAAGGCGGCTTACGTTCGCCGTGTTTGATTCGATATCCCGCCGCGATCAAGCCCGGGACACGTGTGACGCGAATCGCCGGTGCCGTTGACTTGCTGCCAACATTGGCTGAATTCGCCGGCATCACACTTAAGTCTCCTAAACCGCTGGACGGGATCTCAATCGCACCGCTATTGCGTGGTGCCAAGGTCCAGTGGCCCGATCGCTATTTGTTCAGTGCCTGGAATGGGAAAACAACTGTTCGCAGCGGGCGGTTTCGGCTACAGGGGACAGGAGAGTTTTATGACGTCCAGAATGATCCGCGCGAACAAATTGACGTCGCAAGAAAGTATCCGGATGAACTGGTAGCGCTGAAACAGAAATTGGATGCTTGGGTTGCCGAGACCAAACCGGCCAAGAGCAGGGGGAGTGGGACAAAACGCCCGATTACGATGGCGCACCCAAACGCCATATGGACTCAACTGCCCGCTCGCGATGCGAATCCGCATGGCAGCATTGTTCGTAGCAACCGATTTCCCAATTGCACGTTCATGACCGAGTGGAAAGACACTGACAGCGAAATCACTTGGGACGTCGAAGTATTGAGTGCCGGCGAGTACGAGGTCGAAATGTATTACGCCTGTCCCAAATCAAGCGTCGGTACCAAGTTGCAGTTGAGCATCGGTGAAGAAAAACTGATCACGACGGTCACCGAAGCGAACGACTCCGAATTGATCGGGATGAAGGAGGACCGATTTGAACGCGCCGAAGGATACGTTCGCGACTGGTGGCCGATGAAATTGGGCACGCTGCGACTGGAACCCGGCCGCGCGACTTTGACATTAAAGGCGTTGGAGATCCCCGGTGAAATCGCCGTCGACATGCGGCTGTTGATGTTCCGCCGCAGGTAGCCGTCTGATCAATGCGTCGCCGGCGACTCAAAACACAACATTTGACAATTGCTCCGTGGTTTTCTTTTAGTACCAATACCTTACTTGTAGTACCAATACCAGTTGCTGTTGTAGTTGTCATCGAAGTTCTGTTTTGAATCAAAACTGACCGTGAAGTTGTCAGCAGACAAGTAGCCAAACTCATCGTTGGGTTTGAGAATTTCGAGGTACTTTCGGGCGTATGCTTCTTTCTGCCCGTTTGCCTCATGCTTCACGACTTGTGCGTCAGTATAGAACATGAACGTG
>JBFJVZ010000376.1:0-7540 GCA_041623895.1 Pirellulaceae bacterium | reverse complement strand
GAGTGGTGATGGAACCTGGGGCTATGAAGCCGGGACCCGTTGGGCTCGCGGTGTCTTTCACAACCGCCACGTGACCAAGTTTCGTGACATCCTGGACGGACTAGCTAACACGATCATGGCGGGCGAGATCGCTGTGGACAACTTGAACAATGAAGTCAAGACTCAGACGGTCCAGGACAACACCAGCAACATGGCGTTGCCTCCCAAGACATGGGAAGTCAATGCAGATCCCGAGCGTCCTTTGTTCTGGGACACGACCAACTTCACTTGCGGTCGACCTGGTCGTGATTGTCCGCAAAACCATGGACGTGGCCGACGCTGGACCGACGGTCGACCCTATTCGGCTCACGTCAATACGGTCCGTCCTCCCAACAGCTATAGCGTCTTCCGAGGCCATGGCGACTTTGGCTACGGAGCGGTTGCCAGCCGTCACTTCGGCGGTGCTCATATCTTGATGGGCGACGGTGCCGTGATCTTCATCACCGATTCGATCGAAGCCGGTGACCAGACACAGGTTCCGTACTCCAACAACGACCCGAGATTCGGCGTTGATGGTGCTGGACGAGCGAGCCCTTATGGTTTGTGGGGTGCGTTGGGTACCAAAGCGATGAAAGAGAATGTTGAGGAACAGCTGAACCAGTAACACGGTTGAGCGATGAAAACTCTGTAGAACGGGCGCGACCGGATCGCGCCCGTTCTTTGTGCATTCCAACGGTCCATGCCCGTGCCCAGACTGTTTCTCTACGTGGGTGTTCGTTGGATTCTGTTTTGTTTTTTGGGTAGCCGCTGAACGTCCGGCGGTTACCGGTTTATCTTTGTTTTTCTCTTGGAGACTTTTCTATGAAAAAACGCCCTCAGGGTTTTACCCTCGTCGAACTATTGGTGGTGATCGCCATCATCGGCATTTTGGTCGGATTGCTGTTGCCCGCAGTTCAGGCTGCCCGAGAAGCTGCTCGGCGGATGAGTTGCAGTAACAACTTTAAGCAAATCGGCTTGGGGCTTCACAACTACCATTCGGCCTACAAAGAGTTGCCGATGGAACAGGGCGGCACGTGGACGGATACCAACACGCCCGCCAACTTGAACAATCGATTGGATTTGTCGTACCTGGTCGGAGTCCTGCCGTTTGTTGAACAACAGGCTCTGTGGGAACAGATCTCACAACCCAACAACAAGCGAGTCGATGGCACCACGCAGACTCCACCGTGGCCGGCAATGGGTCCGGCCGGGGGTCAAGCTCAATACGTTCCCTGGCTGACCGAGGTTCCCACGTTTCGTTGTCCCAGTGACCCTGAGTCAGGTCCGCCTGCCTTTGGTCGCACCAACTATGCTGCCTGCATGGGTGACTCGGCCTGGTACATGAATAATGGGCCAGTACAGATCATGGGCGGTATCATCATCAATCCACCGTCCAATACCGTTGCCACGCATGCTCGTGCCGCTTGTCGCGGTGTGTTCATGGCCCGCAGGGTCACAAAGTTCCGCGATATTCTGGACGGCTTGGCCAACACGATCGCCGCCGGTGAAATCGTCACCGATGCGAACGATCGCGACAAGCGAACTGCTCCGGCGTGGCGTAACGGAGACGCGGCAATTCGTGACAATCCAAAGTTATGCGAAGACGCGAACTTCTTCAGCCCGGATCGACCACAATTCTGGTCCAACGGTGCTGATGGCGGCACGCAACCGATGCTTGCCGGTGATGCTCAGGGACGTGGCATGCGGTGGGCTCACGCCTTGACGGTCTACACAGAGATGAACACCATCTTGCCGCCCAACAAGGAACTCTGTCTGGGTGGCGGAGCCACCGGTGGTATCGGCGCCATTGGGACAGCCCCAGCCGGAAGTCGACATCAGGGCGGCGCTCACGTGCTGATGGGTGATGGTGCCGTGATCTTCCTGACCGACTCGATCGAAGCCGGCAATCAACGAGCTGGCAATGTTTGGGTCAACGGCACCGGCGTTTCCACCAAGGGTTCGATGAGCCCTTACGGGCTGTGGGGTGCACTCGGAACCCGAGCGTCGAAAGAGAATGTCGAAGAGCAGCTGAATCAGTAAGCGGCGATTTGATGTCAATTTGACAAGAAAACCCCGTCTGGCCCGCCAGGCGGGGTTTTTTTTGTGCCGTTGATGCGGCGGCTGGTCAGTTAATCCGCGTAATACTGGGGTAAAACCGGCTGCTAACTGTTGATTGACAGTGAAATCGAACTGCGTTCTCGCTAGGATCGTAATGATCGAGTTCAATACGACGGCAATCCCGTGAAACCTTGGCCCTCCCGAGTAGCGATTTTCGCCTATGTGATCGGTGGCTGGCTGTTGCCCGCTAGCCACCATCACGACCACACCTGCACACATCGCTCCGTGCAAAACACCGCGGAGCATCAGTGTTGTCATCACGCTTGCGTAGATGATCAGCAGTTTGAATCGTTTGCGAATCCAAATCTGTTCAGTGTGGACGAACAGCCCGATTTGGGTCTTTGTGCACTGTGCGCGGCCCGCTGCCTGGCCAAGTCAAATGGCGACCGATCCAGTCTGATCGAAGTAGACGATCACAACCACATTTTTTCCGGTTTCCAACTGCGTCTGTCTCTTTCCTGCTCACGCCGCGCGAATCAAACGCGCGGGCCCCCGGTGATTATCTGAATCAAGTACGGTTTTGAAGTAAGACGAAGACCGCGACACCACCAGCCCAGTGGTGCAGCGCACTGTGGACTGCAAGTGCGCTGTTTTCGAGACACCAGTTACATAAACCGATGGACTCTGGTTTTTTGGTGCCGAATTCGATTTTCAACATCCAAAGTCCATCAGACTTTGCGCCACACCACTCATACATTCACGTCATTCATTAGAGTTATTCCATGTTTTCAGATAAACCTAAACCCCGACAGGCATTCACGCTGGTCGAACTGCTGGTGGTGATCGCCATCATCGGCATCTTGGTCGGTCTGTTACTACCGGCTGTTCAGGCGGCCCGCGAAGCGGCCCGCCGGATGAGTTGCAGTAACAATTTCAAGCAGATCGGCTTGGCCATGCACAATTATCATTCCGCTTACAAACAGCTGCCAATGCAGCAGGGCGGAACTTGGACCGACACCAACACGCCAACCGATATGAATAACCGGTACGACTTGTCCTACCTGGTTGGTTTGACTCCGTTTTTTGAACAGCAAGCGGTTTGGGAACAGATCTTCAATCCCAATACCAGCACCGTTAGCGGTGGAGCCGGAAGCCAAGCTCCGCCATGGCCGTCGATGGGTCCGGCGCCCTATATCAATCAGTATGTGCCGTGGTTGACGGAGATTCCCACGTTGCGTTGTCCCAGCGACCCCGGCAGCGGTCCTCCCGCTTTTGGCCGCACCAACTACGCAGCCTGCATGGGTGATTCGATTTGGTACATGGATCAAGGCACGGTCCTGATCGTCAATGATGTTGTTGTTCGACCCACTCCGGATGCTCACGCCCGCGAAGCCAGGGCGGCGTGCCGTGGTGCGTTCGTGGCACGCACCGAAACAAAATTTCGCGATATTTTGGACGGCCTTGCCAATACGATCGTTGCCGGTGAGATCGCCACCGATTTGGGCGATCGCGACAAGCGAACGGCTCCATCGCTTGGCAACGGCTCGGTTACGGTTCGCGACGAACCCGACGTCTGTTCGCACGACGGACAACTCAGCCCTGAGCGACCGCAATTCTGGTCTGACGGTACAGACGGGGGTACCGCGCCGACTCTAGCTGTTGACGCCGAAAGCCGCGGTTATCGCTGGGCAGCCGGCGGAACGGTGTTTACCGAGTTCAACACAATCCGCCCACCCAATGCCGAATTGTGCTTGGGCGATGCCACTGAAGGTGTTTATGCCCCCGGGATCGCAACCGCCAGCAGCCGTCATCAAGGCGGCGCGCATATTCTGATGGGTGATGGTGCAGTCGTCTTCATCACCGACTCAATCGAAGCCGGCGATGCTCATGATGGAAATGTTTGGCTCAATGGAACCGGGCCCTCAACCAAAGGCCAGAAAAGTCCCTACGGACTATGGGGCTCGTTGGGCACAAGGGCCTCCAAAGAGAATGTCGAGGAACAGCTGAACCAATAAATCAGCCGACAGAATTCGCAACCTCGGCGGTTCAGCCGAGGTTTTTTATGCGCTTGATGCTGAACAAAAGTCCATAATTCAGCATGATAAGTTGATACCTCCTCCCCAAGATTCGATTCATATGATCGAATGGGTGGGTTGTTCGTCACAGTTTGACGACCATACTTATGGGGCAGGGCCGAGCTACCTTGTTGGCGGCTACTCGCCCGCAACCACACATTTCTCTGAGGAATCCCATGCGGAAGTTATTGTTCGTGTTGTTGTTGTTACCTTTCTGCTGCACCATTACGGTTGGTTGCGGCGGTTCGACCGAGAATAAAGTCATCGAGCCCGCAGGGCCGGTCGACACGGCTGAAGAAGAGGCTCAAAACGAAGCCGACACGGAAACGCCCGAAGAGTAGCGCGAAGGCTCTGATCCCGCACAACTGGAAAATCAACTCGGAACGACTCGTTTCTTGTTGCCAATGCATCAACCCGTTTGCCACCGGCAGGCGGGTTTTTTCGTTCCGTCGGCCAGGACTTGGAGAACGTCCGGCTTAGTGGCTGGAAATGAGGCAAAAAAAATGGCCTCGCCAAGGTTCGTGGTTTCACGCTACGAGCATGAAATTGTGTGTCACCAACCTGGCAGGCCGACGGCAAGGATAGCTCTTTGAGATTCTCAATCAGGTCTCCTCGCCGGCCAAGTGGTGTCGCGATGCCAAAACGCGTGACCAATGTAAATTTCTCGGACCAGGAATCACACCTGCTCGCTCGGTGTGGTACAGCTTCCGAGACCGCTGCGACAACTGCGTAGCAGTGGCAGCGTCTAGCCTGGGGCCAGGATTGCTCGTCTCTAGCGAGCATTCCGCAACCCCAGGAATCGCCGCGGGGAAGGTTTTCTGCGGCTCGTTTTGGGGTTACACCAACTTCGCTGTCGCTCGTTGGTTCACCCCAGGCTATATGCTGTCACCACTCCGTGGTTTTCTTCTTCATGAATGTTGAGACGCAGTTCCTAGCCCGACAAGCCGAAGGATCGTAAGAATCGGCACAATCACCAGCGATGATGTCTCCAGCTTCGATCGTCAGGCCGCCTCCGCCAGAGCCGTTCTAACAGCGACGTAAATTTCAGGGCACGTTCTGTTATCGAAATAGCTTCGCCCAAAAACACTCTTTGCGTCGATCATGTCATCAGCATCTCAGATTCCCGGGACCGCCGCTGGTTTGCCGGCAGCTCCCATCGTTGTCACCAACACGCCCAAAACGGCCAAGACGAAACCCGCCAAGGAGCCGGTTTGCCAACCTGTTGTCTTGCCCCCGCTGCCGCGGCGGGAGATTTGGGAGGTGCCCTTCGACCAGGTCACTTTGGATCAGGCTGTTGATCGGATCGAATTGCTGATCCAGCGACGGCGTGCCAGTTATGTGATCACGGCCAATTTGAACTACGTGATGCTGCATCACCAGGAGGACGATGTCAAAGCGATCACCGCGGATGCGGATCTAATCCTGGCGGACGGACAACCGATTGTGTGGCGCAGCAAAATCGGCAAGTCGAAACTTCCCGAGCGGGTTGCCGGCAGCGAGCTGATTTACCATCTTGCCGATCGCGCCAGCCGACAAGGATGGAGGATCTATTTCTTGGGTGGCGAGCCGGGTGTGGCAGCCGTTTGCGCAGAACGTTTGCAAGCGATGTATCCGGGGTTGAAAGTCGCCGGCGTTGAATCTCCACCGTTCCGCCAACTGACTCCCGAAGAACAGCTTGCCCAGGACCAGCGAATCCAAGAGGCGGGCACGGACTTGTTGCTGGTCGCTTTCGGCCAGCCCAAGGGTGAGCGGTGGATTCATCAAAACTATCAACGATTGGCTGTGCCGGTCAGCATTCAACTGGGTGCCTCGTTTGACTTCATCGCTGGAACAGCGACTCGGGCACCCAAGATCTGGCAACAGTTCGGCTGCGAATGGGTCTATCGCATGCTCTCGGACCCGCGGCGACTGATTCCCCGTTACGCCAACAACGCTCGCTTTTTGGTCTTGGCGCTGGCCGGGGACTGGGCCCGCAAAGTGAATAGTTGGGGAATGGGCCTGGATTGAGCGGCGACGAAAGCATTCCAGGCATCGTGCCGCCTACGACGCTTGCGCCTGCAGTTGGCGGATCTTTTGCAGCGAGAGCCCGTGGTGACCCAGCAGTCGATCGACGTAAAGCTCCTGGATCGTTTGCTCGCTGGCATCCGGATGTTGAGCTCGCAGACCCGCTTTCATTGCTTGTCGTGCCATTTCTGTTAGCTCGAACGCTTTCATGATTCGCCGCTCGGGTGGGAGGTCGCGGAGTGTCTGTTGCCAGACTCGCAAGCCTTCACGGCCCGCCTCGGTTTCCATCGCGATTTGGCGTTCGAGTTTATCCATCAGTTCGGCGACATCAGGTCGTGGCGGGCGTGGGTTTCTTCTTCGGCTTGAAGATTTCTGTGGCGGTGCCAAAGAACATCTCGCCCGCGTTCATCAATGTTTCACTCAGCGTGGGGTGTGCATGAACGCTTTCGGTAATGTCATGAACCTCGCAGCCCATTTCGATGGCCAACACGGCTTCGGCGATCAACTCCCCGGCTCCTGTGCCGGCGATCCCGCAACCGAGGACGCGTTTGGTTTCCGGGTCGATCAGCCACTTTGTCAGCCCGTCGGTGATCCCCAAGGCTTGGGCGCGGCCGCTGGCTGCCCAGGGATAAACTTCGACAATGACGTTGCGGCCTTCGCGTTTGGCTTCTTCTTCGGTGATGCCGGCCCAAGCAATTTCGGGATTGGTAAACACGACGGCTGGAATCGCGGCCTTGTCAAAGGCGGCCGGTTTGCCGGCGATCACTTCGGCGGCCACACGTCCTTCGTGAGTCGCTTTGTGGGCCAACATGGGATCCCCGGCGACATCTCCGATGGCAAGAATATGCGGGTCAGCGGTGCGTTGCTGGGCATCGGCGACGATGAATCCACGTTCGTTGATTTCGACTTGCGTGTTCTCCAAGCCCAATCCCTGGGTCACCGGACGGCGGCCGATGCTGACCAGGACGCGGTCAAATTCTTCGTTTCCAAACTCCCCGGGACCTTCGAAGGTGACGACGATCTTGTCACCGACTTCGGTCAGCGAGCCGACCTTGGTGTTGACCATCACTCGGCCATCACACATTTCGCCGATTCGCTTTACCAGAGGTTTGACCAGATCGGGATCGGCGCCCGGCAGCAAGCTGGGGGCCATTTCCACCACGGTCACCTGGGAGCCCAGTTGGGCGTAGACACTGCCCATTTCCAAGCCGATGTAGCCGCCACCGATGACCAGTAATTTCTTGGGAACGTCAACCAGATTCAGGGCCCCGGTGCTATCCATCACACGATCGCTGCCGATGTCGAACGCCGGCGGCACGATGGGCACACTGCCGGTGGCGACCACGCAATGATCAAAAGTGATCTGGCCTCCCGCGGGAATCGAT
>JBFJVZ010000375.1:0-7586 GCA_041623895.1 Pirellulaceae bacterium | reverse complement strand
GGAAGACTGAACTACGCTGTTTGTTTGGGTGACGCGTTTAGCCAGGTTTGGGACCATGGACCCAAAGAGCCGGATTTGCGACTCCCGCCGGACGATTGGCGGCCGACTTACTTTAAAGCCGCTGACCGAGGTTTCTTCTCCAAGCGGCGGGTGACGAAGTTCCGTGACGTCTTGGACGGCTTGGCAAACACGATCGCCATGGCCGAGATCGTTAGCGACTTGGGCGACGTCGACAAGCGAAGTGCGATTTCGGTTCTGAACGGTGCCTGGGTTGTGGAAAACAATCCGTTGACCTGTCAAAACCAGACCGACCCCGACGCTCCGCAGTTCTGGTGTCAGGGACAGGGCAGCGATGGGACTCCCTGTGTCGCTCAGCCACCAAACCTTTCTTCCAATGCGAACCACTCGCGTGGAATGAACTGGGCGTGGGCTAGCGGTCCTTGCAGCGGCATGAACACGATTCGTCCGCCGAACTCCGAGACCTGCATGAATGGCTGGTACGACGACGAAGTCGGTAGCTTGCCCGCCAGTAGCCGTCACCAAGGCGGCGCCCATGTGTTGATGGGTGACGGTGCGGTGATCTTCCTCACCGACTCGATCGAGGCGGGTAACCAAAGTGCGGCCTGTCGCAAACATGACAACCTGCCAGGCAAGCCGAGTCCCTACGGATTGTGGGGAGCACTCGGTAGTAAGGCTGCCAAAGAAAAGATTGAAGAGCAATTGAACCAGTAAGACGGTTCGCCTGATTCAATTTCCAAACCTCGTCCGTTTCGGCGGGCGAGGTTTTTTTTCGCCGCACAACGTTGTGAAAGCTGATAGCCGCGGAGCAGCGACCGCGGGAGCGGCGTTGGCGCTGCCCGGAAACCAGGAACAAAACGCCCTGTCCTTCGGTCGCTGCTCCGCGGCTGGTTGTCCGTGCGACTCGCGTCGTGGGACGATCGTCCCACGCTTTCAATCGCTGCGCGTCGTTGCCCCGCGACTAAGTCAGCACGTCAGCCGAGTTTATCCAGCACGGCGTTGCTGTCGCCGAAGGTCTTCGCTTTGGCTCCCATCTGCTGCATCATCCACAAGTACAGGTTGCACAGCGGCGTCCCGTTCTTGTAGCGGATGTGCCGGCCCGGCTTGATGCGACCGCCACCGCTGCCCGCCAGGATGATTGGCAAATCGTCGTGGTTGTGACGGTCTCCGTCGCTGATCCCGCTGCCGTAGATAATCATGCTGTTGTCCAGCAAAGTGCCGCTGCCTTCGTGAACTTGTCGCAGTCGCGAAAGCAGGTAGGCGAATCGATCGACGTGATAGCGATTGATCTTGGCGATTTGAGCTTGCTTGTGTTCGCTCTTACCGTGATGCGAAAGTTCGTGGTGGCCTTCGCTGACATCAATTTCTGGATAACTGCGGTTGCTGCCGGCATTGGTGAACATGAAGGAAATGATCCGCGTGCTGTCGGTTTGCATCGCCAACGTGATCATGTCCATCATCAACTCCGAGTGATCCTTGAGTCCCTTGGGCACACCGCTGGGCCGTGGAAAATCGGGCACTCCGTCTTCGGTCATTCGTAATCGCTCGACGCCGTTGAGTCGTTTCTCGACATCGCGGACCGAGTACAGGTACTCGTCCAACTTTCGCTTGTCGACTTCCGGCAGCTGGTTGTGAAGTCGCTTGGCGTCCTCGAGGGCAAAATCCAGAACGCTTTTGCGATATTTCTCTCGCGCTGACTTGGCTCGCTTGGTTTCTTTGACGGTTTTGCCGGCGAACAGACGATCAAACAGGGCGGTCGGATCGGTCTCTTTGGACATCGGGTTGGTGGGACCACGCCACGACATGTTGGAGGCGTACGCACAGCTGTAACCGCTGTCGCAGTTACCCGCCTGGGCGCTGGCTTCCAAGCCCAATTCCAGCGAGGCAAAGCGTGTTGCGTCGCCGACTTCTTGAGCGGTTGCCTGGTCAACCGAAATCCCGTTCTTGATGTCAGCACCGTTGGTCTTCTTGGGATGAGCACCGGTCAAGAAGGCTGCCACGCTGCGGGCATGGTCGCCGCCGCCGTCGCCGTGGGCGCGGGCACCATCCAACGTCAATCCCGTCAACACATTGAAATGCTCTTTGTGATCGGCAAGACGCTGCAAGGTTGGCGTCAGATCGTATTTGCTGCCTTCCTGCTTTGGAGTCCAATCCGGCATGTGGGCGCCGTTGGGAACGTAGCAGAATGTCATGCGCAGCGGAGTGTTCGCACCGCTTTCAGCAGCCGATAAGAGACGTGTGGACGACATCACGTCCAACAATGGAAGCGCGATCGTGGCACCAGCACCGTGGAGGACGGTTCGTCGCGAAAGTGTTTTTGGTGTCATGGGTTACTCACTCGCGAAAGCCTTGCTTTTGGAACGGGTCGCTTTCGATGATCGCGGCAATCAAGTACGCAAAGCGATAATTCTGTTTCTTGACATCATCGAGAATTTTATCGATCGCACATTTATCGTAATACTCAGTTCCCCGGCCGATCGCGTAAATCAGCATTTTTTCCGCTAAACACCTGGTGAACTGATCGCGTCGCTCGCTTGCCAGCAGGCGGCGGAGGTCGTCCACACCATTGAACACCGTGCCGTCAGGAAACGTTCCGCGGGGGTCGATATCATCGCTTCCGTCCCGGCTTCGCCACAGTCCGACGGCGTCAAAGTTCTCGAGCGCAAAACCGATGGGGTCCATCATTTTGTGGCAGGCAGCACAGGCCGGGTCTTTGCGATGTTGTTCCATTCGCTCGCGTAGGGTTCCCTGCAGCTTGCCGCGTTCCAATTCGGGAACATTGGCTGGTGCCGGCGGCGGCGGTGTATTGAGCAGGTTGTCCAAGACCCATTTGCCCCGCTTCACAGGACTAGTCCGCGTGGGGTTACTGGTGACCGTCAGCACACTGGCATGAGTCAACAGGCCGCCGCGTGCTGTGCCAGCCAGCGAGACGCGGCGAAACTGATCTCCGGAAACGCCGCGAATTCCGTAAAATTTGGCCAGCGGCTCATTCAAGTAGGTGAAGTCTGCGTCCAACAAATCCGTCACCGGCCGATTCTCACGCATCACTGCGGCAAAGAAAGTCAATGTCTCGCGGCGCATCAAATCACGAATCTGTTCGTTATAGCTGCGAAACACCCGCTGGTCGGGTTTGACCAAATCCAAGTTGCGAAGCTGCAACCATTGGGAGGCAAAGTTTTCCACGAACTGGTTGGAGCGACGGTCGATTAGCATGCGACCAACCTTTTCCAGCAGTTTCGCCCGCTCGCGCAGTTGGCCGCGGTGCGCCATCAACAGCAGCTCGTCGTCCGGCATACTGCTCCACAGAAAATATGAAATTCGCGTCGCCAATTCATAATCGCTCACCGGCGGCATGGCGCCGGAAGCATCCGCTGTGCGCGGTTGTTCGACTTTGAAAATAAAATGGGGTGAGACCAGAACAGCCTGCATGGCGACTTGAATGCCTTCTTCATAGCTGCCGCCATCTTTGCGGACTCGAGCCGCTAGTTCCGTCAGCCGCGCGACTTCACCATTGGTTGCGGGCCGTCGAAATGCGCGGCTGGCAAATCGTCCAATCACTTCAGCTGTGGCGCGGTCGGCCGGGATCTTCTCGCTGGGGGTTACGAAGATGATTCGGCGATGGCTGGCAGGAAGATCGTCATCGTTGACATAGTTGATTTTCGATTCCGTCCCCGTCAGCTTGACGTGATGAAGATGAAAGTTGCGATCAGCTTTATTGGGAACGTAATAGTCGTTAATAAAACTGATATCGATCTTCTGCTTGCCGCGACCAAAGCGGAAATCCACTTGGTAGTCCGCGGGCTTCTCGCTTGGCACCTCGATGATTTTCTTGACGCGTCCCGATTTGACTTCGACCTTGACCGGTTCATCGCCAGCCTGATCACCCGACGCATGTAGGGTTAACGTGTAAAGCGTTGCGAATGGCACTTCGGCTTCCAGCGACACCGTGCCGCTGCTGGCCATGGTCAAGCGGCTACCGCCGCCGTACTTTTTCGCGCCAGTCAAAGAATTCGGTGCACGCTCGATATCGTAGATCTCCGGCGGCGGCGGCGTATAGATTGCTTTGCCAACGATGTATTCAGCCGCATCCAGATACTTTTCCATCAGAATCGGCGGCAGCGACAAGACATCCCCGATGTTGTCGAATCCGTAACCCACGTCATCCCCGGGGAATCCTTCAGCGGGCAAGTAATCCACGCCGGTCAGATCAGCAATCGTGTTTCGATACTCGTTACGGTTCAGCCGTCGCAGCGCTACCTTTCCAGCATTTGGATTTCGCACGCAGTCAACTGCATTGGCCAGATTCTCGATCAAGTCACCCAGCCGCTGCCGCGTGGCGTCGTCCATGGGGTCGCCATCTTCGGGAGGCATCGATTTCAAACGGACCATGGTCAAGGCTTGTGTCCAGCGTTTGCGATTCTTTTGAATCGCCGTAGCGGACGCGTCATTCTCGAGCGAGATCTCCGCATCACTACCGTGACAATCAAAGCAATATGTGCGCAGCAATGGCAGCAATGCATCACGGTAGGTTGCCTCGTCGATCGCCTGATCTGCGCGAGCCGTACCCGCCAACAAAACAGACACCAGGATGGTGAGGATCGGACCGAGGCGGAAAGTTTTCATAAGCAAAAGTTGGGCGATTCTGGGGGCGGGGCTCCTGAGGAGCAGTGAATCACGCGAAAGTCCTTGGTGCACCAGAAAACCTGGCTCAGCGGGAGCTTCGCCCTCCCGTTCTGTACCACTCCTACATTCTACTCGCCCAGGCAACGATTCAGCGAGTACGATCAACGGCATTTGCGTCGATGGTATAGCGTGAATCGTCATTGCCGTCAGGTTCGAGACTTTGATAGCCGAATTCACTTGACTTCTGCACGACTGTCACGCTGAAACCACGGATGAATCGGGAGAGTACAAAACGACGAATCAGATTTCGCCCCGGCGGTATCAGCAGTAGAAAACCCACGGCGTCCGTTAACAATCCGGGCGTCAACAGCAAAGCCGCCGCAAAAACGATCATCAGCCCGTCCTGGATTTCGCGGCTGGGCATACGACCCTCCGCCAGCGCCGTCTGAAAGCGAATCCACGCCATCAAGCCTTCGCGTCGAGCCAAGAAGGTGCCAATGATGCCCGTGACGATGACAATCGCCAGCGTCGTTGTCACGCTGGTGATCTGTGATAGCTGCAACAGCAAATACAACTCGACGAGTGGCACCAGAATAAAAGCCGCCAGAAGTCGAAGAATCATTTTTCGGTCCTAAGTTGGTTTTCAGGGTATTTCGTCGCCGCTTCCGCCATCTTGGCGGAGGGCTACTCCATCCCACGGCAATTACCGCAGGTTCCGTGCCGAACGGCATTGATCACGCTAGAATTCAGGATCGTCATTCTGTTGGTGCCAACACTGGGAGGAATATTGTGGTCTGCGCGGTTTTGTTCACGGCGGACTTTGGCGTTTGCTGGGTCAGGGCAGCGAAAAGATGGACCGTCGAAATCCGTCGAACGTGGCCACCAGCTGTCAATGGGCCCTTTGGTGAGGCCAACTGAACGTGCGGGAGGAAGTTCTATTAACCGGGCGTAGCGGCAGTCTGTACAGCACGCTCTGGATTCCTGTCAGTAATCCAACACGAGGGGTGGTGATTGCTGTTCACGGTTTGGGCGATCACAGCCAGAGATTCGCGACGATCGCAAACGAACTGTGCGAGTCTGGCTGGGCCTTGTTTGCTTTCGACATTCAAGGTCATGGGCGATCCCCCGGAGTACGTGGCAAAGTCGACAACTACGATGGGCTGCTGGCGGACATCGCCACTGCGCGAATGACCGTCCAGCAACGCCTGGGAGATCAGCCCCAGGTACTATTGGGGCACAGCATGGGCGGCAATTTAGTGCTGAACTACACCCTGCGGGCGAAAGAGTTTGAACCGATCACAGCTCAGCTTGCTGGATCGGTGCTGATCAGCCCCATGATTCTGCCTCCGGACCCGCCGCAACGGCCTCACATTCTTGCTGCCTGGTTGACCGGACGTATGTTTCCATGGCTGCGGATTGGCAAATCGGTCGAAAAAGAAAAACTGACGAGCGATCCCAGTCAAGCTTCATCCATCCTGGCTGATTCTCTGACACACACGCGGATCAGCATTGATCTGGCCACACAGTTACTGGCGCAAGGTCGCTGGGCGCTCGACCACGCTCGCGAGGTCGACATACCGACGTTGATCATGCATGGCGAGCAAGATGATCTGATTGACCAAAGTGCCTGCGAAAACCTGGCGGTACGAATCGGTGAGCAAGCAACCCATATTCGTTGGCCAGAGATGCGACATGCTTTATTTCATGACGTGGGTCACAAGGAAGTCATCGAGCAGCTGGTCGATTGGTTGGGTAAAACAAATCGTTGACGGAAAAGCTGAGGCCTCGCCCTGCCGAATCATCATCACTCACGGCAACCGCGCGGTCCGTTGCACGCCGTCGACAAGCTTTTCGGTCAAACGCGCTCGATACTCCATCAAGCTATTGGGCCCCTGAAAACCGACCACGGTCTCGTCCCAATCAAGTTGCTTGCTGAGCATCCTGCCGTTGTCGATATCAAAACGAATCGTGCCGTTGCTGAGTTGTTGGACGACTTGAGCGCGAATCGATTCGTCCGTCATCGGCGTCAACGGTTCACTGCGCAGCGACAATGTTGCGACGCCCGTCTTCACCTTTTCCAAGGTGTAAACCTCGCGGATCTTGATTGGTTTAACCAGGCCGTCTTCGGTTCGCGTCTTGACCTCACGTGGTACCGACCATGAATCACCGACCGCGATCGGTTTTTCCGGAAAAGCAAGCGTCAATGAGCCCATTCCCAACGACGCTTTCGTGCCGCCGTTGTCTTCACGCTCCAGTTCCTGACCCCGCGAATTGATTGTCAGTGTCGACAGAGTCTTGCCGATCTGTTCGGCGACGCGTTTGAAGACAGCCGGCGCCGGCGCGCCCGAATCGCTGTTCCAGCGAAGCTCTTCCTGGTCATCTTGCTGTTGAGTCATAGCTACAGCATCGATGATGTGGTCAAAGGTAGCTTCCTGATCCAAGACGCCCGCGACGGCCCAATGCCGGTTGCTGATGGTGTGTACCTGTGAGATTCCTTCGGTGCCGTTCAGGCGCGTTTTCGTTTTGGCGACGTGCGTGACTTCGTAATGGATTTGCTCGCCCGGTTTCAATTGATAGCGAAGCAAATAGGTTTCGGCGTCATCGGCTTGAGCAACTGAAATCACGAGGGCAAGCAGCGGCACGAGGGCCACAGTGAATCGATTCACGGCGATGGTCTCCATACACGGCGGGGCAGAATGCTGTGAAACTCGCAGATCCCGCGTCCGGTGGCAAGAGAACTTTTGGAGTCGCAAGCGCATCGGGCGAAGGAATTTTTGTACGCCGGGCTGCCCATCCCACGTCTTAGCGCAATTTCATCATTGATGTGGAATCATTCGTAGGCCAGGACAAGCAGAGCGTCCGGCTTAGTAGCCCCGAAGTGGGCGACAATTTACATAGCCCAGGCTAAGCAGAGCGAGCTCCGCGAGCGAATGCAGGCCTGGGGT
>JBFJVZ010000374.1:0-7597 GCA_041623895.1 Pirellulaceae bacterium | reverse complement strand
CCAATGCCGGCATAAAAATTCTCGAAACATGTGTTTGCTTCGATCAGCGCCCGAGACTTTTCCATCGACCCGATGCCGCCACCCATGTTGCGATAACAGATGTTGTCATGAATGTGTGGCGAAGCCGATGCGCCCATCACGGCGATCCCGGTGTAGCCGATATGGTGAACGATATTGTTACGGATCGTACAGGACACGTTGACGGCACCGATTCCCGGCGTACCGGGTTGGCCGATATGCTCGTGCGACTGCTGGTTGCCTTGCGTGGCGTGATGGTGATTCCATTTGGCATCGTCGTAGATTCCCACGTTGGTGATGGTGAAGCCATCGATGATGGAACCTTGCGCCATGGCGACCCCAGGGCCGCTACCTTCGGTGCCCCCACCGTTGATGATCGTCTGTTCTGCGCGCTGCAGACCGAGTTTTCCTGTGGCGTCATCGCCGGCGCTTTTCAGGGTGACCCCGCTCTTCAGCTGGATTCGTTCCTGGTACGTTCCGGCGGCGACGACGACCAGATCACCATTGGCTGCCGCATCAATGGCAGCTTGAATCGATTTCTGATCGGCGGGTACGTGAATTGTTTCAGCGGTTGCCCTGGCAGCCAGACTGAGGGAGATCAGCGATAATAAAGCTGGGATCAAATTTCTTGGCACGTTGTTTCTCTCGTAGACGGTAACAAGGTCGCGAGGATCTCTGGAAAGGTTTGTGACAGTCTCATTTTAGGGTAGCGGAGCTGGTCACGCGTTTCCGTCTGGCGGCGAAAACAACCGAAAGTCCTGGCAGCTTTCTTCGTCGTGGCGTGTCCGCGTTGTCCGTTTTGCGTAAACTATGGGCATGAGGATTGTATTCTACTTTTCCGTGGTCACCGTCTGCCTGTGGGGACAGGCAGCTGCTAAGGAGCCTGCGCGGGCGTTTTTGGACGGCCTACGCGATCGTGGCTACCACGATGTCGCGATGGAGTACCTGGATCAAATGGAGTCCAGCCGGCTTGCTCCCGAGGATCTGAAAGAGACGCTGCTGTATGAGAAAAGTTTGCTGCTGATCGACGCGTCTCGCAAGCAACGCGATTCGGAGGTTCGAGCCAAACAGCTCGACCAGGCACGAGGCTTGCTGCAGCAATTCATTCAAACGCGATCAGAGAGTCCCAAAATAAACGCGGCTCGCAGCCAGCTGGGAACGTTGATCGTTGAACGCGCGCGCATGAAATACGAGGACTCCAAGAAGGGCGACGGGCAACAGTTAATGACGGAATCTCGCGCCCTGTACGATCAATCGTTCAAGGTGTTTTCTGAGCTTCAAGCAAGCGTGGATGCGCAGCTCGAGAAGATCCCGAAAGTACTGGACACACGCGATCGCAAGGAAGCTGAACTGATCGTGCGCCGCAAGCAATTGCGAGCCGATTATTTGGAGACCGAATTGTTCGCCGCCGCGATTCGCGAAGAATTAGCCGATATCTTGCCGGCCGGTTCGAGTGAGCAAGTGAAATATCTGCAAGAAGCCGCTGACATGTACGACGGCATCTACAAGAACTATCGCACTCGTTTGGCCGGCCGCTATGCCCGCATGTACCAAGGTCGCTGCTATCAGCAACTGGGAAGAACGAAAGAAGCCCTCGGCTACTTTGGCGAATTATTGGACCAGCCCAACGAGCCGGAAACACTGATGATGCTGAAGGCCAAGACGCTTGTGATGGCGATGGAAACCTGGCTTTCTCCGGCGGAGAAAAAGTACTTCGAAGCGATCAAGCGAGCGACGCGGTGGTTCGATGAAACACCGCGAGACAAGCAGCGCGAATCGGAATGGATCGCGGTTCGCTATCATCTGGCCCGAGCTCTGAAAATGCAGGCCGATGACGCCAAGAATACCGAGCCCGTGAATCGAGCTTTGATCAAACAGTCGCTCGATGCCGCCAAGAGAGAACTGAGTTTTGTCGCCGGCGAATCGGGTGAGTATCAGAAACCGGCACAGGAGCTGCTCAAACAGCTCGGCGGTCCTGACATGGCCGAGGAGGAACAGGAACCCGATACGTTCATGGCCGCACAGGCTGTTGCCAAAGAAGCGCTGGATGCAATCGCGCCGACCGAACAGACGGTTGCCACAATCTCTGCACAACTGGCCGCCGAGCAAGATGCTGACAAAAAGCAGGCCTTGAACGATCAGCTGACAGCGGCGCGAGAAAAGCTGACCCGATCGCAGGACGATGCCATCCACTATTACCGTCTCGCGCTCGAGCTTGCGGATGATCAGACTCCACAGTCAAACGTGAATCTGGTGCAGTACTTCCTCTGTTACGTGTACTTTGTCAGGCAAGATTTTTACGATGCAGCGTTGGTTGGCGATTTTGTGGCTCGTCGTTATCCCGACAGTCCCGGCGCCCGGCAGTGTGCCAAGATCGCAGTGGCTTGTTACCTGAAGCTAATCGAGCAAAACCAGGATCAGGATGCGACGTTCGAGCTTGGCCGGCTGGAATCGATCGGCAAGTACATGTCCGATACCTGGCCGACCGATCCGCAAACATTGCCAACGATCGTGACTCTGATTCCGTATTTGATCAATGCCGGTCAGGCGTCCCGTGCAGCCGAGTTCGTACGCAGGATTCCCGAGGAATCGCCGAGCCGCGGGCAGTACGAATTGCTGACCGGCCAATCGATTTGGGGGGCTTTTCGGGAACTGCAGCAGCGAATGGCTGCGGCCGGGGAAGCTGCGGGGGATGACAGCGAGCTTGCCGACGCGGAACAGGAATTGGATCGATTGAAGGCGGAGGCCAGAGAGTTATTGCAAGCTGGGTACGATCGTTTGCCGGATGAACCCGTTGTGGATCAGGCCAACGCAACGGCGCTACTTTCGCTGGCGCAGGTTCACGTCGACGACCAGGAATTCGGCAAAGCAATCGAAGTACTGGAGCACCAGTCGCTGGGCCCACTGACGCTGGTCAAAGCAGGCAATGCCGCCGCCGCGAATCCTTTGTTCATCGAAGAAAGTTACCGCACGGCGCTAAGAGCCTACGTCGCCTCACTCGAAACCGGCGACGCGGCAGTGATGGAAAAGACAAAGAGTGTGATTGCTGCAATGCAGGTCGCCCTCGGCGACGATGCGGCTGGCAAACAACGCATGCTGGGCGTTTATGTCAACCTGGCGCAAGATGTGCAAAAACGTATGGAAGCGGCATCACCGGAAGCCAAACAACAACTCTCCGGTGTCTTCGAAGCTTTCTTACTGGAGCTTACCCAGGGATCCAGTGACCTGAACGTATTGAACTGGGTCGCGGATACTTTTGCGAAGCTTGCCGATGGATTCGATGATCCGGACGGGCAAAACGCACAGAAGTATTACCAGCAAGCAGACACCGCGTTTCAGCAGGTCCTGAATAACCTCGGCATCACGCCTGAGTTGGCGATGCAGACCAAGGCTCGTTTGGCGAACGTCAAGTTTCGAAGAAAAGAATACGATGCTGCTCTCCAGCTGTACCAAGAGGTTTTGGGCAAAGATCCAAATGCGATCAACGTTCAAGTCGCGGCAGCGAGGCTCTTGCAGGCCTGGGGGCCACAAAATGCCGAGCGGTACGAACAGGCGATCAGCGGGATCAAGCCGGCCATTTGGGGCTGGGGAAAAATTGCCTTAGCCGCCGTTCAACATCCGCAGTTTCGTGAAACGTTTTACGAGTCGCGCTACGAAGTGTCGAGGTCTCAGCTGGCACTAGCATCTTCAAAAAACAGCACAGAGAAAAAATCATTACTTGCGGATGCGGAACGCAACCTGTCCAAGACAGCCAAACTGTATCCCGACATGGGAGCCTGGAAAGACAAGTATGACGCGCTGCTGAAACAGATTCAAACCACCAAGTAGTCAAATCCACCGGGAGGGCGCAGCTCCCGCTGAGCCGAATTACGAACCCAATAATCCGGGAGGCGAAGCTCCCGCTGAGCCAAAGATTTTGTTCATTGCGGCTTCGCGGGCGACTGGTCCTGCCAAACGATTGCCCTGAAATCCCTGCTCAACAAAATGATGCACGAACCAATCCTTCAGTATTCGCTGGTGCCCGTGATCTTGGCGTCGTTGCTGACCGTTCAGCAAGCCACTGCACAAACGGCCGATCAAATTCAGATGACGACCGGAGCGCGTTTGGACGGCCAAGTCACTGCTGCCACGCCGACGGAAGTAACGATCGACGTTCGCGGCTCAAAGCGAGCGGTGGCTGTGAACGAGATCAAGCACGTTATCTTTGCCGATGACCCCGCGGAGCTACGTGCGGGACGGGCCAGGATTCTGGTAGGCAAATATGAAAGTGGCCTGGCGGATCTGAAGAAAGTGAACCCCGCCGAGGTCCAACGCGAGATTGTTCGGCGTGACCTGCAGTTTTACCTTGCCTATTCGGCAGGCAAGGTTGCTTTGTCGATCGGTGGTGATAAGGCTGCGGCCACCAAATCGATGCTGGCGTTTGTTCGCGCTGCGCCAACCAGCCACCACTTTTTCCAGGCTGCCGAATTGCTCGGTGATCTCTCCGTCGCGCAAGGTGATTTTGGCGAAGCGATCAAATACTACGGCGCGATCTCGTCCAAGGCACCCTGGCCGGAGTACAAGATGGCGGCAATGATGGCGGAAGCACGGGCCCTGATCTCGCAGGGTGATTTCGCCGCCGCTCAGCAAAAATATGAAACGGTCGCCGCCGCCAAGTCAGAAACGAAACAGGCAAAGCGACAGATTTTGTTTGCCCAGGTGGGCCGAGCCAGATGTCTGGCCGAAACCGGATCGGTCGACGAAGCAATCACGATGATCGAGGACATCATCGACAAGGATGACGCATCGGACACTGAATTGTTTGGTCGCGCCTACAACGCACTGGGTGATTGTTTGCTCAAAGCTGACAAACCGAAAGATGCCTTGATGGCTTACCTGCACGTTGACGTGTTGTTCTACTCGGACCCTGAAATTCACGCTGAAGCGCTGTACCATCTGACCCAGCTTTGGGAGCAGGTCAAGAACAACGACCGCTCGATCGCGGCCAGAAAGTTACTGGACCAGCGTTACGGGGGCAGCATCTGGGCCAACAGGTAGCCGCGCGTCCGCCTGGCTGGCCCGAGTCATCTTTCGTAGCGGAAGTCGGAAGACTTCCGAGCATATGCAGGGCCGTCGCAATTCTTCCGAGTTTCCCTGCGTAGAATGGTTCACGGCCAAAGGCAACAATTTCAGGGTCTGTCCCTTCACCACTGCCGCTCGATTCTTACCATGCGACTGTTTTGCATCATCCCTATTCTCTTTGTTCTCAATGATCGCGATCTGTTTGCCGTTGACGCTCCGCTGACTCGGCCCAACATCATTCTGATGATGGCTGATGACATGGGGATGGGTGATACCAGCGCCTATCAGGACTTCACCGGAAATCCGGACGCCGATCAAATCCACACGCCCAGCATGGAACGGTTGACACGCATGGGCATTCGCTTCACCGATGCGCACACGCCCTCCTCGCGCTGCTCACCAACACGCTACGGTCTACTGACTGGCAGATACCCTTGGCGAAATCGCTTGAAGTACTGGGTGCTGTTTGGCGTCCAAGGTGATCCGATGATCGAACGCGATCGACCCACGCTTGGCACACTGATGAAAGATCACGGCTACCGGACGGGTTTGGTCGGCAAATGGCATGTGGGTCTGCGTTATCGGCAAACCGATGGCAGACCGGCCGATGGCTGGCAGGATGCAGATCTAGGCCAGCCGATGTTCGACACGCCACTGGATCATGGATTCGATCAGTGCTGGTTTACTTCTCGTTCCCATGGAACCTCTGGACCAGCGATTGATGGCAAAAAGCAGGCCGACGGCCCCAAGCAATCGATCGGGCCGGGGCACATCCACGGCCGCAACGTCGTCGCCGCGACCGGCAATGGCAAAGAATTGGTCAGTTCTGGTCCTGATGCTTACGTGTTACGCGAACTCGGCGGTCGACATTCGGACCACGCGATCAGTTTCTTGAGTGAACATCTCGCCGGCCATGATTCCGCCGATCGGCCCTTTTTCCTCTATTACCCCAGCAATTCCAACCACGGACCCTACACGCCGGACTCGGACGTGGGCGGAAATCCAGTCAGGGGCGCGGCAAGAAATATGGCCGGCCAGGTGATGGACATTCGCAGCGATTACATCTACGAAAACGACGTCGCCCTGGGTCGGTTGCTTGACTTCTTGAGTGAACACGATGATGTCCGATGGCCGGGAAAGAAGCTAATCCACAACACCATCGTGGTCTTCACCAGCGACAATGGCGCCGAGAAAGATTCGGATGTTGCCACTGGTCCCTTTCGCAGTAACAAGGGGTCGACGTACGAGGGTGGTCATCGCGTGCCATTCATCGTTGCCTGGCCGGCTGGCGGAGTAGGTGACGGAGATCCGACGACGGCAGGTAAAAGCAATGATTCACTGATCGGATTGCAAGACATGTTTGCAACCTTCAGCGACGTGTTGGGGAGCGATCTTCCCCAACCAGCCAGCGGGGCAAAGGGCGGCGAGGACAGTGTCAGCGTGTTGCCCGCTTGGCGCGGTCAGCAACTTGGCTTTCGGCCAATGTTCTTCAATGATCACAAGCAAGCGAAAGCGGATAATGCCGTGGCTGCATTTCGCCTGGATCATCCCACCGTTGACGGACAGGTTCAAAGCGGAAAGTGGAAGTTGTTCTGCGATGCCAACTTACTGAGGCAAGGAATCGCCAACCCAATGGAACTATACGACTTGGCCACCGACCCGCGTGAGCAAGAGAATCTTGTTGCCCAAGAATCGATGCAAGCGCTGATTGCCGAATTGACGCGTCAGGCAATTCTGCACCGCACCGCCTGCGGTCACCGACTCGCTGCCATGGGCGCTCGCCAAAGAGTCTCGCTGCAATTCGCGGCGCAGCCGCAGGCGGATGAGACAGTCACCGTGATTGATTTGAAAGAGCGGTTTAGTGGCGCGGACTGTGGCGGTACGACCGTGTCGCTGAACGCGCCGCAAGTTCACGCCACGATCAGTGCCACCGACGACAATGGATTGATGGAGGGTCACAAGTTCGACGTCAATGATCGTGGTTTAGGAGTTGACGGCGGATCGTTTAGCCAAGTCGACGAGGGAGAAACGATCGTTGTGCAATTCGATAAGAATGTGATCGTGGAGTCGGTCGCCATCGTTGCCGGCAATGGTGTCTGTGGCGGTTACTACCAGGTTGCCGAGAAGTCTCCGCTGGCAATCTACTGCGTTGATGCCGACATCGACTCCAAAGATCAGACCGGTGTGTTGAGTGATATCGGTGTGGTCAGGGCCGGTCAAACACTACGGCTTTCCAGCAGCCCGCATTACGGCGTCGAAACACCTGGCCGTTGGCGCATCGCCGCCATCAACTTCCGAGTCTTTCCGTGAACTGATTCCAAGTAGCGGAATCATCATCGTCGTCGTTCGCTCCGCAAACCTCGGCGTCCTCTGCGGCAGTCCCTTAAAAATTATTTACCATTCGCTTGATCCCGTCTTTCAATCGCATGTCCTTCCTCGGCGGAACTCCGCATCCTCGATAGTGATGCTAAGATTCTTACCGCAGAGAACACGGAGTGACGCAGAGAAAGCGGCCAAT
>JBFJVZ010000373.1:0-7638 GCA_041623895.1 Pirellulaceae bacterium | reverse complement strand
CGTTTCCGTCTTGCCAGGCCTGCTGCTGTTGACTGCTCAGTCAGTTGCGGAGGATTTGCAATTCAACCGTGATGTGCGTCCGATCTTGTCGGAAGCCTGCTTTCATTGTCATGGTCCCGATTCGGCAACCCGACAAGCCGACCTGCGGCTTGATCAGCAAGACTCTGCAATGACGGTGATCACGCCGGGCGACGTCGACGACAGCGAACTGATTCGCCGCATCCATTCCGATGATCCGGACGAACGCATGCCACCAACTGACAGTGGCAAGGAATTGACCGATGACCAGCGCTCCGTGCTGACGCGATGGATTGAAGGCGGCGCCGACTACCAAGGTCACTGGGCCTTTATTCCGCCGCGGCGAATCGATCCTCCCAGCCACGAAAGCCCGTGGATATCCAACGAGATCGATGAGTTCATTCTGGCTGCGTTGCAGCGCAAAGGCCTGCAGCCGTCAGCTGCCGCAAGTCGTGAAACGTTGATCCGCCGAGTCACTTTGGACTTAACCGGCTTGCCCCCGACGTTGGCAGAAATCGATGAGTTTCTTGCCGATCAATCACCGCACGCTTACGAGCGACTGATCGAGCGGCTGATGAAATCACCGCGATACGGTGAGCACATGGCGTTGCCTTGGCTGGAAGCCTCACGCTACGCCGACACGGATGGCTACCAAAACGACCGCTATCGATACCAACATGTCTGGCGGGATTGGGTGATCAAAGCGTTCAACGAAAACATGCCATACGACCAATTCGTGATCGAGCAACTTGCCGGAGACTTGCTACCCAATGCTACATTCATGCAACAGGTGGCCACAGGTTTTGGACGCAATCATCGCATCAATTCCGAAGACGGCTCGATCCCGGAAGAATGGCGAACGGCCAACGTGGTCGATCGGGTCGATACTTTTGGCACCGTCTTCTTAGGGCTGACGATCGAGTGCTCTCGATGTCACGATCACAAGTACGATCCAATTTCGCAGAAAGAGTACTACCAGCTTTTCGCCTACTTCAACAACATCGCCGAGTGGGGCGTGGGGCCGAATAACGGGAACAGTCCGCCCTTCGTCCAAGTCCCCAAAAGCTGGCCAGACCTTTCGCCGGGCGAGAATCAGTTGATCCCGCCCGATCCGGTGAAGCTTCGACCCGCACGTGAGAAAGAAGCGGGCAACGGATTGAAACGACCTCAATCAGGTTCGCCGGCAACCGTGATGGTGATGCACGAACTGATAACACCACGAGAAACGCACGTGTTGATCCGCGGGCAATACAACATGCCGGACAGAACAGAGTGTCTGCTGCCGGATGTTCCCAGTTCGCTGGACTGCCGTGAGGGCGAGCCACCGGGAGACCGTTTGGATTTGGCCCGCTGGCTGGTTGATCCCCATCATCCGCTGACCGCTCGCGTTACCGTCAACCGACTTTGGCAACAATTTTTCGGACGCGGGATTGTAGAAACCAGCGAGAATTTTGGTTCCCAGGGAACTCCTCCTTCGCATCCGGAACTGCTGGACTGGTTGGCGGTCAGGTTGATCGACAACCGTTGGGACTTGCGGTCCATTCAAAAGCTGATCTTGCTGAGCAGTACTTATCGTCAATCTTCGGCGGTGACGCCGGAGTTGCTGGAGATCGATCCCAATAACAGGTATTTGGCCCGCGGGCCGCGAGTTCGTTTGCCGGGATTTGTGCTGCGCGACCAGGCGTTGGCGGTCAGTGGTTTGTTGGTCAATCGCATCGGAGGACCATCGGCAAAGCCGTACATGCCGCCGAAGATCTGGCAAGCGATTTCCAACAACAAGTACGTGCAAGACAAAGGTGAGAATCTTTTCCGCCGCAGCCTCTACACCTATTGGCGGCGCACGATTCCGCCGCCAACGATGATGACTTTCAATGCAGCCGCCCGCGAAGTGTGCACGGTACGAACCGAAAAAACCAACACGCCGCTACAAGCATTGACATTGATGAACAACAAAGTCTTTGTCGAATCGGCCCGTTTCCTGGCCCAGCGAACATTGGACGAGGCCGGTGCGGACTTGGACGAGCGATTGACCCACGTTTTTCGGCTAGTGACCGCTCGAATTCCCAGTGCCAATGAGCTCGCGGTGCTGGCACGGACATACGATCGGTTCTTGCAGCAGTTTCAGGCGGCACAAGCTTCCGCAACCAAACTGTTGTCGGTGGGGGAAACGCCGCGAAACAAAGCATACGATGCTGCCGAGCACGCGGCATTGACGATGACAGCATCCATGTTATTGAATTTGGATGAAACCATCACCAAAGAATGACAAAACCGTTGGCAACGTTTCCAAGAGCCCAGCCTTTGCATGGGACAGGTGAATCGCGACTACCATGAACCATACGCATCTTTCTCGACGCTCACTCCTGCTGGGGTCACTTGGACTGGCTTCGCTATTGAACGAGCAAGTGATCGCCGCCCCGAGTTCGACGACAGCCGCGGGGCTACCCTCGCTGCCGCATTATGCAGCAAAGGTCAAACGCGTGATCTATTTGTTTCAGTCAGGTGGTCCGGCGCAAATGGATTTGTACGATTACAAACCACATTTGAAAGACAAGTTTGGTGAAGACGTGCCGAAATCGGTTTATCCCGATGAACGCAAAACAACGATGAGTTCGGCACAAGCATCGTTTCCCGTGGCGCCCAGCAAATTCAAATTCTCGCAGCACGGCCAAGGTGGAACGTGGTTTAGCGAGTTGTTGCCACACACGGCCAAACTTGCCGATCAGATCTGTATGATCCCGTCGATGCATACCGATGCGATCAATCACGATCCGGCGATCACATTTCAACAGACCGGATCGCAGATTCCCGGCCGGCCCAGCATCGGTGCCTGGCTCAGCTATGGCTTGGGCAGTGAAAATGCAGACTTGCCGGCATTCGTGGCGATGAGTTCCAAAGGCTCCGGCAAAGGCGGCCAGCCGCTGTACGACCGGCTTTGGGGGAACGGATTTTTGCCATCGCGGCACCAAGGTGTCAAATTTCGCAATCAAGGTGATCCGGTTTTGGACATTACCGATCCTGCCGGTGTGACTCGCCCCATGCGCCGCATGATGCTCGACTCGCTGGCGGAACTCAATCAGCTGAAACACCAGTCGGTCGGTGATCCGGAAATTGCCTCGCGCATTGCGCAGTACGAGCTAGCGTATCGGATGCAGATGTCCGTGCCGGACTTGCTCGATTTTTCAGACGAACCACAACATGTGCTGGACATGTACGGGCCGGAGGTGAAAACCACGGGTCGCTACGCTTTCAATTGCTTGATCGCACGACGATTGGCCGAGCGCGGCGTGCGATTCATTCAGCTGTTTCATCAAGGCTGGGACCAACATGGAAACTTGCCCACGCAGATTTCCAAACAGTGCAAAGATACCGACCAAGCCACGGCTGGTTTGATCGCTGACCTGCGGCAGCGGGGGATGTTGGACGACACCTTGATCATTTGGGGTGGTGAGTTCGGGCGCACCATCTATTGTCAGGGAAAACTGACCGACAAAGTCTACGGTCGCGACCATCATCCCAGTTGCTTCACGATGTGGATGGCTGGCGGCGGGGTGCGTGGCGGCATCACCTATGGATCCACCGACGATTACAGCGTCAACGTCGCCGAAAACCCCGTCAACGTTCACGATTTGCACGCCACCATTCTGCACTTACTGGGAATTGATCACGAGCGATTGATCTTTAAATTCCAGGGACGTGATTTTCGCTTGACCGACGTGTTTGGAAATGTGGTCAAGCCTTTGTTGGCCTGAACACCTCTGCTTCGTTCCTTCATCATTCATTCCAAGAAGCTCGCTTGCCATGCGTGTTGTCCCTTTGCTGTTGATTTGTCTGTTTTCGATCCCCGCGCACGCCGACTTTCCGGAGCTGTTCAACAGCGAGCCTGAGTCGGACAAGACATTGATGCCGGCCGAAGACGCAGCCAAAGCGTTCGGAGTGCCGGAGGGTTTTCGCGTCAGTGTGTTTGCCTGCGAACCGGACGTACAGAATCCAATCGCCATGGCATGGGACGCAAGAGGCCGTTTGTGGATTGCGGAAAACTACACTTATGCCGAAAGTAAGCAGCGGTTTCAGTTGGACCTGCGTGATCGTGTCGTGATCTTTGATAACACCACGGGCGATCATTTTCAGACGCGAACCGTCTTTACCGACAACGTGCAGATGCTGACCGGGATTGAAATCGGCCATGATGGCGTCTGGCTGATGTGCCCGCCCAAATTGATTTTCATCCCCGATCGTGACCGCGATGACGTGCCCGATGGTCCGGGCGAAGTTGTCTTGGATGGTTTTGAGGTTAGCCAGGCGAATTACCACAACTTTGCCAACGGTTTGAAATTTGGTCCCGACGGTTGGCTGTACGGTCGTTGCGGCGGTTCCTGTCCAGGCCGGATCGGCGTACCGGGAACACCGGACCAGCGGCGGCTGGTACTTGAAGGCGGCATTTGGCGTTATCACCCCGCTGACAAAGCAGTTGAAGTCTTGACAACCGGCACGACCAATCCCTGGGGACACGACTGGAACGACGTGGGTGAAATGTTCTACGTCAACACCGTCAACGGACACCTCTGGCACATGATCCCCGGCGCTCACTTCATGCGACCGTTCACGCTTGATCCGAATCAACGGGTCTACGAGTTGATTGATTTCCACGCCGACCATTGGCACTTCGACACCGGTGCCGGCTGGACCAGGTCACGTGAGGGCGCGGCCAACGAATACGGCGGCGGACACTCGCATATCGGTGCGATGATCTATCAGGGTGGCAACTGGCCAGAGCAGTACCGCGGCCATCTGTTCACATTGAATCAGCATGGTCGTCGCGCTAACCAAGAGATCTTGAATCGTGCGGACCCACCGCCAAAGAACGGCGACGCCGGAGCAGATGTTTATGGCAGCGGTTATGTGGCTAAGCATGGCAAGGACATATTGCTGGCCGCTGATCCTTGGTTTCGTGGCATCGACTTGAGCAGTGGTCCGGACGGCAGCGTGTTCGTGCTTGATTGGAGCGATACCGGCGAGTGCCATGAGCACACGGGTGTGCATCGAACCAGCGGCAGAATCTTCAAGATCAAGTATCAAGGCGGCAATGATTCGGAGCGTGATGTGATTGACTATCGCACGTTGTCGGCTGATCAACTCGCTGACGCCCATGGGGCATCCTTTCAGGATAGTTGGACGCGACGCCAAGTCAGATTGGCATTGACGATGCATGCGAGGGAAGGCGCCGATCTCGATTCCGCAAATGCGAAATTAAAAATCGATCTGCAAGACCCAATGACACTTCAACAACAAGTGCAGACGTTGCTTACCTTGCATTTGACGGGCGGAATCAACCGACACGATTTGCGGCAACGACTTACCGACGATAACGAGTACGTGCGGGCTTGGGCGATTCGCTTACTAACGGAAACTTGGCCGATCGATGATGCTTTGGGTCCCGTTTGGCGATCGCAAGCCGATGCCAAGCGCATCGATGCGGAGGCACGTGAACTACTGCCGATTTTCAAGAAGCTGGCCAGCGAAGTTAAGAGCACGGCATTTGTGCGATTAGCCTTGGCGTCAACATTGCAGCGGTTACCGGTGCCCGTTCGCGCTGAATTGGCTCAGCAGCTTGTCACCCACGCCTCTGACGCAAATGACCACAACCTGCCGAAGATGATTTGGTACGGTTTGATTCCAACCGTTCAATTCCACGCCGAGCAGTTGGTTCACGTCGCCGAGGCTTGCAAACTGCCCGACACATTGAAATACATTGCAAGATGCCTGGCGGAAGAGATTGAAAAACAACCCCGGCCGTTGAACCAGCTGATCGATGCCGTGGCCGATTCAAAGGATCTCGCGTTTCAGGTGACGGTTCTGAGCGGGATCAGCGGGGGATTGAAAGGCTGGCAGAAGGCACCGAAGCCTGAATCATGGGATCGAGTCGCCAAGCTGGATTCTCCGGAATTGAAGCAACTGGTTCTCGATTTGAGTGTTGTGTTTGGCGACGGACGTGCCCTGAATGACGTCAAACAGATCGCTCTGGGCCGTACCGATGCCGAACCGTCGGTGCGCCTGAGTGCCCTGGAGACCTTGATTCAAGCCGAGCCCGAGGATTTGCGGGAGATCTGCGAGCAGCTGTTGAAAGACCAACACATGAATGTTGTTGCCGCGCGTGGTTTGTCAAAATTTGATGATCCGAGCATTGGCAAGGCAATCGTCGATCGCTACCGCAGTTTTCGCGCACCGTATCGACCGCAAGTGATGTCGATTCTGTCCTCACGAGCCTCATTCGCTGCTGCCATGTTGAATGGTATTCGCGAAGGCAAGATCGATCGCGGTGATCTGTCGGCTTATCAAGTCCGCCAGATTCACAACATGGGCGACGAAGCCTTGTCGAAAATGATTGGCGAAGTTTGGGGCGAAGTACGAGAATCACCGGAGGAAAAAAGGCAAGCGATCAGCAAGTGGAAGGAGTCGTTGACGCCGCAGGTGCTGGCAAATTCCAACAAATCGGCCGGTCGCCAGTTGTTTACGAAACACTGTCAAAACTGCCATCGGTTGTACGGCGAAGGTGGCAAAGTCGGGCCCGACCTGACCGGATCGGGCCGCAGCAATCTGGATTACCTGTTAAGCAATGTTATCGATCCCAGCGCCGTCGTCGACAAAGACTATCGCATGTCCATCTTGCTGACGGATGATGATCGGATCATCAGTGGCTTGGTAACCAGTGAGACCGACAAAGTGATTTCGATTCAAACTGCGACCGAAGCATTGACGATTGAAAAAGAATCCGTGCTCGAACGAAAAATCACCGAAAACTCGCCGATGCCCGATGGCGTGCTGGATACCTTGTCAGCTGATCAAGTGCGAAATTTGATCGGCTATCTCAGTCATCCCACGCAAGTGGCGTTAGAGTCGTCGAATGCTCCGAATTCGGATCGCTGATGCTCGAAAATGTCGTCCAATTCTCCGAATCGGATCGGTGATGCTCAGAAATGTCGTCCAATTCTCCGAATTGGATTTCACAACCAGACCGTCCTCAATATGCTCACCATTTTGAGATCAGTGATCGCGTCACGGTAACGAACTCAGAGAGTTCGGCGACCATGAAACCACAGATGGTGGGGGTTCAGCGACAATCAACCCAACAAACGCCTTGGATTCTCGCTCATCCACTGTCCGAATACTGCTGGATCGATGCCGACTTTTTCTCGCAGGATCGTCTCCATTTCCGGGAGCGTCGTTGCACAGCCGGCGAAGTGCTTTCGATCAGCACTCCAGGCCGCGCCGTCTTCGTCGACGTGGACAATTTGGTCCGCTAATTCGTAGCGGCCCGGCCCCAAGCCAGCGGCGCTGATCGCGTCAGAAACGATGATGATGTTTTCGTTGGGGACAACACGCAGATAGTTCTGCAGCGCGAACGGCGGAACATGATGTCCATCGGCAATGAACGAAATCGCCAATCGATCAGAAATGCTCAGGACTCGCTGGATAATATTGTCATGTCGATGCAAAAGCCCAGGGCATCCGTTTCCCAGATGTGTGAACATCGCCAAACCCGCATCGATCGATTCGTTCAATTGGTCGAGTGATGCATCGCAGTGGCCTGCGGCAACGATGATTCCGCGCCCCGACAAT
>JBFJVZ010000372.1:0-7671 GCA_041623895.1 Pirellulaceae bacterium | reverse complement strand
CGGTGATGTTCAAGTTCGTGCTGACATTTTGGATGTCTTCGTGATCGTCCAGTGCTTCCAGCAGTTTGATGACTTTCTTTGCCGCGCCCGCTTCCACGTCAACGGTACTCATCGCGATCTGAGTGATCTGGCTGACTTCGGGGTGGATTTCAGCCGCCTGAAATGCTTCGGATAGGCCCTGGTAGTCATCGGGCGCACAGGTCACCTGGATTTTGCCATCGTCGGTGGCTTCAACATCTTCACCGCCGTTTTCCAGGGCGATTTCGGTGAGCGCAGCTTCGCTGGCGTTGTCGAAGAGAAACAAACCTTTGCGTTCAAAAAGATAAGCGACGCAACCGGACTTGCCGATTTCGCCGCCCGCTTTGGAGAAGATATTACGCAGTTCGGGAGTGGTGCGATTTCGGTTATCGGTGAGAGCTTCGCACATCACGGCGACACCGCCGGGGCCATAACCTTCGTAAACCACTTCTTCGACGTTACCGCCATCCAATTCGCCCGTACCGCGTTTGATGGCCCGTTGAATATTGTCTTTGGGCATACTGGAGGCTTTCGCATCATCGATTGCTTTGCGCAGTCGAAGATTGGCGGACGGATCACCGCCTCCGCTCTTGGCGGCAACGATGATTGCTTTGCTGAGTTTGCTCCACAGTTTTCCGCGTGCCGCATCCACTCGACCTTTTCGATGTTGGATGTTCGCCCATTTGGAGTGACCGGCCATGTCTCTTTGTGTTTACAAGTCAAGGGTTATCAAAAACGGGACCGCGGCTATCGCGGTTTGCGTTTGGCGAGTCTGCGACTGCTGGATTTCTTGGTTTTCTTGGCAGCCTTCTTGGTCGACCGCATTCTGGTGGTCGCACTTGTCTTGGCTTTTTTCTTGGCGGCCACCTTTTTGCCGGTTGATTTCTTTTTCTTCGGGGCTTGTCTCTTTGCGGCGGTCTTTTTGGCGGCAACCTTCTTGCTGCTTTTGGCGGCAGTTGCCGATTTCTTGGTCTTGGGTTTTGTCACCGATTTCGCGGCAGTCGACTTTTTGGCCGTCTTCTTTTCGGCGGGCTTGGGCGCGTCTTTGATGGCAGCTTTTTCGGCAGCCCGGGCAGCTCTTTCGGCAGCTCGCGCAGCCTTCTCGGCAGCCTTTTTCTTGGCTTCAGCAGCGGCCTTCTTTTGCCGCTTGGCCTCTTCCACAGCAGCCCGGGCGGCCGCCTCGGCGGCGGCCTTGGCAGCGGCTTTCTCTTCGGCTCGTTTCTTCACGGCACGGCGTTTAGCCGCACGCTTGGCCGCACGCCACTCGTCCATTCTTTTGCTGGATTCTTTATCAACGGCATTCATCACCGAGCGCGCCTTGGCGTCCTTGTAGTCTTTGTTCAGGGCCACGGCAGCTTCGTGAAGTAAACCTGAAAACTCGATCCCTTTGTTCTTCGAGATGGCTCGTTCCAAGCCGGGCACTTTGCCGGTCTGTGCTTCGGCTTGCGTGGCGATGCCGGTCGACAGCATGATCACCATTGCCGAGTAGTCGATTGGGATCGCGTGCCCGCCGAGTCCATGTTGGATGGTGTAGTTCAACACAAAAGGAGTCATGGCGGGCATCCTCTGGAATTTTGTGATCGCCTTGCCAAGATTCTCTTTCTTAAGATGATCCAGATCGAAGGTGTAGAACTCCTCGAACACCGCTTGCAAATTGCCTTTCAGCCTGGTGGCGGCCTTTTCGGCGTCAGGCAATCGAGAGAGCAATTGGGTCAATTCGGTTACGGTGGTCACCCGCACTTCGTTCCAATCGAAAAAATCCTGTTCGCATTTGGCCAATCCCTCGTCGGCCAAGTCGGCGGGAGCATCTTCCAGCAAACACGCGTACAATAAGTGTTCCAAAAGCGGGCGTGTCGGTTGAGCTGGCGGGACGTTATATTTCTTCTTTAGCGCCGTGTGCAGTTTGCTAATCAGTTTCGCGCGATTGCTTGCAGCCATCTTGTTGCAGATCGTGGGTAATGAATTGCTGGGAAATGTAGTGGGAACGATATTGTGCGGTTGTATACCGGCGAAGGTTTAATCCGGGTTGCCTGAATCGTTGTCGGCGACTGGTGTTACCGTGGACTCCGGGTCATGGGAATGCTGGCTGGAGATTTCGTCATCACCCCGTTCTTGCCGAATTTTTTCCAGTAGTTGCCCCACCACCATTGCATTTTGAATGCCTTTGTTCAGCTCAAACTGCAGTCTGGGCGTATAGCGCGACTCGATTCGTTTGGCGATTTTTGATTGTAGAAAACCGGCCGAATTTTCCAGGCCACGTAAAGTCAAGCTTTGTTTTGTCTCGTCGCCCATCACGCTAACGGAGACCTTGGCCTCACGCATATCCGGCGAGACTTCGACAGCAATGACCGTCACGTCTTTGACGCGCGGGTCGCGGATTTCGGTTAGGATCGCGGAGGCCACGACTTCCCGAATCGCTTCGGCGGCCTTTAGCAAACGACGGCTAGTCACGGATTCATCTATGGGTAAAGCGTACCGAGAAAGGTTAATGCCGAACTGTCAACAAACGTGCCCAAAGTCTCGCTAGCGGGAACAATCAGCTAGCCGGATCGGCCCTCTGGGTACTTTGCACGTTTGGTACCTGACCGCTTATATCCAGCAATCACAAGCTCATTAGTCCAACGTCCTCGCAACTTCCTCGATGCGGTAGGCTTCAAGCACATCATCCTGTTTGACATCATTGAATCCTTGTAAGCGGATACCACATTCCATGCCGCGCGGCACCTCTTTGACGTCCTCCTTGATTCGCTTCAGCGATTCAAGCGGATAATCGCCGATCGTGCGGCCGTCTCGGTTGACGCGGATGCGGCATCCACGATGAATCGAACCTTGGGCAACATAGCAACCGGCGATCGTGCCGACGCGACTGATGCTGAACACCTGTTTTACCAAAGCGCGTCCAAGCTCGACGATTCGCTCTTCAGGCTTCAACCGTCCCTCGATCATCGCCTTGATGTCATCGGTCAGCTTGTAGATCACATCATAACGGCGAATTTGAACATTTCGTTCATCGGCCAGCGACCGCGCCTGTTCATCCGGGATGACATTGAAGGCCACAATCACCGCATCAGAAGCGGAGCCAAGTGTCACGTCGGCAAGCGACACACCGCCGACACTTCGCTGCAGGACGCGCAATTCGACTTCCGGATGATCAAACTTGGCAATTTCTTTATCGATCGCTTCCAACGACCCTTTGACATCTGCCCGGATGATCAGGTTCAGTTTTGCTTTTTCTTCGGTCTGACCCAACCGGCCATCCGAGAGCATTTCCTGGAAGTTCTCGAAAGAGACTTTGGTGGTGATTCCCGAGAGACTTTGGCGGCTGGACGCATCGGCACGGGTGGCGGCAATCTCGCGAGCTTGAGCGATATCATCCAAGACATGGAAGCGGTCGCCGGCACCGGGAGCTTTGTCCAAGCCGATCAAATTTACAGGAGTGCTGGGACCAGCCTCTTTGATATTCTCTCCCGTCAGCGTGTCATTCATCGCGCGAACACGTCCATGAGCCGGCCCGCAGACGATGATATCACCGACTCTCAAGGTCCCGTTTTGCACGACCAGTTTGGCGACCACCCCGCGATCGCCCTGTTGTTCCGCCTCCAAGCAAACACCGAGCGCCGCACGGTCGGGATTGGCGGTGTACTCATTCAATTCGGCAACCGTCAGGATCGTTTCCAATAACTCATCCATCCCCGTGCCCTTGATGGCACTGGTCGGGACAACTTCCACATCTCCACCCCATTCGCTGGGTGTGAGTTGGTATTCGGTCAGCTGAGTCATGGTGCGGTTTGGATCAACGCCTTCCAGATCGATTTTGTTCAAGGCAACAATGATCGGCACTTCTGCAGCTTTGGCGTGGCTAATCGCCTCCACCGTCTGGGGCATGATTCCGTCGTCGGCCGCGATCACCAGTACGGCAATGTCGGTCACGTTGGCCCCACGAGCTCGCATTTCGGTAAATGCCTCGTGGCCAGGGGTGTCCACAAACGTGATCGATTGACCGTCTTTGTCAATCTCATAAGCACGAATGTGCTGAGTGATACCGCCCGCTTCGCCGCTGACGACGTCAATCCCAATCAGGTGGTCCAGCAAACTGGTTTTTCCGTGGTCAACGTGCCCCAGAAAGGTAATGATTGGCGGACGCGGAACGAGCGACTCGGCCGCATCCTCCTGCGATTCCAGTTCAGTGATTACCTCATCCTCCAGTGTCTCGGCTTGCTTGAGTTCGATCTGCAAATCCAGTTCCGCCGCAATCATCTCGGCGGTTTCCAGCTCGAGCTCTGAATTGATATTGACCATTTGTTGCATGCCCATCAGGACTCGCAATACTTGGCCAAACGGCACGCTGGCCGATTCACAGAAGCTGCGAACGGTGCAGGGCAGCTCCAACACGACAGCATCCTTGCGGGGGGCGGCAGTGTTTGTGCCTTTTCGTTTTAGCGTTCTGCGGCTGGTTTCTCGGGACGGGTAGGCGGTGCGTTCCAACGATGCATCTTGTCGCCGGCTACCCCGCTGTCGCTCGGCGCGAACGTTTGCCATCCCCGCCAAATTTTTTCGGCGAGGCTTGTCTTCACTCTCGAAACCTTCTTTCTCACCGCCGCGACGAGTTTTCTCGCCGGTAAAACCCGATAGACCTCCGCGTTTACCGACACGTTTCTTATTGTCGGTTTCTTCGGCTTTGAGTTGCTCCAGGGGTGCCGTCATCCCTTGCTTGTGCCCGGCAATGACATCTTTGCTGAGTTTGATGTCCGGCTTCTGGGCCTTTTCACCGCGGGCCGCACGTGTTGGTGCCGTTGCCGGCGCATCGGGCAATGCCGCCATTTTGACATTGATTCGCGGCTCACGTCGCTTGGGTTTGCCTGGCTCACCGCCACGTTTTTCGGGACCCACAGCATGATCCAGGGAACGCACTTTCCCCGACGCTGCCGATTCACTGCGGACTGGCGTGATGGGAGCGGACGGTGTGTCCTCGTGGCCGGGCCGGGTGGGCATCTTGCTTGCCAATCCACCCCGTTTGGCTGCCGGCAGCCTGACATCGGGCGCCTGTGTCGGCAACTCGTCGGGAGACGTCTCCTCAGTAACGGGCGGCAGAGAGACACCACCGCGAAGCGGTCGAGAGCCCTCCTTTTTTGCCGCGCCGACTTTGCGAGGACCGGAAGAACGTCCGACTTTAATTGCGATCGGTTTACGTTCGGGCTGAACAGCTTCCCGGACGGCAGCCGGGGCAACTGCGCCGACCTTCGCGGCTACGGGTTCCTCGGATTCAGAGGAGTCAGCGATGTGGTTGCGTACTCGCTGTGCCTCATCGTCAGTGAGACTTGCGAGCGCAGAGCCTTTGCTCGTGATGCCGACCTTCTTGACCAGATCAACGAGATCTTTGCTGTCGAGGTTAAGTTCTTTTGCGAGCGCGTAAATGCGTACCGGCACGGGGTAAATGTCCTGTCAAATTCATTCGGAAACCCAGGGAGCGTAGCGAGAGACATGTTGTCAGAATCCACTGCGGTTAGAAAACATGATTGAATCTCACGCGATTGCTAATAAACACACTGCCATTGGGTTTGTGGGTAAGTATCAAGTCACATATGCAATTTCCTCCGTCGGTGGTGAACGTTTCGGCTGAAATGTTCACACCAGGATTCATCTTTCCAGCAACATCTGGGAGAGGATTGGCCAGACCAAGATCGTCTCCCCCCGACTAAGATAGCGAAAAAGTCAGGTTTCGCAGAGGTCGTCAAGCCAAACTTTCCCGGTCAATTTTTGGCGGCTGATGCCAATTACGTTTTAGCAGCGGCGTCGTCCGTGTTGCTTTCTTCCTTTTCGGCGGACGCTTTGTGCTCAGATTCCGCGTGATTTTCGGCATTATTGCCTTCATCGGCATCTGTTTCTACGGCTTCAGCCGATTCTGTTTCCGGGCTGGGCTGGGCAGCGACTTCGCCAACTTCTTGCTCTGAATCGGCCGAGGACTCGGCATCTGCGGTCTCGGCCTGCCCCTCTCCGGCGGCTTCCGCCGCTTCTTGAGCTTCGCGTTCCAGTCGTTCTTTCTCACGTCGAACCCGGCGTTCTTCGGCGGCCGCCTCCTCAGCTTCCTCAGCCCTGGCTTCGGCAACTTCCACGATTTGTTCGACCTGCTCCATGGTAAATCCGCTCATTTCCTGGAAAGCATCCGGCTCGATGACGGATAAGTCGTCGTAGGAAAGGTAGCCTTGTTCGACCAGCGCCTGAGCGACCTCCTCGGTCATTCCATCGATTTGGCTAAATGCCATGACCGCGCGCTCAATTTGCTCTTCCAACTCTGGGCTGGTCATGATTTCGATGTCCCAGCCACACAGTTTGCTTGCCAAGCGGACGTTTTGGCCACGCCGGCCAATCGCCAACGACAACTGATCTTCTTGAACGAGCACGATCGCCCGGCCGATCAGATCGCATAACAAAACTTGTTCAACGTCGGCAGGCTGCAGCGCATTGGGAATCAGAACTTCGGGATCATCGCTGAATCGAACGACGTCGATGTGCTCGCCGGCTAATTCTTCGCGGACAGCCTTGATGCGGCTGCCTCGATAACCGACACAAACGGCGATTGGATCGACTTGCGTATCCTCGCTACTGACAGCCACTTTGCTGCGATACCCGGGTTCGCGGCTGATTGAATTGATTGTGATCACGCCTTCGCTCAGTTCCGGAATCTCCTGCTCAAACAGACGCTGGACTAGTTGAGGCCGGGTGCGGCTGAGCACCACACGCACGCGATTGCCGGTCGCCCGCACTTCAAAGACAACGGCCCGGACACGCTCGTTGGCATGCAGGGTTTCGCCGGGGATCTGCTCGCTCCGCGGCAAGATGGCTTCGACGTTGCCCAGGTTGACGGTCGCGACCCCGCCGTCGACGCGGCCAATGATACCGGCGACAATTTCACCGATCTGGTCGCGATACTCGGTCATCAGCGAATCACGTTCAGCCTCTTTGACTTTTTGAATGATGACTTGCTTGGCTGTTTGAGCCCCAATTCGTCCGATTTGGTCGTCGCCCAAAGGCTCACCGTCCAAAACCGCATGAATCCGACCATTCTCGCGATCAAGTTGAACGGTGATGTCCGCCTCTTCTCCGTACTGACGCTTGGCCGCGGTCTGCAGGGCTGCCTCAATAGCCGCGAAAACCAACTCGGTATCAATATTCTTCTCGCGATGAAGCGAATCAACGTAGCGAAGGATATCTTGTGGATTCATGGCGATGTCTTGATAAAAAAACGGCCCGGACTTTTTGGGCCCGGGCAAATGCTTGAGCAATTCGATAGGAAAATCTTATCGATATGGCCAATTTGTGTCAACTAAGACTGAGGGGCGAATTGGTACCGCCGTGACGGCCTCGAATACACCCTCGGTGGGGACCGAAATCCGTGCTTTCAGCTGTCCAAACTCGGGTCTGCCAAGATTATAGCGCCAGTCCTGACGGGAGTCCGTCAGAGAATTGCCATACGATCGCCGCAGCACCACCTGCCGGCTCTGATTGACACTGATGCCCAATCCAGGATCCGGCAAAAATGTGACATGACGGTCAAATACCGATTTTAGTTTTTGACTCAGCCGTAGTTTGACGCGAGCCACCCCGTCATCGTCAAATTTCAATGGCATCGACCAACGCTCCGGCGAGGCCTGG
>JBFJVZ010000371.1:0-7676 GCA_041623895.1 Pirellulaceae bacterium | reverse complement strand
TCCTGGGCTATGTAAATTATCGCCCACTTCGGGGCTACTTAGCCGGCTCCAGGTCCTGGCCGACGCTAGTCGTTGGCAGCGGAAGCGGCCATGATTCCACACCCGGCCGCTCGTTGAATTTGAGCTATTTTCCCCGCGAGTGTTGATCTGATGCGCGTGATTTGCAATTGGTGCATCAGCAGTTCCTGGTAGATGTCGATGACGTCAAAGAACTCTGCCCGCATGCCGCGGTAATCCGCCAAGGCAAATTTGAACGCCCGCTCGGTCCGCGGAATGATTCTTTCTTCGTACAATCTCAGCTGTTCGCTGATGCTCTGGGCTTCCGCAAACAATCGGCGGACGGTGCCAAACACTTCGTCACGCGTTGCCTGATGCAGTTGGATGCTGCTGCCGGTGTTGGCGTCGGCCTCGCGAATGCCCGCGTTGATCTTGTCCTTCCAAATCGGCAGCGTGACACCAACGGTGAAGCCGATCGTGTCATGGCCATTGGAAATCGGGCTGAGCGCGTCGTCGTCGCTGACCAATCCCCAACCGATTCCAACTTGCAGATCGGGGTATTTTTCGAGACAAGCGACTTGACGTTTGGCGCGGTCTCGCTGGATCTGCCAGGCGAGTCCTCGCAGCGCGGGATTGCACGCTTCTGCTTGCGTGATCAAATCGTCCAGCGTGTCCCCAGCCAGGGCTGCCTTTAGCTCAGGCGCCGCTTCCGGTACAAAGCCCACCGGCTGATGCAGCAGCGTGGCCAGGTCGGCTTGCGCAACCGCTTTTTGACTCGCAAGTTTGAGTACCTGCTCATCCAGCTTGTCAACTTCCAACTGTGCTCTGGTAACATCACTTTGTCGGCCACCGCTGCGGTAGCGGCCTTCCGCCACCCGCACCAGATCTTGTGCCAGATCGCGGTTCTCATTAACGATCTGGATGGCGCGCGTGGCAAACCAGAGTTCGTAGTAGGCCAATCGAACCGATTCAGCGACTTGCCGCTCGATCGTTTCGACTTCTGCTATCGCGACTTGGATTTCTTTGCTCGCCGCCGCCGCCTTTGCCTGCAGTTTCTTTGGCCAAGGGACACTCTGCGACAACGACATTTGATTGCCAACACGTCCTGCCGCGGTCTGGATCGCTTGATCGTGAATTGGCCAAAACGTATTGCTGAACATTGGATCCGGAAGCGCGCGCTGTTGCGGAACGCGGTTGATTGCCGCCGCAACTCTTCCGCGAGCCGCCCGAATCCGCGGGTGCGCGGCAAGTGCGAGCGAGACGTAGTGGTCTTCGGTCTTGGCGGCCGGCCGGGGTTGGTCGCCGGCTGTGGCGCCAAATTCATGCTGCGAGGGATCAGGGGAGGCGGCCGCAGTATCCGATTCGATCACTTCCGAAAAGTCGACCAAACGGTTGACGGCTGGAGTCGAGCCAGGGTCGGGTGGTTGGACGGATGATGCCTGATGTTTCCCGGTCGGAAGGGAACCGGTTGACTTGCAACCGCCACAAATGACCATGACTCCGACGCCCATCGCGGCCACGCCCCAGGGCCATGGGTTGATTCTGATTTGACTTGTTTTGCGGATCATTACGGAGCAGTTATGAGGGTGCGGACGTGTAAAAACCCCTAATCCGCAAAATTGACCTGAACTCTTCGACCCCGACGGGGATATACTTAAATTATGTTCCTCCTCTCCCTTATCGGCTGGCGTGAATGAGAAGTCACGAATGATCCGAATTGCCGTCAATCTTTTGCTAATCCTTGCGATGCTGCTGCAGCCGCTGGCGGTTGTGGGATTCACAGCAACTGCCCCAGCGTGCGGGGCTCAGGGATCAGTCCCCGCAATGTGTGCGGGATGCGGATGCTGTCAGGCCTCTCAGGCAAATCGGCAGTGCTGTTGTTGCGGAAAAGCCGGTTCCCATACCGCTGATCGAGCAGACGGGCACGATGGCGAAGCGGTGTTGCCGGCAAAGCAATTCTCGTCGCTCTCGCTGTGCTTGTGTGGCAAACGACACCAGTCTTTGCCGAATCGTTCCGCCCCAACCAAGAACTTCGAGCTCAGCGATTCGGTAGTCCAGTCGCTGGAGTCTTTCTGCTGCTACGATGATTCTGTTCATCGACGTCATTTGTCTGTCGCTCTGTTTGGCATTGCGCGCGCACCGCATTATGCGCAGCAATATCTATCGGTCTGGTTGATTTGATCTAGGGCTTGCTGCCCGCTTTGCCAATCACCTTGTGCCCTGTTAGCGATCCCGACAGGGAAAGTGCGACTTGTCCGTCGCCCAATCTTTTTCATCCCACAGTGACGGGCACGCACACCAAACCACACTTTTTTCAAAGGACCCATCATGCGTTTCATTTCATTCTCTGCATCAATTGCTTTGGCGATCTGCTTGCCGGCGTTGGTCGGCTGCGGATCAAACACCGAAGTCACCGCGCCGGTAACTCCCGAGGCAAGCGCCGAGGCGCTAAGCCCCGAAGTCACTCCGGTCAGCTTTGCCAACGACAAGTGTCCGATCATGGGTGGCAAGCCCAAAGCGGAACTAACCGCGGATTGGGACGGGAAGACGATCGGATTCTGCTGCGAGGGCTGCCCCGAGAAGTGGGCGAAGCTGTCTGAGCAAGAAAGAACCGAGAAGTTCGCCGCCGCTGCTGCGGATTCTGGTGCGCACGCTGAACATGGCGATCACAAACACGCTGAGCATGGCGATCATGAAAAAGCTGAGCATGGCGATCATGAAAAAGCTGAGCATGGCGATCATGAAAATGCCGGTGATGAACATGGCGATCATGCGCAGGAGCCAAAGGGACACGCAGATCATCAGGAGCAACCCAGTGGACAGCAATGATGCTTTTCGGCCAGGCGACTGCCAGATGGGAGTGGTGTGATGAGTTCAAAACAACCGTCCGATGGGCTGGCGAAGTCTGGGCAGACCGATCAATCCGATCCATCTGAAACCGGGCAAGACGATGTCGGTCAAGAGAAGCCGTCACCGTCGGAGCCGGGTTCAGCGAAGCAAGAATCTTCGGCTCAAGAGGCCGGAGTTGCGGGGACGCCAACCGCCGTTCCTGAAACTGATGGAGCGGCAGACACCGCTGTGGCGACCCCAGCGGCTTCACGGATTGCTGCGAAACTATCCGGTTTTTCCTGGTTGCTGCGAGTCGGCGTCAACGCCGTCGTGCTCGCGGCGGTTGGGATCGGCTTGATCGCTTTATTGGGCGTTGCACAAAGCGTTGGCTGGATTGGATCAGGCGATGCCGCTTTGTCAACTTCACAAGAAAACAACGGTAAAGCGGTTTACAGCTGCCCAATGCATCCGCAGATACGGATGGACCGCCCCGGAAAGTGTCCGATCTGCCAAATGAAATTAGTGTTGGTGTCGGGCAGCGGGGCCAAGTCGGCGGCAGCATCGTCAGACGAGCGTTACATCTGTCCGATGATGTGCACTCCGGCTGCGCAGGAGAAAGGGCGTTGTCCAGTCTGTGCGATGGAATTGGTGCCCGCCACAGGGGGCGCTGGAGACGGGGCTGCCACCATCATCGATCCAGTTGCGCGACGAATTGTTGGCATCCGTACGGCGACCGCCAAGTTGCAGATCGTTTTTCAAACCGTCCGCACAATCGGACGAATTGAATACGACGAAAGCAAGCTGGCCACGATCTCTGCCTACGTTGATGGGCGACTGGAAAAAATGTACGCCGATTACGTTGGTGTCCCAGTGGGCAAGAACGACGATTTGGCGCTGATCTACAGCCCGCAACTTTACTCGGCGCAAATCCAATACCTGACCACGCTGGATGGCGGCCCGCTGAGCCGAATTGCCGCTGGCGACGATCAGCGGATGAGTGACCTGGCCAAAGAGAACTTGATTGAACTTGGCATGACTGAGTCACAAATCGATCAACTAACCCAAGCCCGCAAAGCAAACAGTCGAATTCGCATCAGGTCTCCGATCACCGGGACGGTCATTCAGAAACACAAGGTCGAAGGCGACTATGTCAAAACCGGCGAAATCATCTACAAGGTTGCCGATCTTTCGACCGTTTGGTTAATGCTCGATTTGTATCCCGACGATGCATCTCGGATTCGATTCGGCCAGCAAGTTGAAGCTGAGTTCCAATCTCTGCTGGGCCAAGTGTTCGCAGGCCGAGTTGCCTTCATTGATCCAACCGTCGACACAAGAACGCGTACGGTCTCGGTTCGAGTCGAGATGTTGAACCCTGAAGGCAACCTTCGCCCCGGTGATTTTGCGACCGCGCGGATTTCAGTGCCGGCCATCCCTCAGGACTTAGTGTACGACGCGGCGCTGGCCGGCAAATACATTAGCCCGATGCACCCGCAAATCATTCTGGATCAGCCGGGTGATTGTCCCGTCTGCGGCATGGATCTGATCCCGACCAGCGAACTTGGATATTCAAGCGAGCCGGTGCCCGACCAAGACGTTGTCACGGTGCCGCGCCAAGCAATCTTGATGGCAGGGGACAGCAGCGTCGTTTACGTCGAAACGGAGCCGGGTCGCTTTGAGACTCGGCGCGTTGTCGTCGGCCCGCTAACCGACACCGATGCAGTGATTGCCGAAGGTCTCTCGGCTGGTGAAGTCGTTGCCACCGACGGCAATTTCTTGATCGATTCGCAAATGCAGTTGGCCGGGAACCCGTCGCTAATGGATCCTGCCCGCGCATCGCTTTATCCGCCCGGACCATTGTCGTTACCAACCACACCGCCAACACGGCTGACCGGGGCGGCGGCGGAGCAATTCGACCGTGCCTACCAGGCGTATTTTGCAATCCACCGATCACTCGCCGGCGACTCCACCGTTCCGCCCGTCGCCTTGAACGAATTGAGCGAAAGTTTGGACGCGTTGTTGGCAATGTCGGATGTGCCCGACGCGGTGCAAATGCAACTGAATCGTGCCCGCGGTCAGCTCGGTCGACTAGAAGGAGATCTGGACACCGCGCGCCGCGGCTTTCGTGTCGCTAGTCACGCCCTGCTTCGTGCCGCCGCGATCGTTCGCGGTCAGCGCACGGCAGAGAAGCTCCTTCGCTTTTATTGTCCCATGGTCCCGGGCGGCGGAGGCGACTGGATGCAAGAGCAAGGCGAACTACTCAATCCTTATTGGGGAGCCGAGATGCTGCAGTGTGGTGAACAAGTTAGCGATATGAGGATCGACAAGTAAGCAATGCTAAGCCACATCATCCGTTTCTGTGTTCGCGAACCTTGGTTGGTCGTTCTGCTAACCATCGGTGTCGTTGCCTACGGATGGCACAGCTATCGAACCGTCCCCATCGACGCGATTCCCAACGTCGGCGAAAACCAGGTCATTGTGTTGACACCCTGGCCGGGACGGTCACCGAAAGACATCGAAGACCAGATCACCTACCCACTCAGTGTCTCGCTGCTGGCAGTGCCCGGTGCCGAAAGTGTTCGCGGCAAAAGCATGTTTGGATACAGCTTTGTGCAAATCACGTTCAGCGATTCCGTCGACTTCTACTGGGCGCGAAGCCGTGTCGCTGAACAACTGGGGACCGCTGCGTCGAAGTTACCGGACGGCGTGACGCCTCAGCTTGGACCGGATGCTACAGGCCTGGGGCAGATTTATTACTACGTGCTTGTGCCGCCGGAGGGCGGCATGAGTTTGGCTGACCTGAGGAGCATGCAGGATTTCGTCGTTAAGTATGAATTGCAGGGCGTCGAAGGGGTCAGCGAGGTCGCGTCGATCGGCGGCTATGTCCGTCAATATCAGATCGACGTCGATCCGGACAAATTGCGCTTTCATGGCTTGCCGCTCAATCAAGTGACCGCCGCGATTCGGGGATCGAATCTGGACGTTGGAGCCAAGACTGTCGAGTCCAGCGGCATGGAATTCGTTGTCCGCGGACGCGGTTTCTTGGGCAGTGACGGCGACACCAGCAATGCAATTACCGATATCGAAGAGGCCGTGGTCATCCAACGTGAAGGCGTGCCCGTGCGTGTGAAGGACGTGGCAACCGTTCAATTGGGGCCCGATTTTCGTCGCGGCGGGTTGGACTTGGGCGGCAGCGAGGCGGTGGGCGGCGTGGTTGTCATGCAGTTCGGGAAAAACCCGCGAGACGTGATTGATCGCGTCAAAGCAAAGATCGCACAGATCACTCCCGCCTTGCATGGTGTCACGATCCACGGCGTTTACGACCGAACCGGCTTGATCGATGAGACGATCGAAACGCTGACCACGGCCTTGCGCGACGAAGTACTGATCACGGCTGTCGTGATTCTGCTGTTCCTGTTGCACATTCGTAGCAGCATCGTCGTTGCCGTCACGTTGCCTGTTGCTGTTTTGATGTCGATGATCGCCATGAAGCTGTTCGGTGTTGATGCGAATATCATGTCGTTGGCCGGAATTGCGATTGCCATTGGCACGATGGTCGATATGGGCATCATTGTTTCCGAGAACATTTATCAACACTTGGCCGACTGGGAAGAACAAAGATCGGGCGATGGGGCATCGCTTGATGGGGAATCAGCCGCCGGGGAATCAAGCGAGCGGGCCGAGGTGATTCACGAGGCAGCTGTGGAAGTTGCGCCGGCCGTGGTCACCGCAGTAACCACAACAATCGTCAGCTTCTTGCCAGTGTTCTTCCTGACGGGGCGCGATTACCGTTTGTTTGCCCCGCTCGCTTACACCAAGACGTTTGCCATCGCGGCGGCCTTGATCACCGCGGTTACCTTGGTGCCGGCGCTCAGTCGGTTGTTGTTGCGGAGTGCCCGCTTTCGGAAACTCACATCACTGATTGGCTCAGCTGCGGCGGCTGTCTTATTTGCATCGACCGCGTACTTCCTCTGGGGCCACCGGGTCACTGATCGCTGGGGCTTTTCGCTGGCCTGGGTGACGGTGCTGGCAGCCGTCGCCGGATTTGGCATCGGCTGGCTACTGACTCACGAGCGGATTCGACCGGTCCAGCACAACATCACCAGCTTGTTGATCGTGTCGATCTACGAACCGATCTTGCGTTTCTTTTTGCGGTACAAGTTCGCGTTCCTGCTGATGCCGCTGGCGATCTTCACGCTCGGGTTGGGTGCCTGGTTTGGCTTGCAAAGCGTACTGTCTCCGCTCGAGCGGGCCGTCGGCAAATTGGGCGTCGATGCGAATGAGTTGCCCGGCTACGTCGATTTCAAGCACGTCTTTACGGGTCTGCAGAGCGATGACTGGATCGCATTGGACGAAGGAAGTTGGTTCTACATGCCGACCATGTATCCGGCCGCCAGCTTTAGCCAGGCGATGAAGGTCTTGCAGACGCAAGATGAACTGATCAAGCAGATTCCGGAAGTCAAAGATGTTTTGGGCAAGATCGGTCGCGTCGAATCGGCACTCGATCCGGCCCCGGCAGCGATGGTGGAAACCTACGTGATGCTGAAGCCTCCCAATCAATGGCGGCCCGGCGTCGGAGCCAAAGATATCTGGAACGAAATCAATCGCCTCGCAACCTTGCCGGGAGTCACGCCGGCGTCACCGCTGCAGCCGATCGAAGGCCGCGTGGTGATGCTGCAAAGCGGCATCAAAGCACCCATGGCGATCCGCATTTACGGGGATGACTTGAAGCAGTTAGCCGCGGCCGCCATGAATGTAGCCGCGCAGCTGAAACGATCACCTTACATCAACCCACGGACGGTGAATCCCGATATCGTGCTTGGCAAACCGTACGTCGAGTTCACGGTCGACCG
>JBFJVZ010000370.1:0-7797 GCA_041623895.1 Pirellulaceae bacterium | reverse complement strand
CCCTGCGAACGGAGTCGCAGGACTACTACTGATTACGGCAGCACTTCGACGGTGATCGGATGTGAGGTCACGTTTCCATCGGTCTGTGCACGCAGAAAGAACGATCGTTTTCCGGGAACGGCTGAGATATCGGCCGTCAAGAAAAACTTTCGCTCATGGGAGTTTTTCAATACGATCAAACCGTTCAGCCCAATGTTGTCGACGTAAACGCCCTGAGACGCATTGCGGCCGGAGTCTTCCTTGCCAAAGCCGACCTCGGCGTTGAACGCTTCCTTGCGGCGAATCACCAAGCGTGCCATGACCGTTTCGCCGCGGCGTACTTGTAGTGTCCAGTCTTCGTCGACTGCGGTCTCTCCGTCGATCGGCTGGATCGAAGGGATCACATTCGGCACATCACCCAAGGTCAGCGCACCCACTTTGCCGACTTTGCGTTCGACACGTTTGCCATTGATCATTGCCCAGGCGATGATCTCCGGCTCGATTTTTCCTTCCCATGCTTCGGCCGTTTCGCTGACCCACAATGTGCCGACGGCAAATCGTTGGCCCGGCTCGATTACCAGTGGCACGTTCGCTTTGATCTGCGGCGGCAAGTCGGGGATCTCAAAAGTAACCGGGCCGTCGAAACCATCCAGGCGATCGACACGTACGGTGAATTCGCGGCCCGTGCCCTTCCGCAATTCGCCGTTGGCCGGCGAGACAGTCGGTTTGTACATCGGCTGGGCGGGACGAATCGAGAGACGATATTTGTATGCGTCGCCGCCTTCTCCGCGGGTGTCAGCGATGCGAACGGTAAACAAACCGTCGGCTGGCGCCGTGAACAGCAAGCGACTGTTGGTGCCGGCCATTCGCATCGGATCATCGTCGTTCTGGTAGTAAACATCGAACACCGGCAATCCATTGGCAATTGGCTCTGATCCCGGCGGCAGCGGCTGAACAATGTATGCCGGTTCACCCAAGGCGTGTGCGGTATGCGAGGTGCCAAAATAAGTCCAACGTTTACCTTCGCCGGGATACACATTGAATCCGGAATCGGGCCCCCGCGGGTGCAGCCAAAGCCGCGTGACTTCGCCGGACGCATAAAGGTATTGGCTGAGGTTCATTTCCTGCCAATTAAAGATACGGAAGTCGCCGACCTGGTCGCTGTCCTTACCGCGGAAGGTGAAATAAGAATCGCGAACGGCTTGCAGTCGTGTTCGCAAGACGGGTTGGCCCCCGGCATCAAGGACGGTGACGATCGTGTCGAGTGGACTCTTGTCGACTTTGTCTGCATCGATCGTCCAGACCTCGCCGGCATGGGCTTGCCAACGATACTCATCCGACTCGCCGGGCTTGCTGATCGTGCCCGTGATTTCAGCACCACGACCGACGGCCAGCGGCGCATCCTTTCCCATCGTGCGGTCCTTGCTTAAGGCGGATTCGTCGTACTTGGCCAGTTCACCCAGATCCATGTAGATCGGGCTCAGCTCGTCTCGCTTGGACGAAGTCGTCGCCGAAATTTTCGGCAGTTGCCGCTCAACCAACTGCCCATTCATCAGCGAGATGGTGGCAGTGCGGCTATCCAGCGAAACCCACAGGTCGCTGCCGGTATCAGGCAACGGCTGCAACACTGCTTCTTGATTCCAGTCGGAGGTGCGAACGAATTTGACATTGCCGCCTTCGCTGAGCACCACGACCCCTTTGCCATCGGGAGTCAAACGAAAATTGACAATGGGTGATTCGTCAATGAACCGCGTTGCCACGATGGGATTGATGCGCGGCTTGTTTTTCGAGACTAACCGCCAAACGCGTAGCCGATTGTCAGCGCTGCCGGCGAGAATGAACTTACCATCCGGTGTGATGTCGACGGCAAAGACTTCACCTTCGGGTTGGCTGAGTGTGTCCAGTCGCCGGCCCGAGGAAACCTGCCAAACCTTCGCGGTTTCGTCGGCACAGGCACTGACCAAAATGGTTCCATCGGGGGAAAACGCCAAGTCGAATACGGCGCCGTTGTGGCCCACGAACTCTCGAATTTGCTCGCCAGTACTAGCGTCCCAAAGCAAGATATCGCGATCGTAGCCCGCGGTTGCGATCAACGATTCATCAGGCGAGAAGACAGCGGAGTACAGCGTGTCGCGATGGCCGATCAACTCTGCCAGCAGCTTACCATCGCTGGTCGAATAAACAGCGGCGCGGCCATACGCTCCGGTCAAACCGGTCGCCAACAAGATCCGTGAACCGTCGGCACTGAACTGCAACGAATTGACCTTACCCGGCTGCTGGTCGATGTTCGTGAGCGTCGCATGGCCCCGGCGGATTTCGACCGCGCCGAATCGTGCGATCGCCTGCAGCTGGCCATCATTGGAAAGTGCGATTGCAGTGATGGGAGCGTCGACGTCGGCGGCCGGTTCAATCTTTGGTGTCCGCAATTGCTGTTGGATCGGCATGTCACCGTCGGGTCCGCGAGCACCCTGCTCGATCCAAGCGGCAAGTGTCGCGATCTGATCTTCGCTGGGCGCCTGCTCGCCTTCGGGCGGCATTTTTGGCTCCAGCTTGCCAGTCAACATCAAGATCATGCGACTACTGCCGGGTTCGCCGCGAGTTAAGGCCAAACCAGATTCGCCGCCTTTGATCATGGCCGCATGCGACCGCATGTCGAGACCGCCTTCGGCATCTTCCGCGTTGTGACAACCGATGCAATGAGTACGCAGGATCGGTAGCACGTCGTTGGCGTAATCGATCTTGTCCGCAGCCGATGCTGTCAGGCAGACAAATAACAAAGGAACGACCCGTAAATGTCGTAGCATTGGAGGAAAACTCATTACTTGAAAATGTACGACCTCTCGGTCGGCGGCATGTGATCAATGATTGAAGGTGAATTCAGTGCTGGTTAGCACACTCCAGGCCACGTCTTGAAGTGCGGTTGCTCGATCGTCTCCGTACTCGGACACGATCGTTACCAGGTTCTTCAGTTCGCTATCGGTGGGCTGACGCGCCAGTGCAGCGATGAAAATGGATTCGATGATGGCAAGGTCGTCGGCTCCTTGGTCGATCATCCGCGCGATCAGATTGTCTTTCGCGGCCAGCTTCGGATTCAACGTTTCTCCGTTGGACAGGTGCAACACTTGAACCATGCTGGTTTCATCACTGCGCTCACATTCGCAAGTAATCTCGCGTGGATTGCGGCCAAATGTTTTCAGGAAGTATGAATTGACCGCGGCATCGTACAACTCAATCGCTCGAGTACCTTGCTTGTAAAAATCAGTCTTCTGTCTGTCGGCACCGGGGAAAGCGACTTCGTCGAAGGTGGTGCTGGTGCCAAGGACTTGATCGATCGAATCAAGCAACACTTCGGCCATCAATCGCCGCGGGTAGTACCGGCTGAGATACTTTTTTTCATCGCGATTCTGCTCCAGCGGCAAGCTGCTTCGCTGGTACGTTTCGCTCCGCAGTATCGTTCGCATCAATTGTTTGAGGTTGAATTTGGCATCCACGACGTGCTGGGCAGCGGCCTCCAACAGCGGCTCATTGGAAGCCGGATTGCTGAGCCGCAGATCGTCAACTTGCTCGACCAAACCGCGCCCAAAGAAATTGGACCAAACACGATTGGCAATCGCCCGCGCGAAATAAGGATTCGTCGGATCGGTCATCCAGTCAGCGAGTGCTTCGCGGCGATCGCTGGGATCGTCAAACTTCAGTGGCTCCGCATCCAGTGGTGCGGGCGGCTGCGGTTTGCCACGATTGGGTTGAATCAGGTCACCCGAGGAGGCGACGTACAAGGTACGGATGCCATCGCCATTGCGGCCATCGCCGCCCCAGCCTTTGGCACGCACCCGCGCGAACAGATTCGCCATCGAATAGTACTGGTCGTTGGTCCATTTCTCCAAGGGATGGTTGTGGCACTTGGCACAGCCGATCGACAGACCCATGAAAGCCTGGCAAGCGTTCTCGGTCATGTCTTCGGGCGATTGATTGAGCGCATAAAAATTTGTCGCTCCGTTTTGATCGCTGCCGCCGGTGGCCGTCAGAATCTCACGCACAAACTGGTCCCAGGGCTTGTTTTCGCGAACCGAATCATGCACCCACTGGTAGTATGTCTTCACCGCCACCGGTCGCAATCGCGTGCCGTTGATCACCAGCACGTCGCACCAGCGGTACGTCCAGTAAGCGACAAAGTCTTCGCTGGCCAGCAAACGTTGAATCAAATGATCACGCCGTTTGCTGGGATCATCGGCGAGAAACATTTCGCGTTCTTGGGGAGTTGGCAGGCGGCCAATCGTGTCCAACGTCGCGCGCCGCACGAACGTCTCGTCATCGCAGCGCGGCGAGGGAGGCAGATTCAACGTTTGCAACTGCGCGAGATTCAGTTGGTCGATAAAGTTACGCTGCGGGGCCTGGGTGTAAACTTCAGCAGGCACTTCATGCGGATAGGGCACGGTCATACGAGCCAGCGCGACCTTGCTGCCAAACCACACTAAAACTGCTGCTTCGCCGCTGCCACGAACCAGCACCTTACCGTCCTGGTCGACACTGGCGATCGATTCATCGGTTGCCGAGAATTTTGCCCAGTGAGTAACGTCAACGACGCGGCCGTCGTCATAGTGGGCGTGGACCAACACTTGTGAGCTTTCACCGAGTGCCAGCAGTGCGGACTTGGGCAACACGCTGATCTGATGAAGTCGAGCGTCATCGCTTCGTGGACCTTTCGCACCCGAGGCAATCCATTCGGAAAGCACACGGTAATTCTGCGATTCGATATCCAACTTCAATCCGCCTTTATGGGGCAACGCACCGGTCGGTTTGGCGAGGATCAAACTCCGCCCGGGATCCGATAGCTCGATCCTGCGTCCACGCGCCTGTCGTGTGATCGTGAAGTAATCGGACTCCGGATCGTAGCCTCGTAGCGAAAGCCGAAATCCTCCTTTGCCGGCGAGCGCACCATGGCAAGCTCCCTGGTTACAGCCAACTCGCGCGAACACCGACTGCACTTCGTTGCGAAAATTCCACTCGTGCGGCTTGCTGGTGCCGACCACTTTGACGTCACTGCTGGCGGCCTGCCCGCCGACGGTGGCAGTGATCTTGGCTGAACCATCCGAAACCGCCACAGCCGTTCCGTTTTTGATCGCGACGATCGCCGGGTCGCTGGACGTTAGCTGGGCAGCCGAGATGACCGGCCCAATTCGGTCATCCTTCATGGCGACAACTGACAGTTGTTGACGGCCTTGGCGACCATGCAAGGTGAAATCACCGGGAAGAATCGCAATGCCCGTTGTCGGCGTGTCGGCGGCCACAACCGAGCCGGCGACTAACAAACATAGATACGAAAGACTGAAACGTGGCATGAAGGGAGGAGCTGATTTCGAGGCAGGTGTGTTTGACGAGCGGTTCTACGCAAACAGCTCTTTGATCTCGCGAACGCCAAAGTCGACCAATGGGAACGGCCGTCCGCCGGGACCAGGAATTTCAGCGTGAAGATTCAAGCCCAGACTCTTGAAGATCGTGGCCACGACTTCGCCGGGGTTTGCGGGGCGATCAGCAGGTACAGCACCAATCGGGTCACTGGCGCCGATCGCGCGGCCGCCTTGTACGCCACCGCCGGCAAATGTGCAGGAGAAGCACTGCGGCCAATGATCGCGGCCGCCCGCTGGGTTTACTTTCGGTGTACGGCCGAATTCAGCCAGGCCGCAAACGAGCGTGTCTGGCAGCATCCCGCGATCATGAAGATCGGTCAACAACGCTGAATAGCCTTGATCGTACAACGGTGCGACAACGTTCTTCATGCCCTCAATCGTCGTGAACGGTTTACTGCCATGGATATCCCAAGTCTGTTCGTTAAAGACCGTCAGAAAAGTGTTCACGGTGACGAATCGCACGCCGGCTTCGATCAACCGTCGCGCCAACAAGCAGCATTGTCCAAAGCGGTTCATCCCGTAACGCTCGCGGACGGCTTTCGGTTCTTTGGTTAAATCGAAAGCCTCCCGCGCCTGGTTGCTGCCCATCAGTCGATAGGCAGCTTCAAAGTTTTTGTCCAGCATTTGCGCCGTCTCGGTCGCTTCGAACTCCTTTAGCTTTGCTTCGATCGAGGCACGCATTCGTTTTCGCCGATCGATGCGGACATCGCCCAGCGTCGGCGGCGGCAGCAAGTCCGGTACCTTGAAATTTTCTTTGCTGGGATCCGCCATCAAGGCGAAGGGGTCGTAATTCTTGCCCAAGAATCCCCCGGCCTGGCCGTTGGGCAAGTTGCCGCCGCCGCGTCCCATCGTTTCCGGCAACACCACGTGCGCCGGCAAGTCACTGCGGCGGCCACGCATGTACTGCAATACCGCACCCGCGTGCGGATAATTCACTCCGCCAGTGAACATGCGGCCGGTCTGCATCATCTGCCAACCGGCATCGTGCACGGCCGCCGAGGTGTGGTAACAGGAACGCACGATCGAAAACTTGTCGGCGACCTCAGCGTGTTTCGGCAGAATCTCGGATAACTGAAAATCGCCTTTGGTCGAAATCGCTTTGAACGGACCTCGGACTTCAGCCGGTGCCTCCGGCTTCATGTCAAACGTGTCCAACTGGCTGGGTGCACCAAGATTGAAAATCATGATGCAGGACCGCTGGTCCTTTTCCGGATCGACATCACCATGCTCGGCGGCAGCCAAATACTGTGGCAGCCCAAGGCCAATCGCACCGAGTGTGCCGAGCTGCAAAAAGTCGCGCCGCGTGATGCCATCACAGGTGTGCGCCGAGCCGCGGGAGGTGAGATTCAACATGGGACCAATTGGGGGGAGCAGAGGAGGTGGGATTTTCAGAACTCCAGGACCCTTTATCTTACTCTTTTCGGCGAAAAACGCACGTGGGAACTTCCTTTGACCCGATTACGCCGGCGAGACGGAACGTCATGGAATTGTCGCTTCCGAGCTCGCCTGCGGCATCGCGCTGAACGATCAGGAGTTGCCCTGGTAGCCAAGGGAGCGTGATTTGGACTTTAGCGACTTCAACCGCAAAGCATGGGATAACATCGCCACCTCGCCCCACCGCTGGTTTTCGCCCGTTTCAGCAGCAGAAATCGAGCGGGCACGTGATGGCGATTATCAGATTCGTCTGACCGCGACGAAGCCGATTCCAAAGTGGTGGCATGATCCGATCGCCAACAAACGCGTGTTATGCCTGGCTGCCGGTGGAGGACATCAAGCTCCGATTTTGGCAGCTGCCGGTGCTGAGGTGACCGTGTTTGATGTCAGCGAAAAACAACTCCAGATCGACTCGCGCGTCGCCGCAGAAAATGGTTTAACGCTGACAACCGTTCAAGGCGACATGCGAGACCTGGGATGTTTTGGCGACGCCGAGTTTGATTTGATCGTCAACCCTTGCTCGGTCAATTTCTGTGCGGAAGTACGGCCGGTGTGGACCGAAGCGTTTCGCGTGCTGCGCGGCGGCGGGCAGCTGCTCGCAGGGCTGATCAATCCCATCAATTACTTGTTCGACGCAGCTGAGTTGGAAAAGGGTAGGTTTGTTGTGCGGCACAATATCCCGTACAGCGACTGGGACTTGCCGGAACATGAACGCGAGCAGACGATCGGTCCGGAAAGGCCGATTGAATTTGGGCACACGCTGACAGACCTGGTCGGTGGTCAACTGGATGCCGGCTTCCTGCTAGCAGACATGTGCGAGGATCGCTGGGGAGGCAATGATCCGTTGTCAAAACGGATCGACGTGTTCTTGGCCACGCGGGCGATCAAGCCAAACCTGTAGCATTTTCAGAAATCTCGTAGGCCAGGACTTGTCCTGGCGCCTCATTGCCAGGACAAGTCCTGGCCTACAGATGAT
>JBFJVZ010000369.1:0-7815 GCA_041623895.1 Pirellulaceae bacterium | reverse complement strand
TGCGTCACTCCGTGTTCTCTGCGGTAAGAAGCTTAGCATCACTATCGAGGATGCGGAGTTCCGCCGAGGAAGGACATGCGATTGAAAGACGGGATTAAGCGCATGGTAAATAATTTTTAAGGGACTACCGCAGAGGACGCCGAGGTTCGCGGAGGAAAAGAAACATTGCGGAACATCAATATCGGCCGCTTTCTCTGCGTCACTCCGTGTTCTCTGCGGTAAGAAGCTTAGCATCACTATCGAGGATGCGGAGTTCCGCCGAGGAAGGACATGCGATTGAAAGACGGGATCAAGCGAATGGTAAATAATTCTTAAGGGACTACCGCAGAGGACGCCGAGGTTCGCGGAGCAAACGACGACTTAGAAGAACATCCAATATCGAACAAGAAATGTCGATCGGCGAAGTCGTTGACCCACAACAAACCGGTATCCGCCAAGAGAAAACATAACAACGTTCGCTCGTAGCGAACGAGGACTGCTAATCTTCATCCGGCTGCAGCGCAAGGATGTTTAAGTCCGTCACATTGTCATCGATGACAACGATATCCTCGTATATTCCTGGCTCAAAGCCGTCGGCCGTAACCACCAGTGAATAGTTGTTGCCCGCCGCCAGGTTGCTGAATTTTATTTTGCCCTCGTCATCGGTCAGAACGGTTTGGTTAACCGGCCCTGTCAGTTTTGCCGTAGCGCCGGAGATTGGCATGTTGTCAAGGATGTTGATGATTCGCGCCGAGAGTCCGCCCGTGGTTGCCATGGTCATTTGCTCCAAGAATCCGAGAGATGGCTTGCCAGTTCCGCGCCAATCATCTTTATAAGCGTGTTTGATCGCAGAAACCACTTTTGCAAGTCGGTGGGTGATGCATTTTTCGATTTCCTTGGCTTATCGTGAGAGGCTTTGCGGCGGATCCGTAGTCGCGGAATTGACGACATATATTGTCCGTTCATTTATCCAGCTACACTGTGGGTCGACTCTCTATTCCTTTGATCTGAGGTGTTTCGATGTATCATCGCTCGTTGCTGCTTTGTTTCGTTGCCGCCATGTTGGCCGTGAATGTTAACTTGGCCGGGGCCGCCGAATTTTCCTGGCAGACAGACGAGGCGGCCGGAACGGCGGATCTGATCTACGGCGACCAGCCTGTCATCCGCTACATGTTCGCTTATGACACGTCATCGCCAGAGCGAACGCACGATACCTACAAGGTTTTCCATCATGTCTTTGGACCTTCGTCAGGTCAGCAGATCACGAAGGGACCGGGTGGCAAGTACACGCACCATCGTGGTTTGTTTGTCGGTTGGAACAAGACCTCCTTTGGTGACGGCAAACAATACGACTTCTGGCACTGCAAGGGCGGCGCTCATTTGCGTCACATCAAATTCATTGAACAACAGGCGGACGCGGATCACGGCACGATGACGGCGGAGATCCATTGGAACGATCCCGATGGCCAGCCGGTGATTCGCGAACAACGCACGGTGACGGTCCGCAAAGAACCGGTTACCGCTGGTTGGCAAATTGATTGGAGCACTCGATTGGAAAGCCAGGTGGGCGACGTTCAGTTGGCGGGCGACCGGCAGCACGCGGGCTTTCAGTTTCGTGCCGATCAACCGGTGGCTGAATCCAACGGTGCGACTTACCTGCGACCGGCTGACTTTCCGCAGCAGCCCAAGGCGATCCAAGTTGGCGATAAAGGCGACCCGCCGCCCCATAGTGACTTGAAGTGGTTCGCGATGACGTACGAGCTGGAGGGGAAGCGATACACGGTCGAGTACTTTGACAATCCGAACTTGCCCAAGCCGACTTTGTTTTCCGAGCGGCCTTACGGACGTTTTGGCACGTATTTCAAAACCAGGCTTGCCGCCTCAGAGCCGCTGGAGATGAAGTATCGGGTGATCGTCAGCGAAGGCGAGTCGCCTTCGGTGGAATCGATTCAGGCGAGGTACGATTCCTTTGTCGGAGAGCTTTAAACGGCGCCGGCAGGGCGGGAGCGTCGGCAGGGCGAGGCGCCAGGAGGGCGAGGCGCCGGGAGGGCGAAGCTCCTGCTGAGCCGTATCAAGATGAACGGCCACACCATTTCAATGGTTCGGCGGGAGCCTCTCCCGCCCAATGCCGCCACAACCATCGTCTGGCGTCGGGAGGGCGAAGCTGGCGAAGCTCTGCTGAGCCGTGCCTCACTGCGAGGCGGCGGAATGATTGTTTTGACGGCAAACTCAGCCTAAACCGGTCGTTTCCGGGGCAAAGAATGGAGATTTTGAGGCAGCGATCATGGCGAAAAGCAGCTACAGTAAGAGCTTGATATCAACGTAGCTCCCAAAGCGATCTTTATTCCTTCGATCCATCCGACTGTATGGCCACTGTCGATTCGCAATCGTCTCGCTCGGACGCTGATGCGCCCGCGAACTCGCCTCCCAAAAAACGCGGCGTCCCTGAAGGCCTGTGGCTGAAGTGCCCGGGCTGTCTGGCTTCGGTATACAAGAAAGAAGTCCAGCAGCGGCTGAACGTCTGCCCCAAGTGCGATCATCATTTCTACGTCTCGGCCCGGGAGCGGATCATCCAAGTTCTGGACGATGGAACCTTCGAGCCGATGAATGAGCATCTGCGGCCGAGCGATCCGCTGGAGTTTGCTGATCGACGCAAATACGCCGATCGACTGGCCGCCGAGCAAGAGCGGACGGGATTGTCGGATGCGGCCGTCACGGGCACGGGCATGATCCGCGCCCGCCGGGTCGCGTTTGCCGTGACCGATAGTGCTTTTATCATGGGTAGCATGGGATCGGTGGTCGGCGAGCGGCTGGCGCGTTTGATCGAACGAGCGACCGAGCAGAATTTGCCGCTGATCATCATCAGCGCCAGCGGCGGCGGGGCCCGCATGCACGAAGGGATCTTGTCGCTGATGCAAATGGCCAAAGTGTCGGCTGCCCTGGCACGATATGACGAAGCCGGCGGATTGTTCATCAGCGTGCTGACCAATCCAACCATGGGTGGTGTGGCCGCCAGTTTCGCTTCGCTGGGAGACCTGGTGTTTGCCGAACCCAAGGCGTTGATTGGGTTTGCCGGACCGAGAACAATTAAGGCGACGATCGGGATCGAACTGCCTGACGGCTTCCAGACCAGCGAATTCTTGTTGGAACACGGATTCATTGATCGCATCGTTGTCCGCAAGAACTTGAAGACCGAGATCGCCCGCGCGATCGATTACTGCGGAAAATAAGCGATGCGGTCATGCGTTACGTTTGAGGCCGACGTGTTGCCCATCCGTCTGATCTGATCCGCGAATGAGACGAATTCACAAGTCCGAGCAACCGAACTTGAACCACCTATTCTGCCAGCGGTGTCATGGGACTGCTTGATTCAATCAAATCGGCCATTCAGTCGTCCGGAGGCGGAAAGATCGACGTGGCAGCCCGATTTGAACGTCAGCGAACGGCTGCCACCGGAACGATGGCGCATTTCTTTGTCGCCAAAGACCGCAAGCACGATGATCGAATTGTCGGTGTCAAGATTCTGGACATCGACAAGATGGAACTGTTCGAGAATCGATTTAGGGGATTGGGCAAGCCGAACGAGGGTCAAATCGCTATGTCGATGAAGCACCCAAAGATTGTGGAAACGTACGAAGTCGGTATCACAACCAAGGGCCAGCCGATTCTGGTGATGGAGTACATCGCCGGTCCCAGCATGCAGAACATCATCGTCAAGAAGCAGGAGCAGTATGTGACCGGCAAACGCATGTTGCTGATCCGGGACATGGCAGAAGCGGTACGGTACGTGCATTCGCGAAATTTCATTCACCGTGACATCTGTCCTCGCAATTTTATTTGTGAACCGGACGTCACCGGTGTCAAACTGATCGACTTCGGATTGACCGTCCCGGCAACGCCGGAATTCATGGTACCGGGAAATCGCACAGGAACGCCGCTGTACATGTCACCGGAGATCGTTCGCCGCAAGAGTACGGACAAGCGAGTTGATATTTTTTCGTTTGGGGTGACTTGTTATTGCCTGTGCGCGTTCGAGCACCCCTGGCAGGGAGAAGAGGTCAACGGCCGTGCCGCCTTGCACCACGACACTTCGCCACCGGTCGATTTGTTGGAGCGGTGTCCCAACATTGACCCCAAGTTGTCGCGGGCCATCATGAAGGCGCTCGATCCGAAGGTGGATAACCGAACAGCGACGATGGATCAGTTCATCGATGCGGTCCGCTCGGTCAAGTCAGTGTTCGTGTCGTAAGCCAAGCAGCCAAATGTCCTGGATTTCTCGGCAGGTTTCCGACTTCCGCGACGAAAGAAAGGCCGTTCGATCCGGCCCCGATTGTCGCCTGAAGAGTCAGAACCGTCAGATCCGGGGGGCCCGCTGATGGAAATTGGGTTTTTCCGTCATAACCCGAACTGGGGCTCGGCAAGCCGGGGGATTGGCGGATTTAGCGGTGAATTCGTTGACATCCGTTTTTCGGCGTAACTATACTTCGTTACAGTGGCAGATAGCATTTTCTCGTCCACAATCGCTCACTGTCCAAATTGGTCTTCGTCTGCCCGTGGTTGCGGGCCGGAGGGACCGCACTCCCCCGCTTGTCGGCTTGATTTTCCGGGATACGAAACATGACCCTGCTCGGTAAGTCCTTTTCGGTCATTATTCTTCTGCTCAGTCTGGCCTTCATGGTTTTGGCTTTGGCAGTCAATGCCACGCACCGCAATTGGCGGGATAAAGCGCTTGCCCTCAAGGCTCAAATCGAGGACGGCGAAAGGACGAACGAACAGTTGCGTGACGCTCAACAGCGAACACAAGCGGCGCTGGACCGCGAACAGGCTGCACGTCGCACCGCCTTGGCCGCCCTGCAAACTTCATTGGACCAATTAGAAGCAGCCCTGGCAGACAGTGAAGACCAGGTGACGAAAAAGACAGCTCAGAACACCATCTTGGTCCAGACAGACCGTAGCCGCGCGGAAGAGTTGCAACGACTGACCGAAGACAATGAGCGGCTTCGCGGACTGATTCGTAAGGAACAGGAAGACCGTGACAATCTATTTGCACAGACGCTGATCTTGACGGACCAGATGAATGAACTGCGCGGCATGCGGTTGGAGCTGGAGACCCGCAACAATCAGCTGGTCAAGCAGGTCACACGTTACAAAGAAGTTGTCGACGCACACGGCATCAATCCTCAAGACCCGCTTGATGGTGCACCGCCGGAACGAAACGGAACCGTGCTAGCCGTGAATCGCCCAAGTCTGTTGGTCGAGGTTTCGCTGGGTCACGACGACGGTCTGCGTCCAGGGCACTTGTTGGACGTGACTCGCAATGGCCGCTACGTTGGCAAGCTGCGTGTGCGTAACGCCGACTACAACCGGGCGGTTGCCGAAATATTGCGTGACTACAGCCAAGGGATCATCCAGGAGAACGATCGTGTCGACACTACCCTCGACTGAGAACCGCAAACAGCCGCCCAGCGTGTACACGGTAATGCTGCTGCTGAGCATGCTGTTCCTGCTGATCGCGGTGATCGCCATGTTCATGGAACTGAATCGCTGGGCACCGGACTACTACCGGACACAGTCGGCGAATCCACAGGTCATGGTCTGGCCGGCTGATCAGCCCGCTAGCCGCGTTGTGTAGACCTGGATTTAAGCGGCGCGGCGTCTCTTGTTCGCGCTCTTTGGCGGCAATTTGATGATCGTACCGTGATCGCTGGATGAGACGGCTCTTTCAATCTGCAGCCGCGATTTCATTTCGGCGAGCATTTTGGGGCCGTTGACTTGGCCGATCGTTTCCGTGAATCCCGGACGCAGAATGGCTGTTAACAGTTTGCTCCAGGGCACTTTCCGTGTCGTCGGATCGATCGCTTTCTTGATTGCCCACAAGCGCTGCCCCCGAGAATAGTTGGCCGGTTCTGCCAGCACATCGTGCGTTTGCCTGACCACGCTGTCGGCGGCCAGCGCACATCGCCATTGGCCCGCGGCTAACAAGCGCCCATAGGCGTATGTCGCTTCGCTTGTGCAGCGACTTTGGAATGCGGCCGCCATGCTGCTGAGCACCTCTCTTCGCCAGAACGAGGCTTGCAGATAAGCCCCCAGAACATGAGACGCGTCACCGCGATCGACGTGCGTCGCCCCGCTTGCGATTGGATGAAAGAGGCGTCCGCCATGATCGCCCCAGCCGGCGGCCGCGATTTTTTCGCTGTCAGCCCGGCGGATGACGGGTGCAACGGCCGCGACGTCCTGACGCTCAAACTGCTGCAAGGCGGCATCAATCCAGCCAGAGGTGGCGCGAAAACCAGGCGCGAGAACATGCACAAACCGGCTGCGTGCCTGTCGCGTTGCCGATGCAACAAGATCGACCAGTTGATCGGTCTGCCCCGTGATGAATCGAACCTCATCGGTTAGATTGAATGGATCGTCGTAGCTACCGTCGTGGGCAACCAGAATCTCGCTACCGGCGGGCTGATTTTCCAGCACACTGACCAACGAATCCTCGAATGCCGACACGTCGCTACCGACGGGCACGATGATGGAAAGTCGCGGAATGGACGGAATTCTTGACACGATACACAAACCGCAGAGCGGCTATTTCTGCGCAGCTTAAACCCTGAATCACCAAAAACTGCCATCGATAGAGAATCGATATCCTTAGAGTTCGGAATCTTGCCGGCGAATAGTTGAGGCGTTCGATAGCGGCATTCGGGAAAGCCAGGAAGTTTGGCGAAGCCCCCTACGAAGGAATTAGCTAATCGGCACAATTTGACAAAACGGCTTTCCTTCCTCGACGAATAGATTCCATGCGGTTTCGGCAGCTTTCAGCTCAGGGTCCCCAAGTCTCGGAAATTGGTTTTGGGGCCTGGGCCGTGGGTGGCCAGTGGGGACCTCAGAACGACCAGGATTCAATTGCCGCGCTAAATGAAGCGATTGACCGGGGCGTCAATTTGATCGATACAGCCCAAGGATACGGGGACGGCCGTAGCGAACGTCTGATTGCGGAAGTGCTCAAGCAGCGAAGCGAGCGGGTATACGTGGCGACCAAAACGCCACCCGAAGCTGGGCCCTGGCCACCGAGTCCGTATTGCCGCTGGCAAGATCGCTACTCGGCTGCTTACCTGCGAGCCAACATCAACGATCGGCTCCGCAACTTGCAAGTCGATTGCATCGACCTGCTGCAACTTCACACTTGGACGCGAGCCTGGAATGACGATCCGCAACCCTTGTTGGTGCTCAGGCAGCTGCGCGAAGAGGGCAAGCTGAACTTGATCGGCGTCAGTACTCCTGAACAAGACCAGTCGTGTGTGATCCAGTTGATGCGCGACGGTTTAGTCGACGTGGTGCAGATCATCTTCAATTTGTTCAACCAGGAAGCGGCTGCCCAATTGCTTCCGGTTGCTGCCGAGACAGGCACCGGAGTGATCGTCCGCGTGGCCTTGGACGAAGGCGCGTTGACGGGAAAGTACGCTGCCGATCACGTATTTGCAGAAGACGACTTTCGCAATCGATATTTCGCTGGTGAGCGGATGCGACAGACCGCCCAACGCGTCGATCGAATCCGTGAGGATATCCAACAATTCGGCATCGTCGATCAATACTCGCTGGCTGATGTCGCCCTGAAATTTGTGCTCGCACGTGCCGAGGTCAGCAGCGTGGTGGCGGGCATGCGAAACGCCGAACAGGTCCAGCAGAACATCGCCAGCAGCGACTTGAAAGAATTGCCGGAAGCATTGCTGATCCAACTTCGTCGACACAATTGGCTGCGCGGGGTGTGGTATTGAGCGGGGAGCCGAGAAGAGTGCTTTGTCAGCAGCGAGAGTATGTCGTCGTTTGCTCCGCAAACGAACG
>JBFJVZ010000368.1:0-7851 GCA_041623895.1 Pirellulaceae bacterium | reverse complement strand
GGTTGATCGGCTGGTCGATTCATCCGGCTACGCCGATTACTTTGCCAACAAATGGGCCGCAGTGTTGCGTAACAAGCGACGTAATAATAACGACGTGCCCTACACCTATCGGTTTCACGCCTGGATTCGCCGCGCGCTGCGTGAAAACATGCCGTACGATCAGTTCGTCCGTAGCGTGTTGACCGCCACCGGCGAACCCGAAACACATCCACCGGTCGCCTGGTACCGCGAAGTCCGCACATCAACCGCGCAAATGGAAGATACGGCACAGCTGTTTTTGGGCATGCGTTTGGCCTGTGCCAAGTGTCACCATCATCCCTTTGAACGCTGGAGCCAGCAGGATTATTACGGGTTTGAGGCTTTCTTCACGCAAACGGCGATGAAGAACAGCAAGTACAATCGCCAGCCGAACATCCCCGACATGTTGTACGTGAAGGCGGTCGCGCCAAAATCACGTAATCCACGGACTGGTCTGGACGTGCCGCCAACTCCCTTGGGCAGCCAACCACTTGAGCTGCAGTCCTACGAAGATGCACGTCACCAGTTGGTCGACTGGATGGCTGATCCCCAAAATCCGTTCTTTGCCAAGGCATTGGTCAACCGCTACTGGAAACATTTCTTTGGCAAAGGCCTGGTCGACCCGGAAGACGACCTGCGAGTCACCAATCCACCGTCCAATCCGGAATTGTTGGACGCGCTGGCGAAACATTTCATCGACTATCAGTTTGATTTAAAAAACCTGGTGCGGACGATCTGCAAGTCGAACGTTTATCAGCTTAGCAGCGAGCCGACCGAGTTTAATATCAACGATGAGCAGAATTTTTCCAGTTTCTATCCGCGGCGATTTTCCGCCGAAGTGCTCAATGACGCAGTGAATGCGGTGGCAATTTCAATGACTAATTTCGGGGGCATCCCAACTGGAACGACCGCCGTGCAGCTTCCCGATAACGGCTTCAATAACTATTTCTTGAAAGTCTTTGGCAAACCCGAGGCGGAAAGTGCTTGTGAGTGCGAACGCTCCGTGGAAGCGAATTTGTCGCAGTCGTTGCACATGCTCAATTCGACTGACATGCAGGGTCGATTGCAACGTGGTGGCGGACGTGCATCGTTGTTGGCCCGAGATGACGGGCGAACAGACGAAGACAAAGTTCGCGAGCTGTACCTGGCCGCTTTCAGCCGCCAGCCCACAGCGGAAGAGCAATCATTCGTGGTCAAAAAGCTTGCTGCCTACACCAACAAGCAACAAGCGTGGGAAGATGTCTTGTGGGCAATCTTCAATGCGAAAGAGTTTCAGTTCGTAAGGTGAGGCGGACGATGAGGCGGAGCGAGAAACGGGAAGAGTGTGCGGCCGCAGAACGGCCGGGAAAGCATCCCCACGCAGATTGTTGGAACCAGCAAGAGGCAAATCTTCTTTGCCCGCTTCCCATCGGGAAGTGCGTTGCCGCCACCTTCTTAGTCGCACTGAGCACGTGGTTATCGCCGGCCAATGCGCAGCTTCCGACTGCGCAATTGGCAGGGCTATTTCCCGCCGGTGCTGCATCCGATTCGACTCTGGAAGTTACCATCGCCGGCACCAATCTGGATGACACGGATAAGTTGCTGTTTTCTCATGAGGGAATCGCCGCGACTGCGAAAATGGCCGAGCCGACGGCCTTTGACGAAGGTCCGCAGCCGGTTGAAAACGTTTTTGTCGTGATGGTTGAAAAAAACGTGCCGCCGGGAAGATACGAAGTTCGCTCCATGGGGAAGTATGGACTATCCAACCCGCGGACGTTCATGGTCGGATCGCAAACCGAATTCATCGAAGTCGAGCCGAACGGTGGCAACGAATTACCCGCCTGGAGTGAAGTCGACGACGGCAGCGGCGGCAAAAAGAAAGTGAATCCCGCCACCGAGTTGATTTTACCGGCTACGGTGAACGGACAATCGGCAAGCGGTGCCGATGTTGATTGGTTTCGCTTTCAGGCAGCGGCCGGCCAACGTCTGATTCTGGACGGCCACGCCAAGCGAATTGATTCGCGGATTGATTTGGTCTTAACTTTGTTTGCCGCCGATGGCACTGTCATCGGTGAAGCGCGCAGAGGTGCCTGCGGCGATCCACTGATCGACGCTAAAATTCCGGCAGATGGTGACTACTTCATCAAAGTCCACGATGCACTTTACCGCAATGGCACCGGCTATCACTATCGGCTGAATATCAGCTCGCGACCGCACCTGGATTTTGTCTTTCCGCCAGCCGGCCTGGCCGGCTCCAGCGAAGAGTACACGGTTTATGGATGCAATCTGCCCGGTGGAAAGAAGAGCGAATTAAAGGTCGACGGGTACGCCTTGGAATCGGTCAAAGTTCGCATCGCCATCCCGGGAGATGCTGGTCAGAAGTTGCAGTTCGCATCGTTACTGGGGCCCCACCAGGGCGGCATCGACGGCATCGAGTATCGATTGAAAAATGGAAATCTTCAGTCCAGTCCGCTGCTGATCACCGTTGCGACCGCGCCCGTTGTTGTCGAACAGCCCGATAATGATCGTCCCGACGCGGCACAAGAATTGTCACTGCCTTGCGAAGTCGCCGGTCAGTTTTATCCGCAGCGCGATGTGGATTGGTTTTCCTTTCAGGCAAAACAGGGGGAAGTCTGGGCAATCGATTTGATTTCGCAACGTCTCGGGCTTTCCACGGACCCCTCGATGTTGGTTCAACGCGTCAACCTTAATGACGCCGGCGAGCAGCAAGTCAGTGACATCACCTTTGTCGACGATGTGCAGCTGCAAAATTTTAGAAACCAGGCCGGACGACACGAATTCGACTATCGGACGACTGACCCGTACTACCTGTTCACCGCGCCGGCCGATGGAACTTATCGGGTGCTCGTCAGGGACGGGCACAGCAGCGTGAAGAGTGATCCGCGGTTGGTATACCGCTTGGCCATTCGCAAACCGACACCTGACTTTCGGGTCGTCGCCGTCCCAGGAATTTCCTGCGGATCGCTGCTGCTGCGGCGCGGTGGGCGTCAAGTTGTACGTGCCGTTGTGTTCCGCCGCGACGGTTACGACGGCGAAATCCGCGTGTCTTGTTCAGGGCTGCCGCAAGGCGTCACCAGCGAAGAGATCACGATCGGTCCGGCCAACACGATGGGAACGCTGATTCTGACCACGGCCGACGACGCACCATCGGCAACCACTGCTTTGAAAGTGACGGCAAAGGCGATCGTTGATGGAAAAGAAGTCGTTCGCGAAGCCCGCTACGGCGCAGCGCTGGAAACTTTTCAGTTTGCACAACCCAACGCAAACGTCGCCAGCGTTCCCTCGCGGATCGTTGACGGAATCCAGCTGTGTGTCACCGATTACGATCCGGCCCCGATGCTGCTGACCATCGGTGAAGGCAAACAGCTGGAAACGTCGCGCGGCGGCAATCTGAAGATTCCCTACCAGGTCAAAAAAACGAAAGACGCGACCGGCAATATGAATGCCTTCGCCATCGACTTCCCGCCGCAAACCACCATCCCGCAGATCAGTATTGGTGGCAAAGACAAGGGCGAATTCGAGATGCGTTTTCTGGCTACCACGCCACCCGGCACCTACACCTTCTACGTGGCGGGATTCAATCAAGGTTTTAAATACAGCCGCAATCCCGAGTTGGCCGAACAGGCAAAGCAGCGGCAAGAACGCCTGGCAAAACTCTTGACGGAAGCTCAAAAGAAGGCTCAGCAAGCGCAGCAAGATGCCACCAAGAAACAGTCGGAACTTCAGACCGCCACCAATGCCCTGAATCAGGCCAAACCGAAAACGCAGCAAGCCGACCAGGCCGTTGTGACCGCCGAGTCAGCGCGGAAGCAGGCGGAGGCTGTGCTCAAGCAAAAGCAAGATGCGGTCGCCGCGAACGCGGAAGATGCGTCACTGAAAACACAGGTCACCCAAGCGCAAGCTGCCGTCGATGAAGCAACCAAGAAGCTGCAAGCTGCCAAATCGGCCGCCACCGAAGCGCTGAAAGTCCAGCAAGCGGCGGAAGCGGCATTGAAGGCGGCTCAAGAAGCGAAAACACAGGCTGACAAAGACCTGCAGGCGGCGCGCGAGTTCCAGCAACAGGCTCAGCAAGAAAAACAGCGAGCCGATCAGTTCGCCAACCAGAAACGCAGTGAATCCAACCCGCGAAACATCAACATCAATGTGCCTTCGAATTCGTTGACCATCAAGGTCACAGAATTCCCGATCAAGGTTGAGACATTGGCGGAAGAATTAACGGTCAAGCAGGGCGAAAAGATCGAAGTTCCTGTCAAAGTCACACGGTTGTACGACTTCAACGCGAATGTGAACGTGCAAACGAGTTTACCCGGAGGTGTTGGCGGCATCAGTCTGCAATCGGTCAATATCCCCGGCGACAAACCCGATGCCAAGTTCCAGATCAATGCACAAGCCAATGCGACGCCCGGTCAACACGAATGCAAAGTGCGTTTGCAAATGAACTTTAACGGCCAAAACTTGACGATGGAACGACCTTTGAAGCTGACCGTGGTCGAAGTCAAACCTGAAAAATAGTCAGCGCCGAAATACGACTTGGATGAAATGAAGAATGAAAATTCTTGCTAGCACTTCCTGGGGGAAGAGCAGGGCTGTCGGGCCCGGGACGCTTGATGCCGCGCCAGCAGCTACGAAGCCGGCCTTACTTGCGACGCTTGCCTTTGGCGTGAGCATATGCTCGTACGCCGCCGATCCAATCTCGATTGACGACTTGCAACGCAAGGACGCCATCTCGTTTGAAAAAGAGATCTTACCGATCCTGCAAAAGAATTGCCTTGCTTGTCACTCGGCCAGCGAAAGACAAGGCAATCTCGTGCTGGAATCACCGCAAGGCATGATCAAGGGTGGCGACACCGGTGCCGCTGCCGTGCCCGGACGCGGAGCGGAGAGTTTGATTTTGACCGTGGCATCTCACCAAGACGATCCTATCATGCCGCCTGAAGACAATGATGTCGCGGCAACAAACCTGACACCAGCTGAATTAGGACTCTTGAAACTGTGGATCGACCAGGGTGCCAAGGGCAGTGGCGGAATCGATTCACTGTCGCCGCGGCAGTGGCAACCGCTTCCTCCCGGCGTTCATCCGGTTCAAGCGATCGCGTTGACAGAAGATGGCCAGTTTGTCGCCTGCAGCCGCGCGAATCAAATATTTCTTTACCACGTCCCGACCGGTCAGCTTGTCACCAAGCTTTCCGATGTGTCGCTGGACAGCCAGCATACCACAGGCATCGCGCATCGAGATTTCGTTCAATCACTGGCCTTCAATCTGGACGGAGACTTGTTGGCATCCGGCGGTTTTCGCGAAGTGAAGTTGTGGCGGCGACCGCGAGACGTCCAGCGATTGAATCTTGCCCTCGGCTCGGCTGCCACGTCTGTGGCAACAAGCACCGACAAACAATGGATTGCCGTGGCAGGTTCCGATCACGCCATCCGTTTGTACCGCGCTGCTGACGGCCAACCCGGTCCGGAGCTGCGCGGTCATACTGACCCGGTCAGCTCGCTTCGTTTCAGCGCAGATGGCAAGCAAATCATCTCCGCATCGCTGGACAAAACGGTTCGCTTTTGGAACGTCGCCGACGGTAACTCGGTAGGGATTATCGAAACACCGGCCCCTGTCAACGCAATTGAATTGGTCAATCGCGAAACACCCACCGACCAGGCTCCCCGACCACCTCAGTTCTTGGTGACAGGAGACACGGAAAAAACGATTCGCGTTTGGGAGATTCCCGATTCCCTGCCCGCAAAAGTACCATCGTCGCTTGCGAATCTGACCAAGACGACGACCAGCGGCGATGGCAAACTCATTGCGATGCTGGACAACAACAATACGATCCGCATCGTTTCACTTGCTGAGACCGACGGGCAACCGTCCGGCAAGGAAGTCGCAACATGGCGTGTTGATCGCGGTGTGACGTCTTTGGCTTTCGTGCCGCGACCCGAGTCGCCGCCGGCAGGTTTGCAATATGCAATGTTGACGGGCGCCAGTGACGGTTCCCTGAGGATGTGGAGTCTGCCCGAGCATGCGCTGCTTGCTGAGTGGTCCGGTGATGCGAAAAGTGTTCAGTCCTTGGCCGTGACCGCCGACGGCAAAATGGCCGCGAGTGGCTTGGAAAGTGGTGCTGTGACCCTTTGGGATTTGAAGTCTTTGACGGCGCCGGAGTCGACAACGACTCGCGATTCCGATTCGCCGATCACAATCAGGGAGCTGAGCCCATCGCGTAAACTGCTCGGGTTTGTCGGTGCCAAAAACGGCAAGCCCGCGATCTTTGTCCGCAATCTTGAAAGCGGCCAGCTTCTGGCAAGTTTTGTTGGTCATCAGGAAACGATCAGATCGATCGCGTTCTCAGCCGATGAGGGGCGACTGGTTTCCGCAGCCGACGACAAGACGATTCGGGTGTGGGATCTGCGAAACCCGCCGCAAGGCGAGATCCATCGCGTTGATGTGCCGGCGAGTGTTTCTGCTGTCGCGGCCAGCAATGACGGCGCTCAAGTGCTGGCGGGTTTTGTCGACAACGCGCTGCGGCTGTATAACACGGCTGATGGTGCAGTGGTTCAGGAGTTCTCGGGTAACGGCGGTGCTGTCATTGCTTGCGGTTTCTATGCAAACCAACCTTTCTCCGTGGCTGCAGACAAGTCGGTTCGATTCTGGAATGCGGCTGATGGTTCACAGACCAGAACGTTCAACTTGCCAGTCGGCGTTTCTGCCGTTGCTATTTCGGGCGATGGTGGCCGCATGGCGCTGGCTGGCGACGACAAGCAGGTGCGAATTGTGCAGACCGATAATGGCGGTATTCTGCAAACGCTGCCGGCACTCCCCGAGCTCGTAACGTCACTGAACTTTTCCTCCGATACTCAACAACTTGCAATTCTGACCAACGGTGGCCAGGCATCCGTTTGGAATGTCGCCGATGCGCGGCTGCGAGAAACCTTGGGCGATCCAAACCTGACCGCCGTGTGGTTTCAGAGTGATGCGACGTCAATTTGCACCGGCAACAACGAGGGTCAGATCGGCAAACGGCCCTTACGTTTCGTGCGGCATCTTGAGGGGAATACGCAGGCGATGACCGCAATGCTGTTTCACTCCAATGGTCAAACCTTGTTTACGACCGCGGCCGATGGTTCGTTTCGCGGATTCAACACTCAGAATGGACAACAAGCCTTTGCCACCAGTCACGGTGCAGCGGTTCACGATCTGGCGATTTCACCCAATCAGCAAGTCCTGGCGACCGCGGGTGAAAACGCCACGCTGCGGTTGTGGCAAACGAACGGCGGAGGCTACGGGCCTCAGCAAATCACGGGGTTTGCCGGGCCCCTCCAGTCGGTCGTGTTTTCGCCCGATTCCACAAAAGTCCTCGCCGGATTCTTGGGCGAGCAACCTGGTGCTCAAATACACGACCTTCAGTCTGGGGCGTTGCTACAACGGTTCACGCAGCAGGCCGATCCCATCGTTGGCTGCAGCACGATTCCGAAAGCGAACGCGGACGCCAAGCCATTGGAAAGTATTGACGTGCTGACCGCATCGACATCAGGTTTGTACCGCTGGCAGGCCACACCGATTCGTCAGCTGAGCGGACATTCTCAGCCGATCACATCGCTGGCGGCCGATCCCGAACGCGTGCGACACATTTATTCCGGCAGCCTGGATGGAACGATTCGACGCTGGAACCTGGACAATGGCCAGGCGGTTGGACAATTCAATCACGGCGGCCCGGTCAACGCGGTCGCGATCAGCCCGGACGGCCAGCGCCTGGCGTCGGCCAGCGAGAACGCCAGGGCCAGGTTGTTTCGCACCAACGGGCAGCAAATCGCTGAAATGCGAGGCGATGTGAGGCTGAAGAT
>JBFJVZ010000367.1:0-7859 GCA_041623895.1 Pirellulaceae bacterium | reverse complement strand
TCGCCTTCGCTTCGGCAGTGACGTTGGCGGTTTTTGGCTCGGCCCACGCAGTTGGTGCGACGAGGGAGCCGACAAAACCGACCGCGAGCAAGAACACCAATGGCTTGGTCAATCGTTTCATGAGGATTTCTAAACGGCGGGAAATGGGGGGATGTTACTGAGATTGTTTCTGTGTGATGGATGGTTCGTCATCCGCTTTTCGGCCGGCTTTACGAAGCAAGCCGATGTAAATCTTTTCCAGGTCGCTGTCCTGTTTGTTGGCCAATCTTTGCTCTGCCGCAGTCAGCGACTTTTGCGTTCGCTCGAGACGTTCCTGCAAAGCGCGAACGTCGTAATCTGCTCGGCTCAACTCGGCTTGCTGCAAGCGGCCAGCAGCTTCACGAAGTCGCTTGCGGTCTGCCTGGTTGTCACGGACTTTTAATTTCGCAGTCAGCAACCGAACACTCGATTGAGCTTGAAGCAATTCGACGTCGATGTCGTACAACTCCGTGTCGCGATTTTTTGAAATTTCCAATCGACGCGCCGACTTGGCCAGGTCACGAACAGCCAGGTTGTATTGATGTGGATCGTCTGTCCGCAAGTGATTCAAAACCGATTTCAAGTCCGGCAGATGGGCTTCCACCAATTTGATTGCTGCAAGTTCTGAATCGCGATCCGTTTTGACAGCCTGGCGCTCGGTGGGGGTCTTGGGTTTCTTATTCGCATCTGGATTGTTGTCGGCAAGCGAACGTTCGTTCGTCGTCCGTGCCTCAACAGCCCACACGTGGGCCGACGCAAATACGATAATCGTCAGCAGAGAATAAAAGCAGAAGCGCTCAACCATCCGAAATCGCTCCCGCTTCGATAGCAGTCAGGATCCAATCCAGCGACGATCCCTCATTTTGTCCGTTGCCCGCGAAGGCATCCAATCTTTCGGATTCCTCGTATATCTCTGAATCGCCAACTAGATTGCTTGCCGACAAGCCCGCGGCAACTTCTTCTGCCCACGCATGAGCGATCAACAAGGATTCAGGTGTCGCATCAACAACCAGCGATCGCTGAACCTGTTTGCTGGGCCAGCAAAGAATGGCAATCATCACGGTGGCCGCAATGGCGGCGACCGACATCGGCACTCGCATCGACCAATTCGACGCGGCCATTGGAGCAACGACTGCCGGCGGCTGAATCGTTGACAAGCCCGCGATGACTTCGGACTGAGAAATCAACTCGGCTTGCAAATCAACGGATTTCTGTAGTTCAGCTTCAAATGCTGCTTCCTGCTCGTGACTCAGTTCGCCCAGCAAATAAAGCAAACAACGCTGGCGGACCGCTTCCTCCATCGCGGTTGAGTTCGCTTTACCGGGATTAGGTTCTGTGTTCATGGTTGTTCGTCGAATTCGATCTCGCTACGCAGTCGCTGGAGTGCTCGTCGCATTTGTGTCAGCGCGGTTCCCAGCGGAATCTGTAGTTGGTCGGCAATCTCTTGAAAGGTCAGGTTTTCGTAAATCCTCAATCTCACCACCTCGCGCCACGCCTCAGGTAGCTGCTCTAAAGCCTGGCGAAGTTTTTCGGCCGTCTCGCTGAGGATGATTTTTTCGGCTGCGTCGTCTTCGCTGACTTGGGAAAGGTAATGAGCTTGTTTTTCCAACACCCGGTCGGTGGTCGCTTTCCGTCGCCAAGTCCCTGCCGCTTCGTTCGCGGCGACCCGAAACAGCCACGCCCGTCTGGCCGCCGGTAAGACATCTCGTCCACTTTCGACCATCTTGACGTAAACCGCCTGCAGGCAATCCTCCACATCCATGCTTTGGCTCAGGCGACCACTCAGGAACGCTCGTAATCCCGTCTCACAAGCCAAGAAGACCTCACGCCACTCGTTGGCGATGGGATCGTCTGACGGCGAATTTGGCGGGGTTTCGCTCATTGCCGGGGCGGTGATTGAAAGACGCACAGACCGAGGTGATTATTTCGTCTGTCCGTCAAGTTTTTGAATTTTGACGGGAGCCGGCACGCCAGTTCGTCACCCTGCGGAGGGGTGCCGGCCGTCAAAGGTGGGTTGAATGGGCAGGGTCGTTGGGGTCTGATTCCGCAAGGCGACCGCTCAACCATATCGAAGTCGCGTCCGAGCATCATCCATCCAGCGGAAAATCGATGGCAACGAGTGCAAAAAACCTCTGGGTCGGCTTCGACCTGGGCGGAACCAAAATGCTGACAATCGCCTACGACGAGAAATGGAAACCCGTCGCGCGGCGTCGGCGAAAAACACGGGGGCGAGAAGGATCGGATGCCGGCATTCAACGAATCGCTTCGACCATTGATCGGTTGCTGGAAGAGAATGAGCTGAATTCCGATCAGATCGCCGGCATTGGAATCGGATGCCCCGGTCCCATCGATTTGGATCGTGGCCGTATCCTGACCACGCCCAACCTTGGCTGGGATGACGTGGATGTTCAAGCAGCGCTGGAACGTCGCTTTTCCTGTCCCGTGGTGGTCATGAATGACGTTGATGCAGGCGTCTACGGCGAATACGAATTCGGCGCCGCCAAAGGCGCGCGTTGTGCAGTCGGCATCTTTCCCGGCACCGGTGTTGGGGGAGGTTGTGTTTACGAAGGACGAATCTTGCAGGGATGCGGAATCAGCTGCATGGAAATTGGACACACCCGGATCAGTAGCAGCACCCGTGCTAGCGGATACGAGTTGCCCGGCACTCTAGAAGCGGAAGCAAGTCGTTTGACGATCGCCGCCGAAGCCGCCAAAGCAGCTCATCGCGGCGACGCTCCGTGGTTACTAAAAGAAGTTGGCACCGACCTGGCCGACATTCGCAGCGGAGCACTTGCTGATTCCGTGGCCAATGGCGATGACGTGGTTCGCCGTTTGATCGAGGAATCAGCCCAGGCGATCGGCATCGCGGTTGTCAACGTGGTCCACATGCTGGCTCCCGACAAGATTGTGTTGGGAGGTGGTTTGATCGAAGCGATGCCGGATCTGTTCATCAATACCGTATCCAAGACGGCTCGCAAGAGCGTGATGCCTGTTTACAAAGATCGTTTCGAGGTGGTCGCGGCGAAACTTGCCGACGATGCCGGCGTGATGGGAGCGGCGGCCTGGGCCAAGCGGAAGTTGACCGAGTCGTAGTTGCGTGAGCCGCGACGGCTGACGGCTGGTTGATTCATTGCTGATGGTAACCTTCATTCATCCCGCGCTGACGGCTTTTAGACCTTGTCGATGTAACGATTGACCAGGTTTTCCAGCATCTCTTGGCGACCGCTAACATTCGGCGTGACCTCGCCTTTTTCCATCATGTAGGCTTCCAAGTCGGCGAGTCCGACGCCGCCGGCTTCGACCCTGGCCCCGATTCCTTCATCCCAACTGCTGTAGCGCGTGCTGACAAAACCATCCAAGGCTCGATCGCCGCGAATCGCCGCCGCGATCTTCAGTCCTTTGGCAAAGGCATCCATGCTGCCCACGTGCGCGTGGAACAGGTCGACTGGCTCGAATGATTCGCGCCGCACTTTGGCGTCAAAATTCACGCCACCACTGCCCAGGCCACCGTGTTTGAGGATGTAGTACATCGTCTGCGTGGTCAGGTAATAGTCGGTCGCAAATTGGTCGGTGTCCCAGCCCAACAGCATGTCGCCGGTATTGGCATCGATGCTTCCCAATGCTCCTTGGCTGCCGGCATAATCCAATTCATGCATCATCTCGTGACCGGCCAGGGTGGCGTGATTGGTCTCGATGTTTAACTTGAAGTGATCCAGCAGGTCGTATGCGCGGAGGAAATTCAGACAAGCCGCCGCGTCGCTGTCGTACTGATGCTTGGTGGGTTCTTTCGGCTTTGGCTCAATCAGAAACTGACCGGTAAAACCGATCTCTTTGGCGTAGTCGACAGCCATGTGAAAGAACGCACCCAGATGATCCAGTTCTCGTTTCATGTCGGTGTTGTACAAATTCTGATAGCCTTCGCGGCCACCCCAGAACACATAGTTCTCGCCGCCCAGTCGATGAGTGACTTCCAGGGCTTTTTTGACTTGTGCGCCGGCAAAGGCAAACACGTCCGCATTGCAACTGGTCGCCGCACCGTGCATGAACCGCGGATTGCTGAACATATTGGCGGTGCCCCACAACAGCTTGACGCCGCTCCGCTGCTGTTCTGCTTCCAGCACCTCGGCCACCGCATCAAAGTTGCTGTTGGATTCAGCCAACGAGCTGCCTTCGGGCGCGACGTCGCGATCATGAAATGCGTAATACGGCGCTTGCAGTTTTTCAAATAATTCGAACGCCGCGCGGGCGCGATTCTGGGCGTTTTCGACCGAGTCGCTACCGTCATCCCAGGGCCTCACCGCGGTTCCCACACCAAAGGGATCGGAACCGGTACCGCGGAACGTATGCCAGTAAACGATGGAGAATCGAAAATGATCCTTCATCGATTTGCCTTCCACGATTTCGTCGGGGTTGTACCAGCGAAAGGCAAGTGGATTGTCGCTATCGGGACCTTCGTATTGGATCGTGGGTACGTCGGGAAAAGCATTCATGCTGCGGCTGGCCTTGGAAAAGTCGAGGAAATCTTAGGCCCCAATATCCCGCCGCCGACGCGCGCTGGCAAGCCGTGGAAGTAGCTCCGCTCGCAGACAAAGGTCAGATCACACCACGCTGCCAGCTTATGCAGCTTCCAAATGCCCAAACAGGGCATGACGAACTTCAGGATCCCGAATCTTCCAGATCACGGCATCGATGAAATAGTGGTGTACGTTGATGATCATCCAGGTGGCCGTGCCCATCGGCAACCAGGCAGCACCGAGGTCAAAAAAATCGGACCACCCGAACGCGACCGCGCCGATTAGCGTGATCGCCAGGTAGTAAACAATCAGGTGTCGCCATTGGTGCTGCGGTGTGCTGTACTGGTTTAACTCCACACGAATCGGAAATGACAAGTACTGCAACGCATGAAAAATCTGTAGCAGAAAGAACGACACCGGATAAACGTCGACCATCGCATACCAGCTAAACGTTGCTAACCAGGGCAGCCAGACGCGCATCGGAATCGACTTCCCGGTCCGCTGCGCAAGTTCACGAAAGCCCATCAGCCCCAGCGCGAAGCCGACGAACACGGCGACCCGCGAAACCGAGATGATCGCTTGCATCAGGTAAACACCGGCTTCCTGCTCGGCAAACAAGCCTTGGACGTAGCCAAACAGCTGATAAGCCAACCCGATGTGGTAAACAAACAGCGTATAGAAACCGGCTCGAATCAGTCGCCGCTCGCGATCGTTCATCCGCAAACCACTAAGAAAGGCGAAACAGGCGGTCATGCCCCAGGACTGTCCGGTGTAATGCCAGGCCAGCATGATCGGCGCGAATACGTGAATCACCGACAGCACCATCAGCGAACTCGTGCTGGTGGTTGCCGGATCCGTGTAACACCGATACGCGACGTACGCGAATAACGTCAGGGCGGCAATCGGCATTCCAATGGTGACCAGCGGGTGTCGCTGAAAATTTGCTCGCTTGCTGTACAGCAGGCGATAGGAGGCCATGAAGTGCGGCCAATTGATCAGCAAATCCGTGAACAGATAAACCTGGATGGCGACCAGCATGCGACCCATGCCGGCTTCGGTAACCAGCCCATAAGCGATCACGATCACGGCGACGACCAATGAGAGTCCGCCACCGCAGATCGCATCGATGCGGGGCGTGATGATCGCTTTCGTCTGGGTTGCTTGACTCACCGTCATCCTCGTCTAGCCCCACGGCGCCGCGCGCGGGAATGATTCAGCAAATCCCACGACACCTTCGCGGGGCAACATCTATTGCTTGCGGTCCAATTGGCTATCCGCGAACTTCATCTTCGTTTGATGCTCCGCGGTCAGCTTGGCGATTGCCGCCACAATGTCTTGCCGTTTGTCGGCAATGTTTCGCTTTTCGCCGATGTCGGTCTCCAGGTCATAAATCAGCGGCGGGTCGTGCGAAGTCGCCTGGTTCGATCCTGGCACGTAACTGTCTTGCGTGATGTAGTGAGCCTTGAAACGTCCGTGCCTGACCGCCATCAAGCGAAAATCGCGATAAAAGAACATCGACTTCCGCGGCGACGGTTGGTGTTCGGTCAGCATCCCCGACAGATCGTATCCATCCAGTACATGACCTTGCGGCAGCTCCGCATCTGCCATCGAGGCAATCGTGGGCAGTAAGTCCAACGTGCTACCGAGTTCCGCCGTTGTCACCCCCGATGGGATCGTGCCCGGCATCCAAAAAATCCCGGGCACTCGCATACCGCCCTCGAATGTCGTCCCTTTGCCATTGCGAAGTGGCCCGGCCGAGCCGCCTTGATCACCAAAGACCAGCCAAGGCCCGTTATCGCTGGTAAAGACAACCATCGTTTTCTTGTCCAGTTCGAGCTCACGAAGCGAATCAAGCACCTGGCCAACCGTCCAGTCAATCTCCTCGATCACATCGCCGTACAAACCCGCTCGCGAGTGGCCCGCGAACGACTGGTGCCGAAACAGCGGCACGTGGGGCAGTGAATGAGCCAGGTACAGAAAGAACGGTTTGTCTTTGGAGTCGCGGATGAACTCGACCGCTTTCTCAGCATAACGCCGCGTGATCGTGTGTTGATTGGCGGGGCGTTCGACTTGCTCCACGCCGCCCGCGGTTGTGCCGCTTAGCAGCGGTACGTTGAAGTATTCGATCTTTGGATCATTGAACACACCGCGGTTCTTGCGGACTTCTGGCGGTGCAATGTTGTCCATGTCGTTGCTGTAGGGGATCCCGAAGTAACTGTCGAAACCGTGCTCCGTTGGTAAGTATTCCGGCAAGTGTCCGAGATGCCATTTGCCGACCATTCCCGTCGCGTAACCAAGTGGCTTCAATACTTCTGCAATGGTTAGTTCGCCCTCTTGCAGCCCGCCAACCGAATCAGGAAACAACACGCGGCGGTTACCGGCCATGCCGGTCCGCTGCGGGTAGCGGCCCGTCATCAAAGCGGCTCGGCTGGGCGTGCAGACGCTGGAGGCCACATAAAACTGCGTCATCCGCGTGCCCTCGGCCGCCATCCGATCCAGATGAGGGGTGGCAATCGTGGGGTGGCCGTAACAAGTCAAATCGCCCCATCCCAAGTCATCGCAAAAAATAATCACAAAGTTAGGACGAGATTGCTGTGCCGGGGCGCTGCCAATGAACAAGCAAAATGCGAAGCAAAAACAGGAAAATCGAACAAGCATGATGTGTCACCGCGTGGGGAAGGAAGCCATCATCATAGCGGCTTTTGGGGCCGCTTTGTTCCGCGTAGAGTTGACGAAAAATCCGTCCGCTTTTTGCCCGCGACGGATTAACAATGGGCCCAAGTTGTTACCCTGTTACCGTCACAGCAGGCTCTCCTGCGCGCTGATTGGGAACAAGCAAACGCCTCAAACAAGAGTGCCGGTAACGATGGCGGACAAAAAGAAAACAAGGAAACCTCATCCGGTTTGTGCAGAGCACTGGAACAGGCTGCGCCAGGAAGCCGTGAAGGGTGTGCCATTCTGGGCGAAACCCTTGGTCAACAGAAAATTACGCGAACAGGGATTCGTCCTGTCGAAGACCGAATGCGCTTTCTGTAAGACAAAAACCGATGTCGAAGAAGTTAAACCTTAGTGCCATTTTCAGATATCTTCGTAAGCCAGAACCGGGAGAGCGTCCGGCTTAGGAAGCAATTGTAAGCTCGGGTTTTCTTATCAGTCACGGTGTTGGTAGGCATCGACGTTATCGTTCGTCACAACCCGACGACAACTGCGTAGCAGTGGCAGCGTAGAGCCTGGGGTCAGGCTTGCTCGTCTGAGCGAGCATTCCGCAGCCCCAGGAAACGTCATGTCCAATCCCGATTTTCCCCGCGGCGATTTGGCGGCTATGCC
>JBFJVZ010000366.1:0-7867 GCA_041623895.1 Pirellulaceae bacterium | reverse complement strand
TGATCCTGCCCTGGCTGGCCGCGATGCGCGAAGCCCTGGCACTGGCACCGACAGCTGGGGCACCGCGGCGCTTCGTTGCCATGACACTCGGGTTGGGCCTGGTTGCGGAAAACCTGTTTCCGGAGCAGGCGGGGAGGAATTATCGATCGTCGCTGTACTTGAAATCTCTGCAAGACCTGCGGGATCAGTTGACGGTTGTTTCCGGTAGCTCACATCCAGGCGTCAAAGGCGGGCATCGTGCCGAAGCCAGTATCCTAACCGCGTCACCGATGGGCACGGCCGGCCGTGCCAAGAACACGATTTCGGTCGATCAGTATCTGGCAAAACATTTGGGCGACGCCACACGCTTTCCCTCGTTGGTGCTCAGCACCGGCGGCAGCACGAGTCCTTCGTACACCGAGAACGGTTCGATGATTCCGCCACAGGATTCGCCGTCCGCGTTATTCGCGCAACTGTTCATCGATGATTCTGTCAAGCAGCGTCAATTGCAAGCGTCGCGTGTCCGTGAAGGTCGCAGCATCATGGACATCGTTGGCGAGGATGCCCGATCACTACAGCGTGAGTTGGGTGCCGGGGACCGCGATCGGCTGGACGCATATTTTACGAGCGTTCGTGAACTGGAAAAACGAATGGCGATGAACGAGCGTTGGGCGAAGCTTCCCAAACCAAAAGTCGACGCGGAACAACCGGTCGACATCGGTAGCCCCAGTGACTTGATCGGTCGCCAAAAAATGATGTGCGATGTCATCAAGCTGGCTCTGCAAACGGACTCGACTCGTTTTATCAGCTTGCACATTCCCGGTGCCGGCGGGGTGATTCCGATCGAAGGTGTCCAGGAAGGCTATCACGGCTTGAGCCATCACGGGCGCGACGAAGAAAAGCTGGCACAACTTGCCTTGGTCGAAACGGCTATCGTGGAGCAGTGGGGGCAGTTCTTACGAGAATTGCGTCAGTGCCAAGAGTCGGGCGGAACATTGCTCGACCAGACCGCCGTGTTTTTGACCAGCAACCTTGGCAACGCGTCGAATCACGATAACCGGAACATGCCGGTCCTGCTGGCCGGCGGCGGCTTCCGTCATGGCAAGCATCTGGCGTTTGACCGCCGGAATAATTATCCGTTGCCAAACCTGTATGTCTCGTTGCTGCAGCAGATCGGCCTGCCAGTGGATCGCTTTGCCACCAGCACCGGAACGATGGACGGGTTGGAACCGGTGTGACGGGGTGAAAGAGCCTCTGGCAATCAGCCGGATTCTCAAGATTTTGAATTTGAGATTTGAGATTTGAGATTTCAACTTGCTCTGCTGGGAAGTCTGCCGACGTCAGCTACGAACGTCGTAAGAATGGAAGATTGATTCTCAGATCTCCAATCTCAAATTCAGATTTTTGGAATTCACGCGATTCCTTCGTCGCTGTTGACGTCCAATTCCTGGTTCACGGCGGCGGACCAACCGAGCGCTGCGATATCCTCCCGGTTGGCCCAGCGACTGTTGTCACCCCACAGTGGTTGGCTGCAAATCGGGCAGATTGAATTCGTCGGATCCGGATACGCGTGGTCGCTGGAAATATTGGGTTCCAGCCAGATGGCTTCGCATTCGTCGCAAACGATCAACCCATGGATCGAGTCACCTCGTCGAGCCGCCGCTTGCGGCAGCGAAGATAAACCACAAATCCGAATCCCGCACAGGCCTCCGCCGCAGATGGGACAATAGTCGATCGAATGATGAGGACTCACGCCGAAGTTTCTCCTGTTGTCAACAACCAGAATCAAAAAATGCTTGAGTTCAGTTAATGGGATACGCCGTAATGACGTTTGTCCCCTCCAACACTAATCTCACGCGACGCGCCAGGGGGTTGCCTTTTCTGGACCCGGATTGTCCGCCGATGAAACCGATTCGCTTGCCCATGTCGACAGTGTAAATGATGCGGCCGCGGTCAACTTTCTTGGTCGTACGAGTGCCCTGTTTGGCTCTTTCATAGGCTTGGTCAATCGTTTTCAAGGCACCTTCCATGTCGCCATCGAACACGCCGTGAACGGGCCGGTTCGGAATATCTTTGACGTGTCGGCGCAAATGCTCCAAGCGGTGCCCTTCTTCGCTGCCGGGACCATACTGCAGTCCGGCAGGCGAGACATAGCGATCACGCGAAACTTCGCGAAGCAAGCCATAAAGTAAATCTTCATCGGCTTGTGAAGTTTGCGGAGGCCCACGCGGCGATTTTGATGAGACGTTGTTGTCTGGACTTATCCGGTCGGCAAGAGGACCGCGTTTGCTCGTCGTCTGGCGCGGCTTGGTTTGCTGTTTTGCTGTGGTCTTTGACTTTTGATTGTCGGTCTTGGCTGAATGACCAGGCTCGTCATTCGCTGCTGGCGAGGCGGACTCATTCGCCTTCGTCGTGGTGGATTGCAATGGATCATTCGTCGGCCCCGAATCGGTAACGATTTGACCATGCGAGTTTTGTCGCAGGCCCGGCAAGTTCCATCCCATCCGCTCGTTCAGCAACGGTTGAACGAAGGAGTAAACAGTAATCAGCACGACAACCGCGACGCCACCGGCGGTCTTATTGCCCAGTCTCTTTCCTGTTTTCGCCGATTGCCGGTTACTGGACTCATCCGAGTCACTTTTGTTCATGTTCCACTGCTCCTGCCAAACGGAACGCTTTGTAGTCCCCGCGTTCATCAGGCATACTGATTTGTAAGTGCATTGTGACAGTACAATTTTAAGGGTAGCGGATCTCGCCCAGAATGCCGGTTCGAAGGCCAAGCGCGGCCGAATGTCCTGACTTGCTCCGCTACAGTTTGAAGTTTGCTTGTTTTAATTTCATCCATTGGACTGCAAATCAACGAAATGCGAAAGCGACGCCAATCCAGAACGTGCATCCGTGCCAGCCGCCGCGACTTCCTGGTTGCCGGCGGCACGATTGCTTCCGGGGTCTCATTCGCAGCTCACGCTTGGCCGGACGACTCGAATGATCGCATCGAAATTGCCGTGATTGGCGTCGGTGCCAGGGGAAAGTACCTGATCTCCAACCTTCCCGCCGCGTTTCGTGTGACGGCAGTATGTGACTTTTCAACCGATCAGCTGGCAACGGCGCTGCAGCCGGCAGGTCGATTTCGGCAGATCTTGAAGCTGTTTGCCGAAGGCGACGGCCGTGACTGCAAAATCTACCAGGATTACCGCGTGATGCTGGGCCAGCAGAATTTTGACGCCGTGATCATCGCCACACCCGATCATCATCACGCTCAGGCAGCGATCCTGGCGATGCAAGCCGGCGCGGATGTCTACCTGGAAAAACCAATCTCGGTGACGATTGCCGAAGGCCGCGCGATCGCCGAGGCGGCAAACAAGTACCAACGCGTCGTTCAGGTCGGCAGCCAACAACGAACAATGCAAGTGAATCGAGACGCATGCGAGTTCATTCGCGATGGCGGCTTGGGGAAAATCTCGCTGGTCGAAGATCGAAATCTTCCCGGCCCGATGCCTCATCAGGCCACCGACTTTCCGGCGCAGCCGATTCCAGCTGACATCGATTGGGATCTGTTTTGTGGCCCCGCTGAATTACGACCCTACCACCGCCAATTGTGGATCAAAGATGCTTTCAAGGTCGGGGATTTGATTTGGCGAGGCTGGGATCTCTTTGACGACTACTCAGGACACCTAATGACCAACTGGGGTGCTCACAGCGTCGACATGATTCAGTACGCACTTGGCATGGACGATTCGGGCCCCGAAAAGATTGACGTGTTTCCAGGCAAGATTGACCAGAACATCGACGATCAATGGCTGGAGAAGACGCCGCCACTCGGCTCCGTCAAAGACCCGGAGCGCGACCGCATGCGGTTCTGTCCGGTGGAGATGCTGTATGCCAATGGAACTCGATTACGCTTTGCCCCCGGGGTACGCAAAACAGTTTTTCATGGCGAAAAGGGGAGTCTCTACCTGAGCCGAAACGATTACCGTACCGATCCGGTCGGACTGTTGCCGGATCCTGATCCGATCGAAAGATCGCGCTGGGAGGGTAGTGGACATGTTGCCCGCCCGCATTTAGAGAATTTCCTGGAAGCAATTCGCCAGCGCTCGACGCCCAACGCGATGATCGAAGTCGGACATCGAAGTATCACCGTTTGTCATCTCGCCAACATTGCGCGTCGACTCCGACGAACTCTTCATTGGGATCCCAGGGCGGAGGAATTTGTCGACGACGATCAGGCGAACCAACATCTCAGCCGCACAAGGCGGGCGGGATTCGAATTGCCAAAAACGAACTGAGCCGGCCGATTCAACTTCGATATCTTTGCGCCACAAGTTGCATTACATAAAACATTTCGACGGCAATTTCGCGACACCGCTTGTCGTATACTTCCGACTCCGCGGGTGTGTTGTCGGCAACCTTGGGATCCTCGTAATGCAGCGGAATCCTGGCAGTGGCACCCTCAATGACCGGACATTCCCGGTCTGCCTGACCGCAACACAGAGCGGCAATGAAATCTTTGTCCGGATTACCAGCTTGGGTGTCGTCATAGACCTTGGAAAAAACTTGCAGCGGATCAGCCTGGTCGCTGTAGCGGATCCGATAGTGCGGATTTGTCCCGCCTGTTAATGGGTCAACCTCAAAACCGGCACGGCGCAGCGCGGCAATCGTGCGAACGTTGCAGGCAGTCGCTTCGGTACCTCCCGAATAAGTCTCGATTTTGTCGATCCCGAAATACCGAGCCGCGGTTTGAGCCCAAACCTGCGACAAATGGCTTCGACGCGAGTTATGCGTACAGATGAAGTTCAATCTAGAGATCTCATCGCGCCGGATCGTGTCGGCGACTTGTTCGGCGAAGTCCTCCAATAGCCGCGCGCGACCAGCAGAAATTCGATCGAATTCAGACGGTATCGTCTCAACGTACTGACTCAATCTTGCCATCAGCTGGGATGGTCGTTTCAACGGCTCGTCCGCCTGCGAGAATGTGCAAGCAGATAGCAAAGCGATCAAACAAAGGAGAATTGTGCGGAACAACATCGGCAGATTGCTTCAGGGGGGATGATGTCGCGAGAACTCAGAGACTTAGATTATGAACGTTCTCCCTGGCCATCCGCCATAGACTTGCCGAGAAACGGTGATTCTTGCCTCAAGCGTCAGTCTTGAAGTTGCCCTATTTGGTGCGGAATCTTGCCTGTATTCGCGGACGATTGGAGATTGCATGTGTAGGCGATCGCTTCAAAAACCGCAATCGGGATCCATGAAACCGGCCACGAAGCCGCGGTGGAAACGTCACAAAGTTTGACGGTTCTGACGATTTTGATTCTTGAATCGTCGTTATCAATCATTCCACTGGTAAGGGAATTAATTATGAAGATGTTTGTTCTCTTTGGGATGGCCCCGTTGCAACCGGTGCAATTTCGCCGAACCGTATTCGTGGAAGAGGAATCAAACTTTTTCCATCAATCGATCAATGAACAATGCACATTCAGCTGCGATCTTTGCTAGCGATCGCCCTGAAAAGCATCAAGAATCACGGAAGATTGCGACCAATGATCAAGAACTTTCCCAAGAAGCTAGTGCGGATCACCTGCGCGGCTGCCATTGCTGCATCGACATTGACGGGCAGGCCGGCAAGTGCCGAGAGCCCCTTTCTGCGGCTGCTGGCCGAAGACACAACGTCACCGGTGTTGCATGCCCGAGCCACATCGCCTCGGGCAAGTCTGATTGGGGTGAATAAGAATCCATCACAGGCTCCGTTCACGAAGTTGACCAACTATGCGGGGCAGGAGCAAGTTTCCGAGGAGAGCGATGCGACTGTGCCCGCCGCCGATTACGAGGCTCTAGCCGAAAGGCTGGAGGCCTTGGAATCGTCCTGGGAAAGCCATCTGGAAAAACTGGATAAAGCTGCTGCGGACAAAAAGAAGAAGCCGGCTTATAAGCTGAACGGTCGTATCCACTTGGATCAGTGGAGCTTTTTGGACACCGATGAAGGCATCAATACGATCGAGAACGGCGATCCGCTGGAGGATCCTCAGGACCGCTGGGATTTTCGTCGCATACGTCTGACGTGGTCGGGTGATGTGCCCAATAACATGCTGTATCGCATCCAAATTGACTTTAATAACCCGCAGACGCCGGAAATCAAGGACATCTATCTGGGCTTCAACAACATGCCCCACAATCAGGTGTTGTTGATCGGTAACCAGAAACGACCGATCGGTTTGGATCACTTAAACAGCAGTCGTCACAACGTGTTCGCCGAGCGGCCGCTGGCGGTGGAAACTTTCAACGAAGACGCGCGCCGGTTGGGGGTCTGCATGTACGGGTACACCGATGATCAGTTGTATCACTGGCGATATGGTGCGTTTCTGCTGGAGAACATTTCCACGGACGGCCGCTACCGGGGAGACTTTGACGAAGGCGGTTTATACGCGCGTCTGTCATCAAGTCCGTGGTACGACTACATCAGCGGCGGCCGCGGCTACTATCACTGGGCAATCGCCGGTTCGGTCAATCAAACCGACGGCGATGGACAATTCGACTTCGATTCAAACGCAAACGAGGGACGTTTTCGTACGCGTCCACTGGCACGCAGTAGTAATCGTTGGTGGGACACGGGACGTATCCCGGGCGCCAATCGGTACCAACAGCTTGCGGTGGAGCAAATGCTGAACATCGGCGCGATCCAGATCACCGGTGAATACTTCAACACCTGGATGCAGCGAACTGCGACGTCGGGATTCTCAGGCGAAGATTTGCATTTTCATGGCGGTTACATTTTTGCTTCGTACTTCCTGACCGGCGAATATGTCCCCTACAAACGGACCGCGGGAACAATCGATCGCGTAAAACCGCTGGAGAATTTCTTTGTTGTCGATCGTTGCAGCGGGGGCACCGGACGCGGTCTCGGAGCCTTGGCGATTGCACTGCGATACGACTTCTTGGATGTCACAGACGATGATATCCAAGGGGGACGCGGTCACGCCTGGACAGCAGGCCTGAACTGGTACTGGACGGCGTATTCCAAGCTGCAAACGAACCTGATTTGGGGAACGATCAATGATGCCGGCGAAGGAAGATTCCCGTCTCCGACGTTTGCCGGCATCGACGGTGACTTCACCATTCTTGGCATGCGTTACATGATCGACTTCTAAACACACTGAGCCCAAAAACAAAAAAAACAACCGTAGCAATCATCACGGAAGATCTTATGACTACGTTAACACGCATCAAATATATCCTGTTCGCGGCTGTCTTTGCGGCGGCCATGCAAACCGGCTTCAGCAGCAACGCCAGTGCCGGCTTGTTCAGCCTGCTACCCGACCAAACCGGTTGCTGCAGACGGTGTCCCGCCTGTGACTACGTTTGCAAGCTGGATGCTGAAAAGGGCGAGGAAGACAGACTTTGCTTCGATGTCGAATCCAAAGTCGTCTGTATTCCGCGCGTTGTTTTTCCCTGGCAAAAGAAAAGCTGCGCATCATGCACGTCGTGCGATGGCAACGGATGCAGTCACTGCGTTAACAACGGTGCCAGAGCGCGCAAAGTTTGCGTGCTGAAACCCAGCAGTTATCAGTGCCCAAAATGCAAATACACCTGGTCAGCCGAAAAAAGAGGAAGCTGCCGCGGTGGTTGCAGTGACGGGAATTGTGCATGCGACGCCGCCATCGGTGTCGAGCCCTTTGAACAACCGCAACAACCCAATGCGGATCAGCCGTTACCGGCTCCGGCGGCATTCAGCCATCCCTTTCTGACGCCGCAGACATACGGCCGTCAGCGACCGACTCTGCTGCCACGTGTCGGGACGCTGCCACCGGCGTCGCGCTAAGTCTCTTTACCGCGCGAATCATTGCCGAAATCATAGCTGGCCGTCCAGAATTCTCTGGAACGCCTTTTTTTTGTT
>JBFJVZ010000365.1:0-7897 GCA_041623895.1 Pirellulaceae bacterium | reverse complement strand
CCCGACTATCAGTGTTTCCAAGTAATCTTGCTGCTTCGTCGTGTGGCTCCCGAAATCGTGACGGTCCCGAAACCACCCTTGATACCATAGACAGACCCGAAGCGTCACAACATTTTGCATGGATCTTGGTAACCCGCAGCGTGAGCAAGGGATAGGTCCCTCGCTGACGCTGCGGGTTACCTGTTGGCTCGCACCACGTTACGTCGCTTCATGCAAAATGTTGTCACGCTTCCGCTTAGCAAGTCCATTTGGGGTGTTCCGGTCCCTCATAATCAGCACGCGCACGTGCATCTTCGTTGAACAAGGAATCGCGGGGCGAGCCATCGCAGTGACGTAAAAACCGTTGTGATGCATTCCTTCCTTGCAGTCGGAACTCTTTCACCGCTGCTCGTCTTACGCAGGACGCGTTCTTGTGCCCGATCGGGGAAAGAATCTCGCTTATTCCGCCTGCATCCAATTTGCGTTCTATGTTTTCGAGGATCGTTCGTTCAGTAGCCCTCCATCCGCCGGTAGATCCGCGCCGATCGGCATCCTGACCGCTACGACCATCACAAATGCAACTTTGAGTGAAGGCGAATACTCGGATGCTTCACCAAAGGACACGGGAAAGACACAACGGCAACAGACCAAGGAATTCTCAGCGATGGTAACGCGAAACCAACCTGCACGCCCAGATCAAAAACGAGCAGAACAGTTCGAGGAAATCAAACGACGCATTCACGGCAAGCTTGTCGACAAGCTTGACTTGTCGCGCGTCGGCGACATGAAAGGCGACACGCTTCGCCGCGAAATCCGATTGGTTGTCGAGCATCTCTGCGATGCCGAAGACACACTGCTGAACCGCCAGGAACGGGAGCGGATTGTCGACGAAGTGTTGGACGAGACTTTTGGTCTGGGTCCTTTGGAGCTGATCTTAAAGGATCCCGCGGTCAGCGATATTTTGATCAACGGCCCCAAGAACATTTATGTCGAAAAGGGCGGCCAAATGCAGAAGACCGACGTGGAGTTCCGCGACGGTAAGCACTTGCTACAAATCATCGACCGAATCGTCAGTAAAGTCGGACGCCGCGTCGATGAAACCTGCCCGATGGTTGACGCCCGTTTGGAAGACGGCTCGCGTGTCAACGCGATCATTCCGCCACTGGCCCTGGATGGGGCCGCGGTCAGTATTCGCCGGTTCGGCAGCAACCCGCTGAAGCTGGAGGATTTGCTGAACTACAAGGCTTTCACGCCCGAAATGGTGATGCTGCTGGAAGGCTGCATCAAGGCGCGATTGAACATGATCATCGCCGGCGGTACCGGTTCGGGGAAAACAACCCTGCTGAACACGCTGTCCTCGTTCATCGGTCACGAAGACCGGATCGTGACGATCGAAGACGCGGCCGAATTGCAGCTGCAACAGGATCACGTCGTCCGCTTGGAAACACGACCGCCCAACATCGAAGGCAACGGTGCGGTGACCGCGACTGACCTGGTCAAGAACGCGCTGCGTATGCGTCCGGAACGAATCATCATCGGCGAATGCCGTGGTGGCGAAACATTGGACATGTTGCAGGCCATGAACACCGGTCACGACGGATCGCTGACCACCATCCACGCCAACACGCCGCGTGACGCCATCGCTCGTTTGGAAACCTTGGTCATGATGTCCGGATTTGAATTGCCCGTCAAAGCGATTCGGCAGCAGATTTCCGGTGCCGTCGATGTCTTGATTCAAGCCAACCGCTTGCAAGGTGGTCCCCGTCGCGTGACGGCAATCACCGAAGTGGTCGGCATGGAACAAGACACGATCATCATGCAAGACATCTACCGTTACAAGCAAATCGGGGTCGGTGAAGACGGCAAGGCTCACGGGCATTTTGAGTGCACCGGAGTGCGGCCGAGCTTCATGGATCGTTTGGAGTCATCCGGTGTCCGCTTGCCCGCCAGTGCGTTCCGCGAACGCGTGATGATGGAAGCCTAAGGCAACACCTCACGCCGATCACTTAAGTACCAGAATTCCTTTCATCCGTTTGGTAATCCCACCATGAGTTCCATCCTGATTATTGTCGCCGTTGGTGTTGGTGTCGCATCAATCGTTGCCTTTGCGGCGACGGTTTTGATTCCGGGCGGCAATAGCAGTGCCCCCGAGGATCGGCTTGATGAAATGGCGGCCCGCCGCCGCGGACGTGGCAACGCACGCGGCAACGAAACAGAAGAAGGATCGCTGTTGATGGCCGGCGGCTTCGAAGACGCCAAAGGTTTCCTGGGCTCCATCGTCAGAAACATGCCGGCCCTGTCGGACTACCTGTACCAGGCCGGTGTCAGAATGCCGGCTGCCCAGTTTGCGATGATCTGTATCAGTTGCTTCGGCGGCGGTGCCGGACTGTGCGTGATTTCGCCCGTGCCGATTCTGTTGGCGCCGATCATCGGTGCCGCCTTTGCCGCCATCCCGATGGGTTGGTTGTTTGTCAAACGCAAACGGCGGTTGGGAAGGTTTGGCAGACAGATGCCTGAAGCACTGGAACTGCTGGGCCGTTCGCTGCGTGCTGGTCACTCGCTGAACGCCGGTTTCGGGCTGGTTGCCTCCGAGATGGAAGAACCGCTGGCTCGTGAATTCGGTCGCGCGTTTGAGGAACAAAACCTCGGCATTCCGCTGGACGAAGCGATCGAGGACATGGCCGAACGCATTCCCAACATGGACCTTCGCTTCTTTGCCACAGCTGTGGTCTTGCAGCGTCAAACCGGTGGTGATCTGGCGGAGATTTTGGACAAAATCGGCAGCCTGGTACGTGAACGCCTGCAGATCCTGGGTCAAATCCAAGCACTCACGGGCGAAGGCCGGATGAGCGGTGCGGTGCTGTTGGCACTGCCGCCGGTGTTGTTCTTGGTGATGCTGAGAATGAATTATGACTACGTCACCCAGCTATTTACTGACGAAATCGGGCGTTACCTGATGTGCATGGCTTTGGTGACGCAAATACTCGGTGCTCTGGTGATCAAAAAGATCATCACGATCAAGGTTTAAGCAGCGGACACATTGATACACACGATACACAAGTTTCCCGTTAGCGGGCTTTCCTAGGATTCTGACCATGACGTTACTGATCTTTGCCATCGCGCTTGACCCGGTCGTTCTGACTTCGATCGCGATCTTTTTCGGAGTCACCGCCGTTGCCTGGGTAACGATCGGTCGTGTCAGCGGCGAGGACAAACCTCGCGCCGAAGCTCGTCTGGAACGCATGCGCAGCCGTCGTCCCACTGAGGTCGATGTACGCCAAAAAACGAAAAACGAAGCGTTCACGGCTGTCTTGGAAAAGGCCACGTCGCCGATGGCCGAAAAACTCTCCGGCAATGAAAAGGAGATGGGCCAGCTGCGGGAAAAGCTGATGAATGCCGGCTTTCGTCGTGAAGCCGCACCGGTGGTCTACAAAGGCCTGCAAGTGATCCTGGCCGGAGTCGGCCTGATCGCTGGCGGCATCACCGGTCTGATCGCCGACGGGATGACGCAAGGAGCGATCATGAAAGTCGCGGTGGGTGTGATCATCGGTTACATGATTCCCAGAGTTGGACTCGGCTTCCTGGCCAAAAAGCGGATGGAAAAAGTTTTCCTCGGGCTGCCCGACGCCCTGGACCTGATGGTCGTCTGTGTCGAAGCTGGTTTGGGGATGGACCAGGCGCTGCGAAAAGTCGCCGAAGAAATGAAAAAGAGTCACAAGGAGATCGGCGAAGAATTCGCCATCGCCAATCAACAGCTGCAGTTCGGCCGCACGCGCAACGAAGTTCTCCAGGCGCTCGGTTTTCGCAGCGGCGTCGATGACTTGAAACAACTTGCCTCGATCTTGATTCAAGCCGACAAATTCGGCTCCAGCATCGCCGCGGCACTGCGCGTGCAAAGTGATTCGATGCGTACCAAACGCCGGCAGATCGCCGAGGAGAAAGCGGCCAAAACGGCTGTCAAAATGATTTTCCCGCTGGTCTTGTTTATCTTCCCCGGTATCTTCGTGGTCTTGGTCGGACCGGCCGGCATCAGCATGTACCGCAACATGCTCAGCGGCGATTGAGCCAGCGGCTAGTGGCTAGATGTGGGCTTTTCGCGACACACAGGAACTCACGCGATGAATGACTAGTTGCTGGTGTCTGGTTTTGCTACGTTCAGGTTTGGCGACCCGTCCGTCAGCGGCAACATGCTTGCCGTTACGGACACCTGGAACAGCGCCCCGCAAGAGAAACCCGTGGCGATTCAATTCAAATGTCCGAAATGCAGTCAGCTCATCAAGACGCCCGATGGTTCGGCGGGAAAACAGGCGAAGTGTCCCCAATGCGGAACGGCTATTCGTATTCCGGGTGCACCCGCTAAAGCTGCTGCGCCGCCGCAACGCCAGAAACCAACCGCCCAACAGCCAACACGAGTTCAGCAACCTGCCGTTCCGCCAAGTGTGCCGACGCAGGCTGCCGATGACCCTTTCGCGGGGCTCCCAACGGGACCGGCAGCTGGAGCAAGTTTCCCGGCTGCGGCCGCAGCTCAACCGGCGAACCCCTACGCGGTCCCGAAGTCTCGCTCATCCGCTGCCAATAAGACGACGAGCGCTGTCAATCCCGTTCGCGTTCCTGCGATCTGTTTGATTTGCCTTGCCGGGTTGTTTCTGGTTCTCCTTTTGTTCGTTCTCGGCCGGGACATTGTGCAACTCAGCAGCGGCGAACCGTTGCTTCCAGGCAACCAAACGGCATCGAGACTTGACCAGGCGACCATCGTTATCTTTCGAGGTTTCTTCTACGTGGTCTTTTTCATTGTCATGCCATTGATCATTTACGGATCCGTGTGTGCGATCAAGCTTCGCAAGCGTGGATTTGCTCAGGCGGCCATGATCCTCGCCTGCATTCCCCTCTTTGGTTCTCCGTTCGTAGTCCTCGGCATCCCCTTTGGAATCTGGGGTTTGTCCGCGATCAACCACGCCACCTCTGCAAGACTTTTTCGGTAACGGCCAGCTACTAGGTTCTAGCTACTTCGTTCCGCACATGCCCGGGTACCACGAGTACGGGATGCGGGCTGCGGCGGATGCGGTCTTGGACGAATCCTTGACCAAACCGGTCGTCCACTTCCAGCGGCATGACCAGCAACATCTTGTTGGCGTCTTTCAGCGGGTTGGGCGGTGCCACTTCACCTGCTTGCGGCCGCAAGTAGTACGTGAGCCCCTTGGCGGCAGCCGTTTTGGCCATCGCGCCGTGCAGGGACTGATGCGTCTTGGTCAAGGCATCGCTGAATTGTTCGGGATCCAGGTGAGTTTCCGGAGTCAGGGCTTCGATGATCGAGCGAATGTTTTCGTACTGCTCTTTTTCAATCACCAGATTCAGCGTGATCGTGGCCGCCGGCGCAGCCAGTCCAAAGGCCCACGCTGCGGCGCGGTTCTCCATGTCACACTCGCTGCCGATCACCACCGACACCGTCTGAACCGCATCACGCACCCGTTGGTCATCGCGGCGGATCACCATGATCGGCAAGGGACATCGCGACAGCAAAACGTCGATCACCGTTCCAGCGCTATCGGTGCCGACATGCTCAAAGGTACGGCCAAACGGGCAGGGGACGATCAGCAAATCCAAGTCGTGCTGGCCGATGGCTTGCAAGATCACGTCATACGATTCACCCTCGCCGCGCTGCAGCGGTTGGCTGTGGGGAATCGATTGGCTGCGTGCGGAAGCGAGGTCGACCTGATCGCGGATGCCCTGGTCGCGGCCATCGATGATCAACGTTTCCGTTTGAAATCGTTCCTGCAGATAGCACGCTGCCGCCGTGGCCGATTCGTCTTGCGGTGAACCGTCCAAGGCCAACAAGACACGCTTGGGTGCGATCGGATTGATCGTCGCGGCCGGACCCACCTTGGACTTTTCGAACATCCTGATCGATTCATCGACATCGCGATCCAGGTCGCTTGATTCAGATTCGCTGCTCATGGTTCTTGCTTTCATGTAGTTGACCTTTCCCTCTGGGAGAGGTCGGACGCGGTAGCGGCCGGGAGAGGGCGAGTTTGGCAGGGTGGCGACACTTGATTACTCGCGAACGAATTGCCCTCTCCCGCGGGAGAGCGGCGACTGAATAAACGATGTCAATGAATCTCCGCTGCCGGCGTCAAACTGGGAATCCATCCCTGACTTTGCGCCAACATCACGTAGGCAATCGCACCGATCACTTGCACCAGCATGATCATCCCTCCCAGTTTTAAAAATGTTCCCCAGCCGACGTGCACGCCGGCTTCTTTTTTCAATGCATAAATCGCGATCACACAGGAGATCGAACCGATCGGCGTTCCATTGCCGCCCAGATTGCAGCAGATGATCAGCGTCCACCACAACGGTTCGACCGGCACGGTACCGTCAGCGGCGATGTCCCGGACGATGGGAATCAGTGTCGCCGCGACAGGAATATTATCGACGATCGAACTGGCCACCGCAGAAAATCCGCCCATCAGCGGGACCAGCAAACTGAGTTCGTTACCGGAGACATCGATCACTTGCTGGGCAACCCAGGCCAGTGCGCCGGTTTGTTTGACGCAGCCAATGATGACGAACAGCCCCATGAAGAACAGGATCACCGTCCAATTGACTTTGTGAATCGCATCCTCGACACCTTTGCCGGCAAACAGCAGGGCGGCGGTCGCGCCGACCATGGCGACAAAGTCCATGCCCACGCCCAACTGCTGTGCCAGGGCAAACCCCAACACGGTCGCCAACAGAATCGTGGCACTGCGAATCAACACTTTGCGGTCTTCCACCAAGGCCCACGGATCGAACGATTCGATCTGCTCTTGCAGCGCCGCTTGCTGCTCGGGGGTTTGCTTCCAGGGCAAATCATGGCGAAAGAAGAATCGCAGCAACACGATCGCCACCACCAGGCTCACCAGCGCATAGGGCAACGAGACTTGCAAAAAGTGCAGGTAAGGAATTCCGGCCGCGGTTCCGATCATGATGTTCGGCAGCCCGCTGGCAAAGGTTGCGATCGCGCCGCTGTTGGCGCAAATCGCCACGCTCAGCAGCAGCGGCATCGGTTTGTAGTCCAGGGATCGGCAAATCACCAACACCAACGAACTGAGAATCAACATTGCCGGCACGATCGTCAGCACGGCAACGAACAAAAACGTGACCAGGCAGAGCGTCAGGTACAACGCACCGGCTCGGCCGCCCGTGAAACGAACGATCCACATGCTCAGAAAGTGAAACAGCCCGCTCTTGCCGACCACGTCGACCAGAATCCCGGTGCCGATGATGACGCCGAAAATATTCAGGTCTTCTTTCAGGAATTCATAGATCTTCGGATACTCGAACAGATCCAGTGCCAGGCTCAGCACGACCAGCACGGCGGCGCCGCACAGCGCAGCGACGGTCTTGTGAAAGCGTTCGACCGCGACGCCGACATAAGTCGCAATCATCACCGCGGCAAACAGCAACATCACGCCCGCCGAAGCAGGCTCGACCGGCGGCTCGTCGATTCCAGAAGCAACTAGCAGCATCGTCCCTGTGATTGGTTGTAACCGTGCCGGGCTTGGGATTCCGCAGATTATGGTGCCACGCTGGCGATCGGGGAATCACAGGCAAAATGGCTGTAATTGTTTCCACGCGATATTGCGAACAGGGGTTTGTTGCGTCCATGACAACATGAGTTTCATGGGAGGGCGAGGCTCCGGCCGAGCCGAAGCGTCGGAAAACGCGTTGTGGCTCCGCGGGAGCGTCGCCCTCCCGGCGTTGTGAAACTTGTCTTCTTGGTCCCCCACGCGTAACAGAAAAACGTAGTGCGGAGCTGGAAATCGAGTTCATTTGCGCCTTCCATCTGTTGCGTCCAAGACAACATGAGTTTCATGGGAGGGCGAGGCTCCCGCCGAGCCGAAGCGTCGGAAAACGCGTTGTGGCTCCGCGGGAGCGT
>JBFJVZ010000364.1:0-7935 GCA_041623895.1 Pirellulaceae bacterium | reverse complement strand
GGTTCCGACGATGCAAGCATCGGGAACCTCGGAATCATCGGCAAGCGACTGCTCAATAGGGACCGAGTTAATCCGATCTCGTTCGGGTGCGGTTTGACTGTCCCGACGGGCGACGACACATTGTTCTCCATCGGCGACCAATCGTTTGAATTCAAAAACGACGCCGTGCATCTGATTCCCTTCTTGGGAGTCATGAGACACTCTCGGAGTCAGCGGACGTATTTCATCTCTTTTGCCACCGTTGACATTCCCCTGGCGGGCAACCGCGTTGAATTCACCGATCCGGTATCCGGTACGCAGAACTTGGGACGGCTCGACGATCAAAAGTTGCTGTACATGGATTTCGCCTTGGGACACTGGCTGCACCGAGATCTTTCCAACGACTTTCTGATTGGCTTGGCCGTGCAAGCCGAATTGCATTACGCGGGCTCACTGGAAAGTGCCGATTCCTTGTCCGGGAACATCACGGGAGGCGGTTGGAACACAAACTTCAATTTTGGAAATTCGCGGGGTCAGTTTGACAATACGCTCGCGGCCATCATGGTGCATGCCGAACTGCTGAACAATCTGGACCTTCGCATCTCGGGTTTGTTCCCACTGACCGGCGAGGATGATCGCTTTTTCGACTCTGAATTGATCGTCGCGCTCCAGCGACGCTTTTAAAGCGTTTGGCATCACCGCCCTGCTTTGTTGGGCAGCTCAATTTTCAGGTAGCGAAGCTCGTCAACAGCTTCGGCAGTTCAGGTTTTTTAGCTACGAGCTACGCTAGACGATATCCAACAGGCGTGAAGCCAAAGTAATTCGGCCTCGGCAAGAATTAGATCGTGCATACGTCCCTCCAAGACTTCGAACTCGGTATTCCAATCGGCATCGCCGCCGCGAAGAGTAGCCCTACCGGTTTCGCGATCACGCGAGAATATCCATTGCTCGCCATCGTTGTTCTCGAAGTATCCGATGTAGCAATCGCTCGACCTGCTGTCGACAATGGGCGGGTCACCGCAAGCGGCGACATGGTGGTTATAAATCTTAAGTATTGGTTCTGACACTTTTCTGATCCGAATAATGTTAAGCCAACTCACGGTCATGAGAACGGGAGTGATTCTCGAAATCTTTGCCCGAATTGCACCAGGTCTTGCGTGTCGACGTCGTTGTCGCCATCGTGGTCGAACAGCGTATTGAAGCGTGCGTCTCCGTTGTTTAACCGAAATGTCTCTCCAAATGGAACAAGATCACTCGTGTCAACGTCTCGGTCTCCGTCTTGATCGGAATAGAAACGAAAAAAATCATCGACGGCCTCGTCACCAAATGTAAAATCCTCAAGCATTGCCGGCCCACCTCCGACTTTGCTGATGAGAATATGATCGATCGTTAATTGATAGTTGCCATCGACAAGTGAATGTCGGCCGTTGGAACGCGTTTGAACAAGATTGCCGCCAGCACCAAACGTTAGCGTAACGTTGGTCCTCCCGTCGACAACCGAAGATGTCACAACTAGTTCGTCAAGCACGACGCTGGATTAGTGATGGGTGCATTCTATGGCGGAATTTGTCTTTGAGGGGCCGACCGAGAAGAAGTTTGCACTCTCCTGAGCGATCTTGCAAAACGAGTTTCTCGTCTCACCGTTAGCATCTATCCAAACCACATGGTCAGGATGAAAAGGTATCCGGAAGATTGACAAGCGAATGTCGAGCCAACGGCGCTCCAGTCTCACCGGATTGCGTACGTTATTTTCAGTGTCTCTATCGCCTGCTGTAGCTCGTTATTCTTCAGCGGGCGTTCATAGATTAGGAACCGAGCTAATTCCCCATCAAAAGACTCTTTGCCTGGATGGTTTGTCGCATCACGTTCCTGGCCAATGACCAGTTTTGACGAATTGGCTGCTGGGTTAAGCGGGAATGGCTTGCTCGCTACCGCCTGAGGCCCGTTGATAAAGAGTTCGATCTGGACTTCGCCCGTGCCCGAACCCATACGCCCAGCCACGACGTAGTATTGGTTTTCATTCAGTGGCTTGGCAGCCAGCACCATGGGATTGTTGTCATCCCAGCGACCGAAGGTGATCCCGTTGCGTGATCCGATCCAGACCCGGTTGTCATCGGTCACATTGCCCCAGATCCCCTCGTACATGCCGCCGCTTCGTAGATTGCCGAAAAAGGAATTCACATCCTTCAATTGCACGATTTGTTTGTAGACGCTGATGACGGCAATCCAAGTGTAGCCGCTTCCCGTGAGCAGATGGTCGAAGGCGTCTTCATCGTGATTAACTAGCTCTTGCCGCCTGAACACCAGCGTGTCGTGACCGCCGATTGCTTCAACGGATCTCCGCAGTGTGGGGCGACCTGAACCGGGTTGCTTCCGCCCAGCATCCTGCTTGACAAAATCTCTGGCCGCAGAAGTGGGGATTTGATTGCTCCATTTCACCACACGATCACCATCCTCCACCTCGACGCCCTTATCGGCGTCCAGGTCCAAGATGAGTCCTTTCGAGGCAATCTGAGCCTGTGCCGCAGTGCTACCCGCAATCAACAGAATTAGAAAGAAGAGCTTCATGACGGTGGATTTTCTTCTGCTCAAACAATTCAAAGCGATTAGCATCGAATATGATTTGCAGCCTGTCATTCGGCCAGTTTGCGAGTTAATGGGACAAAATCCCTGCCAATGGCATTCCGGTACTTGTCGAAGTTGTCATGGAAGTCGTAACTCGACGATTCAGCAAGATTTACGTGACAAGTGGGCGATACTGGATTCGAACCAGTGACCTCCGCGGTGTGAACACGGCGCTCTAACCAACTGAGCCAATCGCCCGGGGCTTTCTACATCAGATTCTTGTCTGGTTTGCTGTGGCCCGAAAGTGTGCTTGCTAAAAAAACCCCGCGAGCGAAGTCGCGGGGTGATCTTGACGTCCGCTTTACGACGGAGGCGTGAACTTGGGGGCAGCCGGTTCGGCCGGCTCATCCTCTTCTTCTTCGTCGTTTCGCGGGCTGGTGTCCTCCAAGGATGAGATCACTTTGTTGGCTTCGTATTCGGCTGCCCGGAATTGCTGCTGGACTTCGTTCAGTCCACGCCGAAATTCGCGGTAGCTGCCGCCAAGCTTGCGAGCGACCTCGGGAAGATTGCCACCAAACAAAATGACGGCAAGAATCCCAATCACCATCATTTCAAATGGTCCGAATCCGAACATCTCACGATTTCTCGCCAGAATCGTCGTCTTCGTCGTCCATCGATTCGTTCAGCCCCGCCTTGAATTCGTTGGCGCTGCGGCCCAGGTTTCGCATCAAACCGGGCAACTTGGCACCGCCAAACAGCAACAAGGCAAGAAACAATACGATCAGCATCTCGGGCATGCCCGGAAAGCCAAACGCCAGAAAGTGTGAAGTCATGGTCATAGGTTCGCTCCGCAATAGAGGCTCAATGTAGAGAACCCTCACGTTCACTTCCGGCGAAAGCGGGTAGGTCGATCGGCTCCTACAAAGCCGATCACCTCCAGGACCGATGTGTCGGGGGTGACAGCGCAGGAAACATCCCGCACACCAATAGTTTATTGACTAACGCAAAAGAGTCAAAGCCGGGACTGGATCAGATCGCTGGTCTGTGGGCATTTCGTCCGAAATTTCCGCGTTTACGACGATTTAGACGCCCCATGGAAAAATGTTCGCCAAATCCCTACTTTCGGAGCCCTTCCTGTCCCAGCTTGCTGGCCGCGGTGCCGCCTGAGTGACCGGCGCCGTTGATCGCGAGGCCGGCGGTTTCTTGCTTGCCCTCCCATCGCAGGACCGAACACGGAGTGTTCGGCGACACTGAAACCCGAAACCGACTTTGAATCTCAATACCGAGCTTGGCGTGCTCGGCGACAATTATTCGCATGAATGACTTTTGGCTGATTGCATCGAGCGTGATTGGGGTCTTTCTGGTGATGGGCGTCGGCGCGCTGGCCCGTCACCGGCATTGGCTGAGCGAGTCAGCGGACCGGTCGCTGGCGTTGTTGACGGCGAATGTGTTGTTGCCGGCGCTGTTCGTGGACCGAATTCTATCGGGGTCACAACTGGATGATTTGTCGGTCATCTGGGTGCCAACGGCTGTTGGATTCGGATTCACGGCGGCTGGATTCTTGCTTGGACTGTTGGTGGCAAAAACCATCGGACCGAGCTTGGGGCTGGATAGCGATATCAAGCAGCGATCTTTCGCCTTGTGTGTCGGCATCTGTAACTACGGGTACATCCCACTGCCGCTGGCGGAACAGTTTTATCCCGAAGCCGTTGTCGATTTGATCGTTCACAACGTGGGCGTCGATCTTGCCTTGTGGAGTGTGGGAATTGCAGTCGTCGGAGGCGGCAGCGGAAGAACCTGGCGACGAGCGGTATTCAGCCCGCCGCTGCTGGCTGTGATTTTTTCGATCGCGGTCAAGACTTCTCTTGGGCCTGAGGCGCTACCAAAGTCATTGTCGACGGCGGCGAGGATGCTGGGCGATTGCGCGATCCCGATGGGACTGTTGCTAAGCGGCGCGATCATCGTCGACTACTTGCGGGAAGCGAAATGGGCTGGAGCAACTCGCGTGATTGCGGCCGCAATCGGGATTCGCCAGCTGCTGTTGCCGGTGATCATGTTGCTGATCGCCGGATTTGTCTCCATGTCGATCGATTTACAGAAAGTTCTGATGCTGCAAGCGGCGATGCCGGCGGCGGTCTTTCCGATCGTGCTGGTGAAACTTTACGAGCGAGACACGGAAACGGCGCTGCGTGTCGTGTTGTCGACTTCGATCGCCGGCGTGGTCTTGATTCCGTTGTGGTTGGCGGTCGGCAGCTGGTGGCTGGGGGTTTAGAAGGAGGAAGGTAGAAGGAGGAATTAAGGTGGAGGGCGGAAGAGGTAATTGGTCATGTGTTTGGGAATGCCGTGGCTAGCCGGGAGGGCGACGCTCCCGCGGAGCCGCAACGCGTTTTCCGACGCTTCAGCTCGGCGGGAGCCTCGCCCGCCCGGTATTGAGGTCGTGACAGTCGTGGGGACAAGAAGACAAGTTTCCCAACCGCCGGGAGGGCGACGCTCCCGCGGAGCCGCAACGCGTTTTCCCACGCTTCAGCTCGGCGGGAGCCCGCCCGCCCAGGAAACTCATGTTGTCTTGGACGCCAACTTAAAAGCTGCACGGCCTCTATTGGGGAGGTGATCGAAGTCCCGGACTCGCGTTCTGTTGGCATAAAAAAACCGAGCGTGCTTCGGCTCGTCGCACGCTCGGTCTCGAAGTCGGTCCTGACTTCTTCGCTAGAAAATCGGCACCTGATGTGATCGATTCATCCGTGATTGATCTGCTGCGCGATCCGTGCCCAGCGACTCGGTGCGGCCAAGGCCAACTCACCAAGACATCACTGCCAAAGACTCTCTAGCGACTCCATCCCTGAGATCACGTTCACGGCGGGCCCGAACCGTCGCAGTCGGCAACACGGAGGCTGGATCTCGTTTGGCCAAAGTCGTTCACAAGCGTATCCAATCAATGCCTACGATGAAAAAAAGAATTGCTCCCGCCGCTTGGACGTGAATCCAAGCGACGGGACGCAACTGCCTAGAATCCGCTGGCGTTAGGCGACCAAACGGAGATCTTGTTCGACTTGCTGCCGAACTCCATCGACAAACTCTTCGAAAATTCGGATATCGAGCGCTGAGGCTGCGCCGCACTCGGGGTGAAACTGAGTTCCCAAGGCGAACCAGTCGATCATTTCGGATTCAATGGACTCGATGACCCCGTCGGGACATCGCGAGGTCACACGGAAACCTGGTGCGACTTCGTCGATCGCCATGTGATGACGACTGCTGACCCTGATCTCGCCGTCGCCGTAAACACGGCCGATCAACGAATCGCTGGCCACATCCAAGGTATGGCGGTGATTTGGATCCTGGGGGTCGTGGTGCGGGACCGCCGATGGCAGATCCTCTTTGATGTGCAAAAACAAATTGCCACCTTGTTGAACGTTCAGCAACTGCATGCCGGTACCGATGCCAAAGACGGGCATACGGCGATCCGCGATCTCAGCGATCAGCATGCGATCACTGGCTTCACGTAGTGGGTCGAGCGGCTTGACGCTGGGGTGCAACATGAATCCGTCATTTCGCGGGTCAAGATCGGCACCACCGATCAGCACAAATCCGTTGACTCGATCGAGCACGGCGCTCACCGATTCGGGATCTTGCATGGGTGGTACGATGATTGGGATACCACCGGCGTCAGCGATTGACTGAAAATACCCCGCAGCGATGTAGCTGTAGGCTGGCGTGCTCCGCACGGCGGCCCGATAGTCAGCGTTCAATCCGATCAATGGCTTCGTCATTCGAGAGATCCTCTTCGACTGCGCGAAATGAAAAATGCAAAGTCTTCTTGCATTGCCAGCCCTGGCCGGGGTGATCCACTTTCCTGTGCCGCTGATTGATCGAGTTCATGCGAGCAACGTTCGAATGCGAATCGCGCAGTAATAAGACGTCGTGCCAGCCGATCGCAACTTTGAAAAGACTGACGGGTGGTCTCTTACGCCTGCGAAAGCCATGGGTTGGTTGGAAAACACGACGATGTGTGATCCGCTTTGGCGAGAAAAGTACTATCAGAATTCACAGAAGCAAAACACAATCCACAGATTGATCACAATCGCCCTCGCTAGCACTACGGGCGGTGATAGCAAAGCGTTTTTTTGATAGCAAGCCACTGGTGCCGGGATGCTTTCTGAACAGCGTGGTTGGCGATATAACCTCCAGAAGTCTATCCGCCACAACGATTTAGGGTTTATCCGTGAAGTTTCAGAACGTTTCCCTGGTTTCGATTGGCGCCGTGATCCCGGACGAGATTTGGTCCAGCGACGACATCGAAAGCTCTCTGGCACCGCTTTACCAGCGTTTAAAGCTGCCTGAAGGCCGGCTGGCTTTGATGAGTGGGATCGACCGCCGCCGGGTTTGGCCTGCCAGCACCGTCCCCAGCGGCCCGAGTATTACCAGCGGTCAACATGCCATGGATGCGGCCGGCATCGGACCAGAGAAAATCGGCTGCTTGATCCACGCCAGCGTTTGTCGGGATTTCCTGGAACCGGCAACGGCCTCGCGGGTCCACCATGGGCTGTCGTTGCCGTCGCAATGCTGGGTCTATGACGTCTCCAACGCCTGCTTGGGGATCATCAATGGCGCCGTGCAGATCGCCATGATGATCGAGTCAGGGACCATCGAGGCCGGATTGGTTGTCGGTACGGAGAACAGCCGACCATTGCTTGAGAGTACCATCGCTGCGCTCAACGATGATCTCTCCCTGACAAGAAAAACGGTCAAGCCGGCCTTCGCATCGCTGACGATCGGCTCCGGAAGCTGCGCGTGGCTGCTGGCCCACCGTTCGATCTGCCCAAACGGAGCGGCGATCGAGGCGGCGATTGCCCAGGCTCGGACCGAATTTCACGATCTTTGTCGCAGCGATCAAGACTCTGCCGGCGCCGGAATGCAACCGTTGATGGACACCGATGCCGAGAAACTGATGGCCGAAGGAATCTCGACGGGCGTGGATGCTTTTGCTCGTCTGTTAGATGAATCGGGATGGAGCCGGGATTCGATCGATCGTTCCATTTGTCATCAGGTCGGAACTCGGCATCGACAGGCGATGTTGGATGCGATGGGATTGCCTATCGAACGAGATAGTGTGACGTTTCCTGAGCTGGGCAATACCGGTTCGGTCGCTTTGCCGTTGACACTGGCAGCCGCCGGAGAACGAGGCGAGTTGCTGAGCGGTGACCGCGTCGCCATGCTGGGGATCGGATCCGGCATCAACAGCGTGATGCTGGCGTCCACCTGGCAAGACGTTCCCGTGGCTGGCAATCTGGACTCATTAAGCGAGATCACTCCCGCCGCGGGCTAACTAACGAGAGCGTCCCGCTTAGGAAGGAATTTGTGCCTGGCTTTTCTTTGGAATCACCAGCGTTGTAG
>JBFJVZ010000363.1:0-7943 GCA_041623895.1 Pirellulaceae bacterium | reverse complement strand
CTACCGTGACTCCAGAGAAAAACCAGGCTCAAATTACTTTCTAAGCCGGACACTCTCCAAGTCCTGGCCTACCGATGTCCCATATCAATGATGAAACTGCTCTAATTGGCGACGAACTGCAGAATTCTCGCAGAGCTGCCCAGACTGGCTTGGTTGCGAGATTTGCCAAGCCGTAGCGTCAAGCGATGTTTTTTGTCCTTCAAATTTGTCTCGAACATGACGGTTCGTGGATAGTGCAATCCTTTACTGAAGCGATGATAAAGGTCAACGGAATTGAATTTGCCGCCATCGATCGAGTATTCCAGCTGTCCTGCGTCGGGCCCAGCCAGAACGTAAGCCCCGATAGCGGTGCCATCAAATTCGAGCGAAAGCTCAGCGCCGGGATCGCTGGCAAATAACAATTCTGATTCGGCAAACCGGGTTCGCAGTTGACCCGCTATCGATGACCAATCGGGCTGTCCAACTTTCCAATGATCATCCAGCTTGGCCGTATCGATGCCAATAAAGCGGCCGCGAAAATAACTGTTGGAATCAAGTGGCTTTGGCAGGCGATGGTCCAGTGGTTCTGCAGCAGTGTCCAGCGGCTGTCTCCAAGCGGCATCCAGGATATCGATGACCATATCGGCCGCAATTCGATTCCCAGCCGGCTTTGGATGGGTGCCACCATACTCTTGCCATGTTAACTTGCCCGCCGAGATTCGATCCGCCACTTCGCGCGCCAGGTCGCTTGAGGATACGCCATAGTGGTAGGCGACCGCTTCATGCTGTGTTCGACTGATCGGATTCTCGCCGTGTTGCAGCAGCTCCAACATTGGCGGATTTACGAAATGGGTGACAACGATATCCATTTTTGGGTTGTGTAATCTTGCATGCCGAATGATTCCTTCCATCCCGCGAAGACACTCACGGGCCGCGTGAGCTGCGTCTTGATCATCATTGACGGCAAACTCGACGAACAACAAATCGGGATCGCTGGACAATACATCTGATTTCAAACGAAATGCGCCGGTGGTTGAACATGTCGACGAAATTCCGGCGTCCGTAACTGTAAACTCGGTTTCAGGAAAGCGCTCCTGCAAATAGCTGGCGACCATTGGACGATAACCATTCATCTCCGTGATCGATCCGCCAATGAAGGCGACACTGCCACGTTTGTTCCGCTGGAACTGAATGCGTGAATTATCAAAGCGGCTGCGCAGGTGTGCATTGCTACTGGCTGGCAGAGAAACCGTCGGTTCGCCGCTCAGATATCCCAACGAGCAGAGAAACTTGTCCATCTCCGCGACGGTGCGACTGTAATGCTCACCGGGGGTCCCGCCGCGTCCGTAGTTAAAGAACCCGTGACCGGCACCATCAAAGCCGCGCAGCTCACACCGATTCCCGGCTGCTTGTGATTCTTCCGAAAACCGCTTGACCGTCGCAAACGGAACGGAAATATCGTCGGTACCATGAAAAATAATCGTTGGCGGTTGCCCGCTGGCAACGTGATGGATCGGCGAAATTTGTTCCGGCGGGACTCCGGTCCGTGAGGCAATATCGTCAACCTTTTCTGGATCCAATGTCACGCCATCGAAGGGAGCCAGCAGAACGGCAGGGTTGAACAGCACCATTGCACCGGGCACGCTGCTAATCGCGAGATCCTCACCTGCCTGGTCCATGCCCGGCACAACACCGGCGCAAGCGGCCAAATGTCCGCCCGCCGAACCGCCGCCGGCCGCCAGGCGATCCGGATCGATGCCGAGACGTTGCGCGTTCTTCCGTGCCCAACGAATGGCCGACTTGGCGTCCGTGACGCTGCGGTCAGCCAACGTTTCATGTCGATTGCGAACACGATAATCTGCCGTGATGGCAACCATGCCGCGAGCTGCCAGGTAACGGCAATGCTGCTCGAATTGCGCCGGTGTTCCGGATTTCCAACCACCGCCAAAGAAGAAGATAATGGCCGGTCTTGGCTGCGACGCCACATGGTCGTCCGGTTCAAAAATCCAGAGCTTCAGTTCAACATCGCCGACCGTTTTATAAATCTCCGCTCGCGCCCCGGAAAACTCGGGTGGGTAATTACGTGATTGAGCTGTGGCGAGCGTGCTTGTCGAGACGACCAGCAAGGCAAGGAACAGACGCATGAATGCAGCCTAGGGTGTGCAAGGATACAGATTTGTTATTGAATGCGCGAGGTCCAGTTACAGCTTCAAAACCTCGGATGGTTTCCACTCGGGCGGGTTGGCAAAATTCCCAGCGCGGAGATTGTCAAACCAAATCGGTGTTTTGGTCGATTTTTCTGGCGCCGTGAAAAAAATGACAACTGGCACCTGGGCCGGCAACGAGTCGACCTGAATTCGACCGCTTAAATCACCGTCGGCACTGCGCGCAAGCCATTGCAGTAGCTTCGGATTGTCTTTATTCCGCATCACGATCAGTGTGGTCGGTGACGATGAGGCTTTTAAGTTTCCTAGCGACTTCATTGGCGACTTGCTTTCGCCCTGGTTCTTGGCTCGAACTTGCAACTGTCCTTTCACCACACCCAAGGCGATTCGCGCCGGTCCGACTGCCAAGCCAATCTGCACGCCGTGCTCCGATTTTGGCGTCAAATTTGTGTCCAATGCGATTGCTTGACCCGCTTTGAGTTTCAATTTCTGATGACGAAGTGTGCCGTACTTGGATGCTTTGGCTGTCTGAATCACCACATGCCCATTTTCGATTTTGCAGGCAGTCTTTTTGTCGTCGAATTGATAAGTGCCTGCCAGATTCTGCGACGAAAAGTCGTCAACGACTTTGATTTTAGGTTCCCAGTCGGCAGGCAACTTCATGGCAACGGAAACTGCATTTGTGTTGGGCTTGGCTGCTACCTGTTCGGCTTCGTTGGGTTTGGACATTCCCGGCGCATCTTTGGATAGAAACGCTTGGACGTCGAAGTCCGGCGCAAGCGAAGGCGTGGAACGTCTGGGCGCCGCCGGTCTCGGCCGTCCCGCCGCGGGTTGAATATTCGCAGTCCGCTGAGTCGCGGCACGCTTGGCGGGTGAAGATATCTTTTCCGGACTACGTACAGTTGAAGTGGTTTTGGCCGCCCCCGCCTTGGCCGCGCGTCGTTCGCCACCCCCGCGGTTCACAAACCAAACGACTCCGACAATTGCCAACAAAATCGAAGCCGATGCGGCATGCAACTTGTACTCGTCCCAAGTGGATTTCTTGCGACGCCGGCGGGCATGAGCGCGATCGGTATCCTGGGCGGGCTCCTTGGACTCCTCGGTACCGGCATCGGGATCAGTGGCAATTTGAATTCCGCCAGCATGCTGCTGTTCATATTCCTCAGAATCGATCAGCAGTTGCTGGTCGTAAGCGTCCTTGGACTGTTGATTCAACAATGTTCGACGGGCAACCGCGACTTCCCCCAGCAGTTGTTGAACGGCCTTACGGTGAGGTCCTGCGGCGATCCGGTGCAGATAAACACCACGCTCCTTGGCCGCTGCGGCAATGACCTCCAGATCCGTTTCAAAGTCATTGACCCCCAACAATTGATAATGCGTCGGCGGACGAAACTCGGCGTCAATCTCGAGCAAGTCGTAAAGATCCAGTTCGTCTTGTTGCTGTTCCATCATCTTCCAAGTCGTTTTTCAGTCACTGATCGCTCGCCGGAAAGTTAGCAGCCACCATTGGTACGCCGCAGCATGACAGCGGCTCTACTTTTTGGAGCCATTTTTTCGCAAGCTCTTGGGGGAAACCACTCCAAATCGTTATCCGCTCCGCGAACAGCCGTTTCGCCCGCGGAGCGTGCTTCGACTTTAACTTTGCGGCCGCTTCATTGTAAACGATTTTTGGTCCGTGGTTACTTTTCGCTGGCCACTTCGCTCTGTAACTCCCGCAGCCGAGAATACCAGGGTTCGCGGGCGGCGTCCGTGGTCGCGACCAGCCGCCCCAACGAGCGACGGCAATCGGATAGCAATTCTTGGCGTTGCTGCGGGTCGGATGTCGACTGGGCGATCAGCCATTGGCACTGCGCCAGATTGTACTGGCATTTTAACAACCGGTCTCGATTCTGATCGTCGTCTTCGTCGCCTCCCTGCGCGTGCAAGGTCGTGACCAGCTTGGCCCAACCCCAGATGGGTGAGCCATCCGGATTTCCAGCTGAATCATCGGGACCACCAATCGCCGCGACCAGCCGCTCTGGCTGACCGGATTCGATGGCATCCTGTTGAAGAATCTCTGCAGCCTGGATCTGAATCGCAAAAGCATTTGGAGATTGCCGCAAGACTGACTCCAGCAATGGAATGACATCCATCAATTGTCCGGCTTCGCGTAGCAATTCAGCGCGTCTGATCAGGGCGGATTGCTTTGACGAAGGCGGAAAATCCGATCGGTTCATTGCCAGACCGTACGCCGCAGCTGCCTTGGCGTAACACTGCCTGGCCAACTGCGGAGTGGCGGCCCGCTCACCAAGTCGACTCCACGATTCTCCCAGCCACAAGACGTTCGGGACCGTCAATGTCGAATCGTGCTGCTTCAACGGTTCAATCAGTTCGCTGAGTGTTGAGAACTGTTCACGTGTGACGACGGCGCTGGAGGCAAGCTGATCGATGTAGTCGGTGATGACTCCCAAAAACATTTTTCCAAAATCAACATCGGAGCTTCCCAGCTTGCTAGCCATCATGGTCAACGCTTCCTTCGCCCCGGCGAGCTCGCGGCGTTGACTGCGAATGGTAAACAGCAGCTCGAAAACGGATCGTACGAAACCCTCGCTAACTTGCACCGTTGCCTCCGTGGACTTCGCGGTACCCACGGAATCGATCACCGGCATCGGTGAATCGACCAGCCACGATTCTGCTTTCTGCAGATCGCCCGAAACCAACGCGATACAGGCGAGATTCAGTTTCGCTGCCATGATGCTTGTCGTCGGTTGGTCCAGATTTGCGGCGAGTTTTTCGACGCCTTGGCTGAGAAACTTTTCGGCGCGGCTGAGCATTTTTGTGGAAGTCTGCGAAGCTTGCTCGTCTCCAGCTGCAAGGTTCTTTCGATACTGAGCCCAAAGCGCGCTGCCGGCGACCAGCCGAGCCTGACCAAATCGTGACGACGAATCTGGCACGCGTGCAAATGCGTTGGCGGCCGCCAGCGACTGCCCGAACGATTCGTATCGTTGGCCCAGGTTCATCCAAATCAAATCAAGCTGCGGATGATCTGGCCACCTTGCAGCGATCACGGTCGCGATCGAATTCATCTGATCAAGTTCACCGACTTCAGACGAGATTCCCCATCCGGTTTCATTCGCCTCCTGAGTCGCGGCGAGCGCGATCATTGCCGCCTCCAGCGTCGCTGGATTGTCAATATCACCCCACCGTGCGACGGTTTCGCCCAACACACCGGCTTCGGCCAATCGACCGGCGGTAAAATGCAGGTACGTCAGTAAATATCGCAACTCGTTTACTTTCTGGTTGCCGCTTTGCCGCGTTGCCAGGTCAAGGGTCTGCCCCAGCAGCCCCAGCGTCAGGCCGAGTTGCTCGTGATACTGCTGGACTTCGTCCGACTGTTCGTTGCCGTTGGAACCCGCCACTGCTTTTTGCAAGCGTTTGGTTTCTTCGTAGGCCTGGAAGGCTTCGGCGTAGGCTCGCTCGAAGGTCAAACCTTGGTCGCCGACAGCAATGATCGGGACAACCTTGCGAGCCGGCTTCGGTTCCGGAAGCGGCGGATCAGGCGGAGGCGCCAACAAGTACGCGACTTTCTTTGGCAGACTTGATCCGCTGACGTCCGCTGGCAAAGCCGTCGCCCGGCCCGGATCCGGAATCGGTCGCACCGAATCAGCGGACCTTGCCGTAGTCCCTGGGGTAATGGGCGTCATCTCCGGCGCCGCGAACGATTGGTTGGTCAGGGAAGCCGGCTGCGAAGGTTGCTTGTTTGGCGTGCCGGGTACGACAACGGTCTTGGATTCTTTTGCTTCGATCGCGGCGACTCTTTTTCGATCCCGCGTCACAAACATGATGATCGAGATCAACAGTAGCAGAGCGACCGCGGCGACACCAAGGATCGAGACCAGGGAGACCGATTTTTTTCGTCTTGCCGGCGTTCTATCTTCTTTATCGTTTGATTCCGACGCCGACTTTCGTGTCCGAGCTGCGAACGTTCCATCGGGTAACGCGGCGATTGCGAAAACTGCGCCGCAGCCGCATTCCGCTTCATCGTCAATATCATCTTGGCCGGCGGAGTATCTTTTTCCACACTGGGGGCATTCAATGACGGAGACACTTGCTGCTGTCGATTCGCTTTGCCGGGCTAACAGGGCGGCGGGGTTTGCACCGGGGCTGGCCATCGGTTGCCGCAGCACGACAGTTGGCACGGTCAGCTCCAGGCCACACTCGCACTCTACCACTTCGCCGGCTCCCTCACTGTCGACGACGTACTCGCCGTCACACTGAGTGCAGTGAACAGGGATCTCGCTGAAACCGGCAACATCGCAGACGAAAAGCGCGAGACCACACTCGCACTGCATGACGCTCCCAATCGCATCGTCGTCCAACTCGTAAACAACTCGGCACGACGGACATTGTCCCATGTGGCTCATGGACGCTCCGTCAATTCACCAAGACATGGAAAGAAAGATATCGACACGTAATCCATCACCCTTTCGGTCGCGATCATGATTCTTTGAACGGGATACCGGTCGATGAACTCATTTCTTCTTCACAGGCAGCGTGATTCCCCAAATCGGCGACCGACTATTGTTTCGCGGCCGGGGATTCTGCTTTGCCATTTGCAGACCGATTCGCGAAACACCGACATCCTTGTAATTTCCGCCGTGAGCCTTTGCCATGATCTCAAATTCTTTCGCGTTACTCGGTTTCACCTCCATGCCACGAGTGTGCAGGATCGTTTTGGTTTTTGACATTTTCGCGAAATGGCGTGAAGCCCCGTCGGTGAACGCTCCGTCGCCGAGCACGTAGATCACGTCGGGTTTCATATTAAAGGCAGCTTGAATCGCTTGTTTGCCATTGGTCTGCAAACACAATTGCACTGTCTCCAGCCAATAAAATAATTGCTGTTTGTTCCTGGTAGTTGCGGGCACCAATTGCGTGACGGGCCGCGGATGCATCATGGGGTAAGCGGTATCGCTGTAGAAGATCACGTAGAAACGCTGTTTGGGTGTCAAATCATTGACCGCGATCATCAACTCGTTTAACGCCGTCTCGAAACGCCCCTTGGTCATACTGTTGGAATTGTCGATGACAAACACATAATCGTTCGCAGATTTTTTCGTACCGAAGACGGCCGATTTCTTCGTTGGCATCTTTTTGCCATCACCGGTTTCTTTTGCGGGCATCGCGGGCGGCTTGATCGCATCACCGCTAACGGCTGCTAAAAAGTTCGGCGTCACGGCCTCCGTCATCGGCATTTCGACTTCGGAAGCTTCCGGAGGCGCCTCCGATTCTTCTGTTTCCGTTGGCTCCGTGATTTCCAGTGGCTCAGGTTCGATGATGATTTCCTGCACGACTTCATTGGTCGAAGTCGATGCAGTCAACATCACCTCCGGTTCCTTTTCGTTGACCAACACCAAACTTGCCAGCAATAGAAACACGGCGACATGAATGGTGATACTGACGCTGTTGCTGCGAACATGCCGCAGCAGAACTTCGCGTCGCGACTGCAACCACATACGGATCCATAACGCGTACCACCGCCAGCCTTCGGTTTCCGCTAATTCCTGTTCGGCTTGTAATCGCGCCTCCTCCGCTTCCTGTTCCGCCTTACTCAATCCATCGATCAACAAGAATTTGTCATCGACTGCGCCGGCTGCGGAAGCCGTCGCTGCCGGCGCGGCGCGTTTCTTGATTCGCGGCGGCAACGTGCCAACAGGTTGATTCTGCGGTTGCCGCTCTTTTTCCAGCAGATCTCGGTAGCCGCTGGACTGGGCCGCCGGCACGTCGCTGATGGGAATTTCAAACAAGTGCTTGCGGTTGCCG
>JBFJVZ010000362.1:0-7948 GCA_041623895.1 Pirellulaceae bacterium | reverse complement strand
GCCATGGGCGAGGGAGCGGCCGAGTCGACCAAACAAATTGGACTTGCCTACGCCAAAGGCATCGGGGGAACCCGTGGTGGCGTGATTCAAACATCGTTCGCCGAAGAAACCGAAACCGAACTGTTCGGCGAACAAGTCGTTTTGTGCGGCGGAGTCAGCGAACTGGTCAAAGCCGGTTTCGACACTCTGGTCGATGCGGGCTATCAACCCGAAATGGCATACTTCGAGTGCATGCATGAGCTGAAGCTGATCGTGGATCTATTGTATCAAGGCGGCCTCAGTTACATGCGATACAGCATCAGTAATACGGCCGAGTACGGCGACTACAGCAGCGGGCCGCGGATCATCACCGACGAAACCAAAGCGGAAATGAAGAAGATTTTGGCGGAGATTCAGTCGGGCGAATTCGCCAGAAAATGGATCTCGGAAAACCGTGCCGGCGCGCCCTTCTTTAAAGCCACCCGTCGTCGAGAACGCGATCACGGGGTCGAAAGAATCGGACGCGGACTCCGCAAGATGATGGCCTGGATCGACGAAAAAGAGGTCTAGTACTTTGGCCCAGGTTTAATCTTAGGGTGGTGGTCGTAGCCGATGTCGCCAGACTTCGGGGTATCTTGGAACGAACCGAATTCTGGCGAATCCGGCTACCCTCAAGTCAAAAGTAGGGCAACGCCGACGGCGCCCTGGGCTACTATGTTTAGGCCCGTTCAGGGCAACTGAAGGCGAAAGATCGCAACTTCAAGACGACGGCTCAGGCCAAGAAACCCTCACGCCTCATGTCTTCACCGTCCGTTGATCGGCTAACCAGCATTCAAGTCGCGGCGGTTGCGCGTTGGCATCGGCAACCGCTAGACAATCCTTACGAAGGATTCGAAGCGCTCGTCTGCAATCAGCATCAATTCAACTTTCGCCTCTGGCACGAAGAGGATCTCGCTCGCAGTCCGTCCGCAAGCGATCATCAGATTGCCGAAGTCAAACGCGCAATCGACAAGCTCAATCAAGCTCGTAATGACTTGATCGAACAAATTGATGATGCGTTGACTGATCAGCTGTCGCAACTGGATGTCGCTACAGCCGAAGATGCCGCGATCAACACGGAAACTCCCGGCAGCGCCATCGATCGGCTGTCGATCATGGCTCTCCGGCTATACCACTATCGTGAGCAACTGGATCGTGAACAGGTTGATGACTCGCATCGCATGACCGTCAAATCACGCATCGAACTCTGTCAACAGCAGCACGCTGACCTGTCGCGTTCACTGCAACAATTATTGGACGACATCTTCGCCGGCAAAAAACAGCACAAGACCTACCGCCAGATGAAAATGTACAATGACCCGGCCCTGAACCCGAAGATCTATGAGCCTTGATTTGGCGGCGATCTTGTCATGGGTCATTTCCGCCGGTTGAATTCCGGGCATTTTCACTGATTATCTTGCGTTTCCTCTCAGAATTCCCCCATACTAAGTGCGTTGGAGCGTGATCTCCATGCATCACTGAATTGTCGGCTGGGCGAGGCTCCTGCCGAGCCGCCCTCTTGTCGAGAGCGTAACGGCTCAGCGGGAGCTTCGCCCTCCCGGTTTCCGCGAACCTGATGCTTGAGACAAAGCGTACTCCTCCACCCCGTTTGGATTGCAAAGTCGCGCTGTCCAACTCAATTGTCGGAGTCCTAGAATGCGAGCCACTCTTTCCTTGATCGTCTTGCTTGCCGCCGCCTGCAACGCAAACGCTCAGCAGATGATCAACACCACCGTGCCGTTTCAACAACTGGGTTCGTCATTCTTTGAGAACACGGGCGTGACCTGGTCGCTAAGCGGGCCCAATTTTTTTGCCAATTCGGGCAACGCTGTCGTGCCTCCGTTCGGTAATTTCGATCCAAATTCCGGATTGCGGACGGGAATCGCCTTTGGTAACGGCAAGACCAGGGGAACGCTGGGCTTCACGTTTGGCCAGGGCAGCAGCAGAAGCATCACGTCGACGGCACCGTCGATCACCACAATGAACGGAGTGCCGGGCAGCATTACCAGCCAGACGATTCGTCCCTTCGTGACCGGGATCACGCCGGTCGTGTCGGACTATCCGACCTTCGGAACGATACCGGGCCATGCGCAGCAGATGTCGCAAGCGATTCAACATGCCCAGCAATCGGACTTGCAGCGAAGCATGGCGGCAGCCAACAAGGCGCAACAGAATAGGGCACTTGCCTACTTCAACCGTGGCCAGCGCGCCGACGCGGAAGGCGACAAGAGAATGGCGAGAGCGAACTACCGCCGCGCACTCGGTTTGGCTCAAGGACTACTGAGACTGGAAGTCCTCAAGCGGATGCAGGCAAACGGCTGGGCTCCCTAACAAGAACCACGGAGCGGTGTCAGCATTTAGAGCATTTTCAGATATCTCGTAGGCCAGGACTTGTCCTGGCAATCAGGCGCCAGGACAAGTCCTGGCCTACTTCTGGGCCTTTCAATCCAGCCGTTTCAGTTCGACTTTACGAAACTCCACCGGGTGGCTTTCCGATTGCAGCGAAATCGTACCTTCGCCGAGCATCAGCGTGCCAAGTTTCTGGGCTAACTGCTTGGCGTGTGCGTGACCATCATCTAATTGTGGCTTGCTGTATTCCAAGACAACTTTTCCGTCAATGATGTGCTTGATCGATTCATTCCCGCGGACTTCGACTTCCACGGTCACCCATTGATCGCCATGGTACGTCTCCGAAGACGAACTGGTGCAATGCGGCTTGAAAAGCTTGCCATCTTTGACGACGTGCGTTCCTGGCGTGCACAAGTTGGCCGTCGTTCTTATCTTTTTGCCGTCGCCACCAAGCAGCTGTACTTCAATGGAGACGGGGAAGTCCTGATCTTTAGCCATCGTTTCGGGACGCTCGCCGTGCACCATGATGCCGCTATTGCGGAACGCCCAGCCCGGTCCACCTTTGCACTGCTCACCCACGAAGCGGTACTCGCAACGGATGCGGTAGTTGGAAAAGGTGTCCTTGTAAAACAAGTGACCGAACGTCTCGCCGAATTCGTCGTAGGCGGCATAACCGACTTTTAACAAGCCGTCTTCGACTCGAAACGTGTCTCCAAAATTTTCCCCAGCGGCGTGATAACGAATCTTAGGGTTCCAGCCATCCAGGTTCTTGCCGTTAAACAGCTGAATCCACTCGCCGCTTTCCGTGTCATCATCCGCCAGACTCGTGGCACTGGAGGTAAAGCAAAACGCGAGCGTGAAAATTGTGCAAAAGAAGTATTTGGTGCAATTCATTGGGGAGCTCTCCAGCGTGCGATATCAGCCTGGCCTTGGACGGGGTTTCCGAAATTCTACCCCGCTCTCGTGCGAAAATGCGGAAACCGGGAAAGGATTATCGCAAGTAACGAGCGGTGCCGCCAACCGGACGCGATCACGGTAAATTACAATGATCCGCTTCCTCTCCAACCCTATCGAGTCAATTCACATGCAAACGCCTTTTTGTCGTCGTCGTTTCTTGTCGCTTGCCGCCGCAGGTTCAGCGGGCCTTGCCGCTGCGGGCTCCACACTCTTGGCTGCTGACTCCGCGGATCCTTTTGGCGGATGGCCAATCGGGATTCAAAGTTATTCGCTGCGAAAATTCGATCTGCGGCAGGCGGTCCGCCACATTCAGGGTCTTGGCCTGCATTACGTCGAGTTTTTCAAAGGCCATGTTCCGCTGGAGTGGGACAAGCAGCAGCTTGGTGAGCTGAATCAGATGCTGACCGACGCCGGGATCACCATGAGTGCGCATGGCGTCAGCGGGTTTAGCAAAGACCATGAGGCGAACCGCAAAGTGTTTGAATTCGCCAAACGCGCGGGATTGAAGAACATCACCGCCAACCCAACGCTTGATTCGTTCGATAGTCTGGACAAATTGGTCGCCGAATACGACATGCGGATTTGCATTCACAACCATGGTCCCGGCGCCATCTACGACAAGATTGACGATGTTGTTCATGCCGTCAAAGATCACGACCCGCGGATTGGAGCTTGCGTCGATACCGGTCACTTCATTCGCAGCAAGGAAGATCCCGTCGAAGCGGTTCGCCGTTTGGGGAAACGCGTTTTCGCCTTGCACATCAAGGACGAAGAGAAGCAAGAAAAGCGATCGAAGAACGTGGTGATCGGTAAAGGGTTCTTGGATGTCGTGCAGTTGTTCAAGACGCTCCGCGAAATCGATTTCCCCAGTGACGGATCGATCTCGCTGGAGTATGAGGCGAATCCAGAAAACCCAATCGACGATATCGAGCAGTGTCTGGTTGTCGCCAAACAAGCCATCGCCAAAGCAGGTTAACTGGACAGCGCACCTGTTATCAGCCGCCGTGCATTATAGCATTTTCAGATATCTCGTAGGCCAGGACTTGTCCTGGCGCCTCATTGCCAGGACAAGTCCTGGCCTACAGATGATCCCACGTCAATGATAAAGATGCTCTAGCACACGGTTATTGTTGACAAGTTGGCCAAGACCTGTCCTGGCAAACAACTTGCTAATAGAATCCCAGAGAAACCATACCTTGAATACTCCACACTGCATCCACTGTTTCCTGCTTTGCGCCCTGGTTGCCGCGGGCGCTAAGGCACAAGCTCCAGCCGATGTTCCGCCGCAACTGGAATTCCTTTCCCCCGGCGTCAAGCTATCACTGGTCGCCGAGCACCCGGATGTCGTTACGCCAACCGGCATCGATATCGATGACACCGGGACGCTTTGGGTCGCACTCAGTCACACTCACTTTCGTCCCGAAGACTATGACGGTCCCGAGCATGACGAGATCATCAAGCTGCGGCCGAACGGTTCACGCGAAGTCTTTTACAACAAGACGGACGCCACGATGGACCTGGAACTTGGTCCCGGCGGCTGGGTTTACCTGGCGGAAAGAGATCGTGTGCTTCGCGTCCGTGACACGGACGGCGATGGTGTTGGCGATGAAGAACAAAACATTGCCGTGCTCGAAACCGAAGCCGACTATCCCCACAACGGTCTCAGTGGGATGGCCTGGCATCCCAGCGGCGATCTGGTTTTTGCCCTGGGCGAGAATTTTTGGAAGCAGTGGACGCTGACGGCTCCGATCGACGGCAGCAGCGTCGAAGGCTCGGGCGAAGGCGGCATTTTTCGCTGCCGCCCGGATGGCAGCAAGATGCGGCGAATCGCACGCGGTTTCTGGAATCCGTTTGGCATCTGCGTCCGTTCCGATGGGACCATGTTCGCGGGCGAAAATGATCCCGGTGCGCGACCACCGTGTCGCCTGCTGCACATCGTCGAAGGCGGCGATTATGGATATCAACGGCGTTACGGCAATGCTCCGATTCATCCTTTTGTGTGTTGGAACGGTGAGTTGCCGGGAACATTGCCAATGATGCACAGTGTCGGCGAAGCACCCTGCGGCATCGCGCCGCTGGGCAATGGGCTGGTTGTTACTAGCTGGACCGATCATCGCATCGATTTCTACCCGCTGACTGCGAGTGGTGCGACTTTCAAGACACATCGTGTGACCTTGATTCGCGGCGGGCATCATTTCCGGCCAACGTGCATTGCCCAGCATTCGGCAACCGTTTTTTATCTCACCGATTGGGTGTTCGGTTCTTATCAAATTCACAAACGTGGTCGCGTTTGGAAACTGGAGATTGATGCGGACCGCGCCCCATGGCTCAGCTCTCTAGATCTACAGCCCGCTAACGAAGCGGCCAGGCAGGCCGCAAAGTTACGATCGGGCGACCGCCAGTTTTCCAATCAACAGCTATTCGAGCTGGCGAAATCGGCCGATCCTTTTCTGGCCAGGGCTGCCATCGATGGTTTAGCAGGGCGTGTTGGTGAAATCGCTGAAAGCCTGGCGGATGAATTGAACGAGCAGGATCGCGTCACACTGTTGTTGGCAATCCGGAAAGCCAAACCGACGGACGAGGCTTGGGCGTCGCGCTTTTTGGGCGACGTTAGTGACAAGGTATCGCTGGAGGCGCTGCGGTGGATCGCTGACCAGCAAATGACTGCTTTTCTGCCGAAGGTAGAACGCCGCTTGCAGGATCAACACAGCAATTACCAAATCTTTGAGGCCTGTTTGGCGACCTGGAACACGCTGCAAGGGAATCCCTCAGCCGGTGTCGTTGACCAGGGGGTGCTGTTGAAACGAATCAAGGATTCGGATGCATCGCCGTCGACCCGCGCGTTTGCATTGCGTTTGATCGATGCGGAGCAAAAAGGATTCGACCAGAAGCTGTGGAGCGAATTGCGCTCACTCAACGACAGCAACATCCTGCGTGAATTGACGCGCACTTTGTCGACATCAGAAAAGCCCACAGCGCAACAGACACTTTTGAAGATTGCCAAGGATGGGAGTGTTGATCGATCGATCCGGGCTGACGCGATTGCCGGTCTCGTGGCATCACCGCCGGTCATTCCGGATCTGATGGATCTCGCCTCGGCTGACGACGGACCGATTCGCGACGAGGCTTTACGGTCACTGCGATTCACGACTTTGTCTGAAATTGATCGCCAACGACTGAAACAAATCAGCGCGAAATATTCGACATCTGCAGACTTGATTGAGGCCGTCATGGATCCCGAACAACTGAAAACCGGGCGACCGCAAGTAGCGGACATCAACAGCTGGCGAAAGCGGTTAGCGGCGATCGACGGCCCCATTGACCTGGAAGCCGGGCGGAGAATCTTTCACCATCGCAGCGTCGGCACCTGCTGGAAGTGTCACCGTCACAGCGGACGCGGGAATGTGGTCGGACCTGACCTGACATCAGTATCGACCAGCGGCGATGATGACCGTTTACTGATCTCTCTGTTGCAGCCCGGCAAGAACGTTGACCCCCAATACTACGCTCGTACGATCATGACCGCGGACGGGGAAGTTTTCACGGGAATCATGTTACGTGATGGGGGAGGCGGCAAAGAGTTTTATCGAGACAGCGCGGGCCGAGAACGTCAGTATGCGACCAAAGACATCGTTACTCGCAAGGAACTGAAAACTTCGTTAATGCCTGACGGTTTGATCGACCTGATGACCGATCGCGAAATCCGCGATGTCCTAGCGTTCTTGGATCGCAAGTCCGAATCTGAAAGCCTGACGTCGCAATCCGACGACGCCAACGCGTTTCAGGGAACATGGTGGCTGGATTTTCAGGACGGTTACGGTGGCTGGCTTTCGGTCGGTCGTTCAGCTGATGGCGGGCCGACCGCAAGTCTTTTGTGGCGTGTCGGGTCGGCTCGTCCCATGCAAGACGTTGCTTACGACAATGGCAGACTATTATTCGCGCGACGCGGCAAGAAGAATGCAGCCCGCTTTGTGGCCGAAATTGCCGGTCATGAAATCTCGGTCACTGAAATCGGTGATGCAGAACCGGTAAGGAAACGAACGGCACGCGGCCGCCGATGTCCGCCAATGCCAGCCAAGCCGGATTTGGCGAAGATCAAATTTGGAAAACCGATCGAGCTGTTCAATGGACGGGACTTGTCTGGTTGGCGACTTCAGCCGGAAACCGCCAAAAACGGGTGGAGCGTGAAGGACGGCCAGTTGGTCAACCACACGCCTAAAACAGATTTTAGCGCCTTCGGCGAATTCGGTAATCTGCGGACCGAAGGGGTCTTTGGTGATTGTCAATTGCACATCGAGTTCAACGTCGAATCGAATTGCAATAGCGGCATCTACGTTCGTGGGCTGTACGAAGCCCAAGTCGTCGATCGCGATAGCCGGATGCAGGGAATCAACGGTCCGGGTGCCATTTTTGGACGGATCGCGCCCAGCAAAAATGCGGGACTCCCCGGTGGGACTTGGCAGAGCTACGACATCACATTGGTTGATCGTCACCTGACCGTCGTATTGAACGGGGAACTGGTGATAGACAAACAACCAGTACCAGGCTGTACGGGAGGAGCACTTTTTGGGGACGTGACGCGAGACGGACCTCTGTATTTGCAGGGCGATCATACCAGTGTTCG
>JBFJVZ010000361.1:0-8020 GCA_041623895.1 Pirellulaceae bacterium | reverse complement strand
GGGATCATTGAAACGGCAGATGCCCAAAGTGGAAGCCATGGGAAATTTCTACCGATCGATTCGCCCCTGACCCATCACCAATGGTGTGGAGTCAGTATCCAGCGGTCGCATAGGCCGCCGCCAGCTGTGCCGATCTTGATTGCCATGCCCGCTGCCAAGGAGCCTAGGCATGCGTCAATATTGCCAGCTCCCAACAATAACCCGACGGCTTTTCGTGGGCTGGTCTGAAACCTCGAATCTGCGGCTGTCTATGTTATTAAGATCGGAGCTAACATGCATGTTGTCTGGTTCAAGCGTGATTTGCGCGTTGATGACCATGCTCCGCTCGCACAGGCCTCTGCGCTGGGGCCATGTTTGTGTCTCTACGTTTATGAGCCGGAAATCATCCACTCGGAGGAGTTCGAGGCGTCTCATCTGCAATTCATTAATGAGTCGCTCCGAGAGCTGGACAGCCGCTTGCGGGACTTGGGTGGCCGCTTGACGCTTCGGGTCGGTTCCATGCCGGATGTGTTATCGACATTGCATTCGGAACATGGAATCGATGCTCTTTGGAGTCATCAGGAAACTGGCAACAAGATTACTTATGACCGCGACATACGCGTCGCGGCGTGGGCCAAGCAGCATGGCACCCCTTGGAAAGAGATACCACAAAATGGCGTCGTTCGTCGTCTGAAATCGCGGGACGGCTGGTCGAAGCAGCGCGACGCCTTTCTGAAGCAACCGATGGCTGGTATGCCAACCAAGTTGATCCATCCGAGCGGGGTCGCCCCGGGCCGGCGGCATACTCCGGAAGACTTTGGGCTCTCCTCGACAAAGAAAAGCAAACTTCAGAAAGGCGGTGAAAAAGCCGGCATAGAAGCATTACGGTCGTTTCTCTTTCACCGCGGACAGAACTATAGCGGCGAGATGTCCAGCCCGGTAACGGCAGCAGATTCATGCAGTCGTCTTAGCACTTACCTGGCCTGGGGCTGTCTCTCCATGAAGCGAGTCGAATACGAACTTCGCGATCGGCAAGATCAATTGCGAGAGCTGAAAGGAATGGGTGAACCGATTGGCGGTTGGCTCAAATCACTTCGGGCCTTCCAGTCACGTTTGAGCTGGCATTGTCATTTCATGCAGAAACTGGAAGACGAGCCGTCGATCGAGTTTGAAAACATGAGCAAAGTCTACGATGGGCTTCGCGAACACGAATTTAATCAAAATCGTTTCGACGCCTGGTGCGAAGGACAGACAGGTTATCCGATGGTCGATGCTTGCATGCGGGCGTTGCACCGACACAGTTGGATCAACTTTCGGATGCGAGCAATGCTCGTTTCGTTTGCGTCCTACCACCTTTGGCTGCACTGGCGGCCGACCTCCGTCTATCTAGCACGACACTTTCTTGACTTCGAGCCAGGTATTCACTTCTCACAGTTTCAGATGCAATCTGGCACAACGGGGATTAATACGGTTCGAATCTACTCGCCGATTAAGCAGGTGAAGGACCAAGATCCGACGGGGCAGTTCATTCGGAAATACGTCCCTGAGCTGGCGGCGGTACCCGATGAGCATATCGCGGAGCCGCACAAAATGAGTTTGTCCCAACAATCGCAAGCTGGCTGTCTGATTGGCAAGAACTATCCACCGCCGATCGTTGAGCACTCGCTTGCATACAAGGATGCTCGCGAACGTATGTATGCAGTTCGCAGAAAAGATGAGGCAAAATCGGAAGCTAAGCGAGTCGTCAAGAAACACGGCAGCCGTAAACAGACAACACAAAAGCGCAAGCTTGCCAAGACCCGCCAACGGAAGTCCAGCACATCGTGAGTCACAATAACTATGTTGTCACCGGCGGGACATCAGCTCCAGCCCGTCACTCAGCGCTGACGCTGCGGGCCTGACGGAGCCCGGCACAAGAAGATAATCGGCCCGAAAATTCTTGGTTGTTCTGGACTTTGCTCTTGGGCGATCGGCGTCTTGTCGCGCTTCTACCATTGTTCAGCAGATGAATTTCCCTCGTTTTTCAGGATCAAATCATGTCGACGCAGCAAGACACAAACAGCTGGCCCGAACTGGCGATCGGGCTCTACGACAAGTTGACAGGCCGGGACGCTGAGATCAGCTATTCATTCGATGACTTCGAGCTCCACATTCCAAGTTCAACCGCCTCCGACGCCTCGCAGGCAAAGTGGAAGATGAACGGCACGGTGCGTGTTGCGACCCGCAACCGGGCGGGGGACGGGAATTAGCATCATCAATAGTCGTGTTTTGCCTTGTTTTACATAGAAGCTGCACTGGAATGTGAATGGGACGGACATCCACTGTCTGTCCAAGCCAGCCATGGTGTCGTCGTCATCCACGTCCAGACGTTGAAGGCGGCAGTGTCGCTATTAGGTTTCCTCCGCCGCTTCGGAAAGCTTCGATCGACGGTCGCTGGTCTGAACAACACTTTAGTCGCGACATCGCAGCGATTGGAACTTCGCATTAATAACGTGGTTGTCGTGTCGATGGGACGCGGCACAAACTCCGGTCTGCTCCGGCTTGCGGGACTGCGTCACCTGCGTTTCTGGCCTCTTCGCCTGCTTCGCAAATCAATCTTGAACTACTAGCCCGTAATCAGTCCAATCAGATCGCCGATGTTTCGATGCCATTCGATGGGGTGTCGAAGTGACTTACCGACCAGCACTTCATACTCGTTCTTTCTGCCCACCTTGATTCTGCGGACAAACCCCTCTTCCTCCAGGTCCTGGACGATTCGCTGAACGGCTCGTTCGGTAATGCCGACCCGTTGGGCCACTTCGCGGAGCACCAGCCCCGGTTCGGAGTACAGCACGATCAGCACGTGGGCGTGATTGGTCAGGAATGTCCATGACTTCGGCGAATCGCGGGGCGGCGTCGGCCCGGTCGCCTTGGCGGGCGTCCGCTTGGGTAATTTCGGGGTTTTTCTTCGTTTCGTTGACCCGGTCGTTCGGGTGCTTGCCTTGGCCATTAACGCTGTCCGGGTCCGTTTCTTGTCGGGCTTGGGTGGACGAAAAGCCACCAGAATTCGCGATCTGTGAATTCTAGCACAAACACGCGTCAGAAAATTCCCGAATTTTTTTTCGTGCAAAAGCCCCGTGATTCGCGGGGTTTTCGCCAACTGGCGACGGAAATGGGGTCAAGAAACGACGGCAAATACACGAAACTCTATTTACGAAGTGTGTATCGTGTATTATTGTTCGTGTAATGGAATTCGTGACTTTAAGGACTCGCGACGATGTTGGACCTGGTCTCCGTGGGCTTGGCCGTGCCAGCCACATTATTGATCTCCGCCCCGCTGTGGCCATCCCCGCAATTGCGCAACTCCGCCGCACGACTGCGATCGGCTATCACGCGGCTAGCGGGACTCCAGTTTCTGTTGGCAATCGCCTTGCTGGCCAGTCTGGCTGCCCGCGGGTTCGAGCCGATCGAGATGACCGTTCCCGGAATTGAACGGCTGGCTGCGTTGTCTTTTTACCTGGACGGCGTTTCGAGTTTGATGCTGGTGCTGGTCAGCTTCGTCGGGTGCACTATCTGTCGATACTCGGTGCGTTACCTGGACGGAGAACACTCCCAGATCCGATATTTCCAATGGACCGGGTCCACGATCGGTGCCGTTTGCCTCTTGGTGGTCTCCGGAAACCTGCTGATGTTCATGGCATGCTGGATCGCGACCAGCATCGGGCTGCACCAGCTGCTGCTTCACTACGGACATCGACCGGTTGCCCGGCGCGCCGCGTGGACCAAGTTTACGATCAGTCGCCTGGGTGATGCGGCGCTGATTGCGGCCTGCATCATCATTTACTCCGAGTTTCAAACGCTGCAGTTCAGCTCCCTGTTCACAAAGTTGGAGTTGCTGTCGGGTACCAATTCGCGGATTCAATGGGCTAGCTGGCTGCTGGTGGTTGGCGCGGTCACCAAATCGGCTCAATTCCCGTTTCATACGTGGCTACCACTGACAATGGAAACACCCACGCCGGTTTCCGCCCTGATGCATGCTGGGATTGTGAACGCTGGCGGCTATTTAATCATCCGCACAAGTCCTCTGGTCGCTTTGTCTCCCGTGTCCATGACCGCGCTGGCATTGGTTGGCGCCGTAACGGCGTGCTTCGCTGCTGTCGTAATGCTGACTCAGACAAGTGTGAAGAAGTCGCTTGCCTATTCGACGATCGCGCAAATGGGATTCATGATGCTGCAGTGCGGCTTGGGCGCCTTCTCTGCCGCAATGCTCCACATTCTGGCGCATTCGCTGTACAAGGCGCACGCATTCTTGAGTTCCGGGAGCGTGATGACGCAACGTCGTGCTACCGAGGGAATAAAGACTGACACTGCACCATTGGCCTGGTCGATAGTGGCCGTCACGTTCTGCACAATCGCTGCCTTCCTAGTGATGGCATTCCTCGTGCTCGGTGTAAACATCAACGAAAAGCCGGGCGGTTTATTGCTGGGTGGCATTCTTTGCCTGGCACTGACCCAGTGGGCCAGCCGAACAATGCAAGCGAGAAACATTCAGCTGACCCTGCGATCGCTATCCGTTGCCGGAGCCTTGTGCCTGGCTTACGTCGGCTGTTTCGCTGCGGTAGACGGGATGATCGCCGGCAGCTTGCCGGTCGCGATTCCCAACGCCGGCGCGTGGTTGATCGCCGCCGTTGCCGGAGGCGGATTCGTCGGGATGTACGTCTTGCACCTTGCCATCACACGATCCACTCAGCCGCCTTGGATGCAGGCGCTTTACGTGCACGCTTCTAACGGTTTCTACGTCGAGAGCGTAATGCGACGCGTTTTCGGACCACTTTTGAACGCTTGAAATTAGCCGAAACGATAACAAGAACTGATTGCCCTATCCGGGAGAAGCTACCACGATGCCTCAGATTTCAATTGCCAATAGCACGACCGAGACCTTCCTGCCACCGCCGTATGCAGAGCCACATGTACGTCGCCAGATGGACGATCTGCTGGCCGAAGTGTCAGAGGCGATTCCACCGGTATGGCCGCTCAAGGACTACGTCGCCGTGAATCCGTTCATGGGGCTGACGCAGCGACCGTTTCTGGAGGCCCGTACCTTTCTGAAACTGTTTTCTGACTGTGAGACTTTGATGCCAGCTGAGTACTTCGCGCGCCAAAATGCGACCGGTGCATTCAGCATCGACGAGATCGAGGCGGCGATCGAAGAACTCTACCCAGAGTCGGAATCTCAGAGCTTTCATCTGTCGCCGCGGCAGGTTGTCGAACAATTGAAGGAACTGGACGGTCAAGAGAATTTGCGTGACCAGGATGACGTCGATCAGGTAGCTGCACACGGAAACCCGTCGCGGGCAATCAAGACGATCGCGGAGCATGCGGACGCGTTGTCCGGTTTCAATTGGAGCGAAGCAATCGTCGACGAGATCTCTCGGCATTGCTCAGCCCATTACGACGAAGGTCAAGCCGTTTGGAAAAGCCCTTGGAGCGATCTTTCGCTGTTCCAGGCTTGGCGATCTGCGGCATCGATCGACCGCAACATCGAATCGCTGGGATTGCGAGGGTTTCGCCAGTTCGTTTCATCGCTGCCACACGCTCCGGACGCGGCCATCGTGTACCTGCTGAAGCGGATGCGGGTGCCCGTGCACCTGTGGCGACTGGTGCTGCTATGTCAGGCATTCTCGGTGCCCGGCTGGAGTTTCTGGGCAAAGTATCAGGACCAGTGGAGCGATCACGATCAGGAGTACCAAGGTATGGACTTGATTGCCTTGCTGGCGATTCGCCTGGCGTACGACGTCGCGTTGAGTGAATCACTCGCCTTAGAAATCGATTGGGATTCCATATCGCATAACGAATCCGCCTCCTTTCAAACCACCGCGGACCAGAAATCTGACGATGCGAAATTGCGTTTCGTGCTGTTGCGGGCAACGGAGATTGCGGTCCGCGATCGATTGCTGCAGTCGTTATCGATCCAGCAGCACTGGCACGACTCGAGTTTGTGGTTGACGAACTCCAACGCGTCCAACTCGCGAAAACTGGCGCAAATGGTATTTTGCATCGACGTGCGCTCAGAGCGAATTCGCCGGCACCTCGAAACGAACTCCGAGGAAATTGAGACGTTCGGTTTTGCCGGTTTCTTCGGAATGCCAATCGAATTTGTCAAGCTTGGACAGAACTCAGGAGACTCACATGTCCCGGTGCTGCTGAAGCCCCAGTTCCAACTGCACGAAGGGCTTCATGAGACGGAGTCCCCCTGCGAGCAAGACGCGATCAAGCATCGCCGGCTGATTCGATCATGGCGGAATCTGTGGAAATCGTTTCAGACTTCCGCGGTCGGCTGTTTCTCGTTTGTGGAGACAACAGGGTTACTGTTTGGTTGGAAGCTGTGGGCTCGCAACGCGGCCCTGTCAAACAAGCTGAATGACGCGGATCACGACGGCGTAACCGCAGAAGACTCTGAAAAGCTTGGGCCGACGCTGCGTGGTTTGAACCATCAGGACATCACCACGACTCATCAAGCCGACTTGGCTGAGTCGATGCTTCGAAATCTCGGTTTGACCGAAGACTTCGCTCGCTTGGTGGTATTTTGTGGACACGCCAGCCAGACCGAAAACAATCCACTGGCCGCGAGTCTTGATTGTGGTGCCTGTGGAGGACATTCCGGAGAACCCAACGCACGCATGGCGGCAATCCTGCTGAACCAATCCTACATTCGCAGCGCGTTGGCTGATCGAGGAATCGTGATTCCGGCAGATACGTGTTTTCTTGCCGGTCTTCACAACACGACGACCGATGAAATCAAGTTCTTCGACCTGGACGAAGTACCCGCATCCCACAAAGGTGACGTCCAGGACTTGATGGAGCAGGCGAGCATTGCCGGCCGGCACACGCGATTGGAACGGATGCCGATTGTTTCCAGTGAATCGCAAAACGCAATGCTGCGTCGTGCCAAAGACTGGTCGGAGGTTCGACCCGAATGGGGATTGGCGGGGAATGCAGCCTTCATTGTCGGCCCCAGGTCGATGACCAAGGCGGCAAACCTGCACGGTCGCTCCTTCCTGCATAGCTACGACGCCGCTAAAGATCCCGACGGTTCGGTGCTGGAAACGATCATGACGGCCCCCATGATCGTCGCGCACTGGATCAACATGCAGTACTACGCTTCCGCCGTCGATCACCATCATTTTGGCAGCGGCAATAAAACCGTCCACAACGTGGTTGGTCAATTCGGAATCCTGTCCGGCAACGGCGGTGACTTGATGACGGGACTGCCTTGGCAATCGTTGCACACTGGTGACGAGTTCCAGCATCAACCGCTCCGACTGCAGGCCGTGATTGCGGCGGCGAGATCATCCATTGAGTCGGTCATCGCAAAACACGAACTCGTCGCCGACCTGTTGTCAAACGGCTGGCTTCATCTGGTCGCTATAGATGACGGGCAACTGTACCAATATTCGCAAACTGGAAGCTGGAAGACGATTGAGCAAAGTCGCGAGCCCGTCCCTGCGTAGTTGATCTATTCACTTACACCAGGCAGGTGCGTCGCCTGTCTGTTTACTGAAAATTCCTTCCTTGGAGAAAACCATGATCTCGACAGTACATGAAACAACAAACGTGAATCCTTACCTAACGAGCCTGCAAAATCTGGTTGACGGCAAGGAGGCGTCACTCGACTGGCTGGTCATCGCCCACAACGATCCCGTCATGCTGCAGCGTTTGTCCAATATCATCGACGAGAGCGCATCGGCATTGTTGCAAATCCCACAAAGCGACTGGGACTTCCACGGTCAGGATCTGCCACGAGTGATCAATTGGGCCGTTCAGGAAACGGGGCTCAAGCATTTGTTGCTGCTGGGTCACTCCAAGGCCGAGCCGACGGAATTCGCTGCGACATGGATTGGGGAGAACTCCGCAACCGACAGTCATTCGGAGTCCGCAGGGTCAAGTTTCAATCGCCTGCTGGATGGTGCACGTCGTGTTCAGCAACAAGCCTCTCGATCCAAGAGCGATTTCCAGTCTCAAGTGGAACATTTGCTGTCCCTGGAAGACGTGCGGGAAGCCG
>JBFJVZ010000360.1:0-8057 GCA_041623895.1 Pirellulaceae bacterium | reverse complement strand
GGGGAGAAGCGCTGGGGATGAGGGGCAACACCGTTAAGGATTCCTGGTAGCCGGATTCGCCAGAATTCGGGCGCCGTCCACGATACAACCGAAGTCTGGCGACTCCGGCTACGAAGAACAGCCCGCGTAACACGAACGAGAAACGCTTAACGGCGTTGGATGAGGGGGCGTCGCCAGGCCGATGAGCGCCCGGTCTTCCAAGAGCGGATCGAAACCGCTAGAACAAGAGTCTTAGAAAACCCCCTTTCAGCCGTGATTGACGATGTTCTATCTTCTCACTCTCGTGGTGGCCCTCAGCCGACTCCTGCCGCATCCTCCCAACGTCGCTTGCATCGGCGCCTTGGGGTTGTTTGCCGGTTGTTACCTGGCAGGCAAGCGGGCGTATTTTGTTCCGCTCGTGGCGATCGCCGTCAGTGATGTGATCGGACATTTGTTCCGCATACCGGGAATGGGCTTTTACCATCCGCTCAGCATGGCGATGGTTTACCTGGCAGTCGTGACCACGGTACCGATCGGGCGCCTGATGCAGCGACACCAAAGTCTGCTGCGCTATCCTGCAGGGTCGTTGGCTGCGTCGTCGACGTTCTTTTTGATCAGCAACTTCGGCGTCTGGTTGGGACCCTGGTATCCAACATCGGGAGCCGGCTTGCTAGCGTGTTACACCAGCGCGATACCTTTCTTTGGCTACACGATTGCCGGCGATCTGATCTTCACGGCGATCTTATTCGGAAGCTGGGAGTTTTCGCGGCGGATTTCGCAGGGTCGAAAAACGATACGTCTGAGCCGATTTGCCCGCAGCGAGCGGTGCCCTGCTTATCAGTCGGTGTAAATCGAATATTGAGCGGCTCTGACCCGGGTGTAACGCCTCTGCCCGGGAAAGCTGTGAAAGCGGTTCCCCGTTAACTGAACGTAACCGTTAAAGTCACCTGCGACCCTGCGGGCTATCCGGTTTCGTCGGATTCTTCGGCTCGCTTTCGTGTGCCGGTTGTTCCAGTGATACGCATCTTTCAGCCGATAAGGATCGCAACACTGCTTTCTTATTGCGCGGTCATTCGGCTGCTGGACCACTGAAGCGGTGCCGCAAACCACCGCGATTGGCTATGCGTCGAAAAAACGATCAGCTGGCAAGCTTCCCACGACGAAAGGCAGCGAGCGTGCGCCGCTGGTTGCTGGCCGGCATGCTGATCAGCACGGGCGGCTGTGGACTTTTGGACCGAGTTCCCAAGGGACCGCATGACACCACCACTTCGTACCACGATAACCACGGCTTGGAAATCGAGTACCCCGAGGTCGAGCAATGCGCCACTCCAGTCACTGAGGCTGCCTCACAAGCCACGGAGCCATTGTCGCTGGAGGATCCTTCCAAGATTCCTGTCCTGGAGATGACGCTTCAGGAAGCGATCGAGATGGCGGTGCGTCAAAGCCCGGTGATCCGCGCGCTTGGTGGCAGCGTCGTCACCGCACCGCAGGCAACGGCCACGATCTACGATCCGTCATTGGTCAGCGCCGACCCGGTGACCGGTCCCGAGGCAGCGCTGTCCGACTTCGATGCGCAGTACACGCAGCAGCTGTTCTGGAACAAAGTCGACACGCCAAATAATGTCAATCCGGTTGACCTGCAAGATCCGATTCTAAGTCGGTTTCTGCGGAGCGCCTTTGTTGCCACCCAAGCGACGTATAGCGGCGAACTAGCAAAGCAAACGGCCCAAGGCGCGCGCTTCGCACTACGACACGTCGTCAATTACGATCGCAACAATCAACCAAACCGCTTTTTCAGAAGTGACTTTGAGGGCTGGCTCGAGGCCGAGTGGCGACAACCACTGTTGCAGGGCGCCGGCACACAATACAACCGCATTGTCGGCTCCAACAACATCCCAGGGCTTTATAACGGCGTCTTGATTGGACGCGCTAATGAGGACACCGCGCTGGCGGACTTTGAGGCCGCGATCGTGCAGTTGGTCGCCGATGTAGAACAGGCGTATTGGGATCTAGCGACCGCCTATCGGGTATTGGATGCTGCGGTCAAGGGTCGTGAATCAGCTCTGAAGACTTACCAGTACCAGCAAGTCAGATTGGAAGTCGGGACGGGTCGACGTGATGAGGAAGCCCAAGCGAGATCCCAGTTTTACCAATTCGAGGCTCTCGTGCAGTCTTTACTGGGCGGCCAACCCGGGCTTTATTCCGTGGAACAACGACTGCGATACTTGATCGGGATGCCCGCCACGGACGGCCGCTTGATTCAACCGACGACTCCGCTGGCCGATATGAAAGTGACTTTCGATTGGTCCAGCGCGTTGGGTCAAGCACTCCAGCGGCGTGTTGAAGTGCGTCGTCAACGAGTTCAGGTCAAACGTCGCGAATGGGAGTTATACGCCGCCAGATTGAATCGGCGACCGCGGCTTGACTTCCTCGGCCAGTACCGCTGGCGCGGTCTCGGTGACAACTTGATTGGTGATACTGACAGCGGCATCCAAATCGACAACCTCTACGCTTCGATCACCGACGGCGACTTTCAAGAGTGGCGAGCCGGACTTGAGCTGAACTTTCCTGTTGGTTTTCGCGCCGCCAGCGTCGCGATTGCTCATGCCAAACTGAACTTGCACCGCGAAAGAGCCTTGCTGAATGAAACCGAGCTTCGCATCAGTCATGACTTGTCAGCGGCCGGACGTCAAATCAAGATCGCTCACCAGTTGATGGAATCGAATTACAACCGCTACATCTCTGACTTGCGGCAAGTCGATGTGCTGGAACGGAGATATCGCGACGGTAGTGACAACATCAACTTTTTGTTGCAAGCCCAACGCTTGCTCGTGGAAAGCGAAACGGATTTCTATCGCGCTATTGGCGAATATAATTTGGCCATCCGTGACTTCCATCGACAAAAAGGCTCGCTACTGGCCTTCAACCAGGTGCAATTGACCGAAGGGGCCTGGGCCGCCGGCGCGACGCAAGATGCTTATCACGTCGGTCGCTTCATGACACCGCGGAGGGACCCGTCCAAGGTTCGCGCCCCATCGGCGATGTCTCGCGGCCCCTTCGATCCCAGTGCCGTCCAAGACACCAGCGGAGCGGCGATTGGCATCGCCACGGACGTATCAGATCAGGATTTACCGACGCCAATTCAATCCAACTCGCCGACTCCATTGATTGACCAGCTACCAGCTCCCGCAGATGCTGACTCGGCCGGTCCGACGATCAATGCATGGGAACAAGTGATCGGCAGCAGCACTTTGCGTCCAAACACCAACGCGGCGGACGAATTGATTTCGTCAGGGCCAAGCTGGTCCAGCCAATAGTATGTGTGCGACTTCGCGAGAGCTCGATCAGTAGCGGAATTCGGCTTGCCCTGGCTAAGCAAACTGCTGGGCCTGCGGCCCGATCCCCGTCTTCGTACACCGGACGCTGACGTGTGCCGGCTGATTCTACCGGCTTAATCTACATGGCGCACGCACGCTTGACATAGCGCACTCGATACACCGGTATGCCGTGTTGTCGGCTCCGTCGCTCGAAGTGCGTTCGGTAATCCAAGTCGTGCGTCGCTGCGATTTCTTCTTCCGGAATCGGGACACCCAACTCTGCCGCGTGTACCGCAATCATTTCAATCGTCAGCTCGAAGTAATCCAGCACGTCGGTCCAAAAGTGAAATCGCCCGCCAGCCCGCAGGGCTCGCGAGACGTGCCGAATGCTGGTTTCGTTGACGACGCGACGCTTGCGGTGCCGTTTCTTCCACCAGGGATCAGGAAAATAGACGTGAATCGCTTCGATCGTTCCCGGCTCAATCCGATCTTTCAATAAAGGCTCGGCATTGCCGGCGACCATCATCGCGTTGCTGACTCCCAGGCGAGTCAACTTGGCGGCCGCGTGCGATGCATATTTGCTCGCGATCTCGATTCCCAGAAAGTTGTGCTCGGGATTTGCCTGACACGCGGTTGTTATAAATAGCCCCTTGCCGGAGCCGATTTCGATTTCAAGTGGGCGGTCGTTTCCGAAAACGGACTGGCTGCTGATCGTTTTGGGAAGTTCGTCGACGCTGCGCAGCGTGCTTCGCAAATCGAGCTCCGGCGACGGACGACGAAGGGGGCTGCGGGGCACAGGCGATGTCAAACTTTAAGGATCAAGCGGACCAAACCGATCAGGGATAGCTAATCGTAACTTCGTGAGAATTCCCTACAATGCCGGCTGACTCCTGTCTGGCCTTGGGAGGGCGAAGCTCGCGCTGAGCCGAGTTAACAGACAGATCTCTGGGAGGGCGACGCTCCCGTGGAGCCGAGTTAACGGACAGTCTCTGGGAGGGCGACGCTCCCGCGGAGCCGCCAAGCGTTTTCCGACGCTTCGGCTCGGCAGGAGCCTCGCCCTCCCATGAAACTCATGTTGTCATGCACGCAACAAACGCATGCTCGCCATTGGGAACAAAATCCTCAAACTACGATGTTTTCACCAGTCTAGCCTCGCCCTCCCGATAATCCACCTTCATAGCTTCACACCACTCATGCCCAATTCCGAAGCCAACTTTAATGGCCTCCAGATTGCCGCTCTTGAAAGCCGCCGCGCCGATGATATGGCTCGTATGATTCAGCGGCACGGTGGGATTGCTCACGTTAGCCCCTCGATGCGCGAGATCCCCATCGAGCCAAATCGCGAGGCCATCGACTTCGCCTATCGAGTGATCACGGGGCAAGTCAACGTAGTGATCTTGATGACCGGCGTCGGCTTCCGCTACCTGCTACGCGCAATTGAAAGGCATGTGGATCAAAAAAGGTTTCTGGATGCTTTGTCTGACATCACGACCATCTGTCGCGGACCGAAACCGGTCACAGCGATGCGCGAGGTCGGCTTGACGCCAACGCATCGTGTTGGCGAGCCGAATACCTGGCGGGAAGTTTTGCAGATGATTGACGCAAATGTACCGATCGCCAATCAAGTCATCGGTTTGCAAGAATACGGTGTCTCCAACGCATCGCTGGTGGCTGGATTGGAAGCCCGCGGGGCGACTGTCGAGCCAATCAAAGTCTACGGCTGGGACTTTCCCAAAGAAACGGGACCGCTGGAAGAAAACATCCGCGCGTTGGCATCGGGAAGCCGGGATATGTTGTTGCTGACCAGCGCGCATCAAGTGGTCAACATGCTGCGAATGGCGGAACAACTGCAGATAGTCGACCAGTTGCGATCCGGACTGCGGGGGACGTTGATCGCTTCTATCGGACCAACAACATCACAGATGCTGCAAGAATGTGATTTGCACGTCGACTTGGAGCCCTCGCATCCTAAGATGGGGCATTTGGTAGTCGAGGCGGCCCGCCGCGGCGCGGAGTTAACTGACGGAAAGAGAAAAGTGATTTCAACTTCTACGGACGCCGGCGGCTCGCCGGCGCGACACCCCTCCTCGGACAGCCTGTTCATGCGCGCTTGTCGACGCGAGCCCACCGAACGCACGCCGGTATGGCTGATGAGACAGGCCGGACGTTATATGGCAGAATACCGCGAAGTTCGGGCCAAACAGTCATTCTTGGAATTGTGCGCGAAACCCGATTTGTGCAGTGAAATCATGTGTACCGCAGTCGATCGTTTGGGAGTCGACGCGGCGATTATCTTTTCGGATTTGTTGCCAATCTTGGTGCCGCTGGGATTCGATTTGGAGTTTGTCAAAGGCGACGGACCGGTGATCCACAATCCCGTCCGCGAAAGTGGTGATCTCGCACGCGTTCGGGAATTGGATGATCCCGGGCAACTCGACTTCGTCTACGAAACCGTTCGACAAACACGTGCAGACCTGCCCCAGGAGATCCCGTTGATTGGATTCGCGGGCGCTCCGTTCACGCTGGCCAGTTATGCAATCGAAGGTGGAGGTAGCCGGCAATACATGCATACGAAAAAGCTGATGCACAGTGACGGCGGTGCCTGGAATACGCTGATGGAGCGACTATCCCGGGCGATTACGGTGTACTTGAATCATCAAATCGCCGCGGGAGCGCAGTGCGTGCAGCTGTTTGACAGTTGGGCCGGGTGCTTGTCGCCGATCGATTACAGCGAACATGTTTTGCCCTGGGTCCAACAAATCATCGCCGGAATCACACCGGGTGTTCCCGTAATTAATTTTGCCACCGGCAATCCCGAGCTACTTCCGCTGCTGCGCGGTGACCGCCGTACCGTCGTGGGAGTGGATTGGCGGATCAATCTGGACGCTGCTTGGCAACGCATCGGAAACGACCGCGCGGTGCAAGGAAACTTGGACCCGGCAGTACTTTTGGCAGAGCCGGAAGTCATTCGCGAGCGGACACAACAATTGCTTGATAGTGTCGCGGGCAGACAGGGACATATCTTTAATCTCGGCCATGGCGTGCTGAAAGAAACGCCTGTCGAACACGCAATCGCGCTGGTCGAGTACGTTAAGGACTTGAGCCAACGATGAACGGAAAGGAGTGAGCCAATGCGTCTAACGAGCCCCGGTCAAATACTGGTCGCGTTGATAGTCGTAGGTCTTTCGACGTCGGTCTGCGGCGATTCGCCGAATGCGGATCAGCACCGCCCGAACGTGGTTGTGATCATCGCGGATGATCTGGGTTATGGCGAAACCGGCATGATGGGAAACCGAGAAATACCGACGCCCCATATCGATGCTCTGGCCAAAGACGGTACACGTTGCCTGGCTGGCTATGTCACTTCGTCGTATTGCAGTCCCTCCCGGGCTGGCTTCTTTACCGCGCGCTATCAATCCCGTTTCGGCTACGACATCAATCCGACGGGCAAACGCAACTTGCTGCCGGAGGCTGGCTTGCCGGAGAGCGAAACCACCTTTGTGCAAAAGCTTGCCCAGGCAAAGTATCGAACCGGTTTGATTGGCAAATGGCATTTGGGTGCCGTCAAAGAAAGACACCCGCTGCGGCGTGGCTTTCAATCGTTTTATGGCTTTTTGCACGAAGGTCACTTCTACGTTCCCGGTCCGCCGTACGAAGGTGTGCTGACCATGATCCGCGATCGGACGCTGCCCGCCGGCGCGCGTGTTCGCGAAGGGAATCTGATTCGTGGCAATTACACGCCGATGAGCGAACCGGCCTACGACGACGACAATCCTGTCCTCCGCGGCGAAGAAGAAATCGTCGAAGCAAAATACCTGACCGATGGAATCACCGACGAAGCCGTTCAGTTCATCGACGACAACGCACAGGATACTTTTTGCCTGATCGTTGCCTACAACGCCGTTCATAGTCCGATGCAAGCCAGCGAAGATGATGTCGAATCACTACGGCGGATCACGGACATGCAGCGGCGGATCTTCGCGGGCATGTTGGTCGCGCTGGATCGCGGCGTCGGCCGCATTCGTGAATCAATCGACGCGCATCAATTGAGCCGCCAAACATTGTTCGTCTTCTTTAGCGATAACGGTGGCCCCACACAGGAATTGACCAGCAGCAATTTGCCGCTGCGGGGTGGAAAAGGATCCCTGTACGAAGGCGGCATCCGCATCCCGATGGTCTGGACAATGCCGGGCAGGATCCCCGCTGGGCATGATGAAAAGCGGCCCGTGCTAAGCTTGGATATCGCCGCAACCGCACTCGATCTTGCCGGCATCGAGGCGGACGAAAAAAGCGATGGCGTCAGTGTCCTGGGCTGGATCAATGATCCGCTGACAAAGTCGCCGCACCATTCGATCTACTGGCGGATGAATCGCGGCAAAATGGCATTCCGATCCGGGAACTGGAAAATTGTCCGCCCCAATAAACAAGCACCGATTGAACTGTATCATCTTGCCAGTGACTTGGGCGAGTCTGAAAACCTGGCCGGCCGTCACCCGGACAAACTGAAAGAGCTCGTCAACGGGTGGTCGGCAATGGATGCGGAGATGGCGGATCCAATTAGATTATCCGAATGATGAATTATCCGAATGATGCGGAGCGGTGATGAGTTTTCATTGGTTCGACAAACAGCGTTTAGGCCAACCTGTCCGTGGCACGTTTTTGAATATTGGCAGCCCGTTGAGCGTGCGATTGGCAGCGCAGATGGGATTCGACTGGGTGCTGATCGATCTGGAACACGGCGCGGGCAGCGAGGCCGCCCTG
>JBFJVZ010000359.1:0-8058 GCA_041623895.1 Pirellulaceae bacterium | reverse complement strand
TTGGCGATGATGCGGCTGACGATGCTTCGCACTTCCGCTATCAGTTCAGGCTTTGCCAGCAATTCATCGGCTCGGGCAAGAATCTCGGCGTCAGCGACTGTTGACGCCTCCCGATGGGACGACTCCCTTCCCCGATTTTCCCAATCACCATTCCGAATAACTCCAACCACACGAGCTCTTGATGAAATACGGCATGAACCTGCTGCTTTGGACCGGCGAAGTCACCGATCAGATGATGCCGATCTGCGAACAACTCAAATCGGCCGGGTACGACGGCGTTGAATTGCCGATGTTCAATCTGGATTTGGACTACGCCGCGATCGGAAGTCAGCTGGACGGATTGGGGCTGGCGCGAACGGCTGTCACCATTCGCGGCGAAGAAGACAATCCGATCTCGCCCGATGCGACGGTCCGCGGCAAGGGAATCGAACTGACGAAAAAGACTCTGGATTGCTGTGCGGCAGCCGGCGTGCAAACACTGGTCGGCCCCTATCACTCCGCACTGGGATTCTTCAGCGGTGCCGGACCCACCGCTGACGAATGGAAATGGGGCGTCGAAAGCATGCGTGCGGTTGCCGAACACGCCGGCAGCGTCGGCGTAACCTTGGGGGTCGAGGCACTGAACCGGTTCGAGTGTTATTTGTTGAACACCCATGCCGACAGTGCGCGTTTTGTCCGAGACGTCGATCATCCCGCTTGCGGCATGATGTATGACACCTTTCACTGCAACATCGAAGAAAAGAATGTCACCGAAGCGGTCAAAGCGGGCGGCGATAAACTGGTCCACATTCACATCAGCGAAAACGACCGCAGCACTCCCGGGGCCGGCGCTGTTCGCTGGGACGAAAACTTTGATGCAATCGTCAGCAGCGGTTACGACAGTTGGCTGGTGATCGAAGCGTTTGGCTTGGCGCTGCCGGAAATCGCGGCGGCCACTAAGATTTGGCGGCGGATGTATAAGGACGAAATGACGCTGGCCACCGAGGGTTTGAACTTTATGAAAGGCGAAATCGAGAAACGAACTTGATGAACACGCCTTGCGGTTCGGTCGTCTTCGTATCCGGCGACCTGATGTTCGCCTCGCGAGTCAAAGCGGCAGCTGAAAATGCGGGTTTGCAATTCCGCTTCGGCGGCAAACTTCCAGATGATCAGACCGCAGCAATTCGGTTTGTGGTGCTGGATCTGTCCACCCGCAGCGGGCTGACGGCGGAGATCGCCAGCCAATGCGCCGTGCAATGTCCCGAGGCACAGCTGATCGCCTACGCTCCACACGTGCAAGCCGCTAAGTTGGCCGCCGCCAAACAAGCCGGCATTCCAACCGTTCTGACACGCGGTCAGTTCGACAGCAAACTGTCGACCCTGTTTGTTAAGTAGCTTTGATGTGAGAGCATCGGTAGGCCAGGACTTGTCCTGGCGTCCTTTTCCAGGACAAGGAGAGCGTCCGACTTAGGAAGTAATTTGAGTCACGGTAGTTGCAGACATGAAAATTTTGATTCGTCACAACAATGCGACAACTGCGTAGCAGTATTCCTGGGGTTACACCAACTTCGCTGTCGCTCGTTGGTTCACCCCAGGCTATATGCTGTCACCACTCCGTGGTTCTTCTTTTGAATGTTGAGACGCAGTTCCTTAGCCGGACACTCTCCAAGTCTTGGCCCACGAGATATCCAAAAATGCATTCAAGCCTTTTCTAGCGTGCAGTGGCGGGGGCTTGCAGAACGCGATTACGGATCGCGCCTCAGATCGCCAGCAAAGGCGGTTAACTGGGCGGCAAAGTATTCGCGCCATGCCTGCTGGTCGTATCCATAATCAGCCCCCGGTTCGACCATCTTTAGCAGAGTCAGCGCACCGGCATTGCGAAAACTTTCCACAATAACCTTCTTTTTGCCGCCCATTGCCAAACCGCCGTTGCCCGCGTCGCCGGCACCAAACTGAATTCCCGGTCCCGGGGCGAGCTCCCGTTTGTGTTTGGTCACCAATGCATCAATGTATTCGTTCGCTAACTCCCGTTCCGGGAAATAGCTCAGTGCTCGCAAAGCTTTCTGCACTGTCTTGTTGCTGTGTTTTTCCGGATTTAACATCGGCAAATATGTGGCCACCGCCGATGACGCACCATACTGTGTCAATTCATCCAAGGCAGCCTCTCGAATCACGTTATCGGGTTCTTCGACGCCAGCCAGTACGAGCGCTCGCACCGCCGGCGTATTACGAAATTGCCCCAGCAATTTCACCCACATCATTCGCAGCTCGCGACTTTGTGTATTGTTGCCTCGCGAGTCATTCAGTTCTTTTGCGATGGCATCGGCGGCCAGAGGGTCGTTGATTCCCTTTAATGCCTCGAGTGCTTCGCCTGATTTCGCGTTACCCCGCAGCGCGGCGCTTCGCAGTCGTACGACCTCCTTGATCCACTTGTTCGCTTTGACATCGGCGTCTTTCTGAGCTTGCTCCATCGCAACAACTTCAGGCAGCACCCATCTGCCGCCAACCGAAATCAATCCTCGATCTCGCTGTTGCTGTGAATACAAAACCCAGTCGCCATCTTTTTCGCGCACATATCCCAACGCCGCTCGCGCTTTACTGTGATCGGGATCCAACTCGATCGTCCGCTTCATGTGATAGTTTCGCTGCTGCGTCATCTTCCTTTCGGAACACCAGGCGGCCAACAGGAAATGCATTTCTGGATCGTCGCCTGCCTTGACGACGTTGGCGCGATATTCGGCCAACTCATCCGCGGTGGTGACGCGCTGCACGCGGCTCTTGGGAATAGCGACCTTCAGTTGCTCGTCGACTTGCAGCAACACAAACGGCGGTTTGCCGTTGGGCTCATCCTTCAAGACCTTGCCTGCGAGTTGGCCATTTCCGTACAGCTCGACCGTGTCCGCAACGGCGGTCCAACTGGTGGACACGGCCACAAATAACAGCAAAACAATGCGCCACAGCATGCGCTACCTCACATTCTGGTAGGTGCGGCATCCTGCCGTACCGGTGGGTAAAAGTTGATCGGGCGGGTGGAAGCCGCGCCAACGACTCCAATGTAGCCCCAATCCGTAGAAATCGTCTCCCCGATTCTCTCAACTTGGCGGGCCATGGCGGACGATAAAGATACTTGACTATCTTGATCATGTTTGTACTCTATGCTTGAGTGCCCGAACTATTTGAGGCCGATCTGATGTCTGCCGCACGCTCAACCAACCCAAAAATCGGCGCAAACCACCCGATGAACGTCCATTCCGATGCAGCAGCTGGGGATCAGCCGCCGAATAAGCAGCTCCCAACCCTGCAATTGATCACCGACGATGAGCCACAAGGGGCGTTAGCCGCTGACCCGCCACTGATTCCCAGCGACGAGTTTTTGGCAGAACTTGCCCGCGAGAGCGAGAAGTTGGAGTCAGCAACACCGCAGGAAATCCTGCAGTGGGCCGTTGACCGTTACGCTCCCAGATTCACGATGGCGACGGCGTTCGGCCCCGAAGGCATGACCATCATTCATATGTTGTCCCAGATTGCACCGGAGACACCGATCTTCAATCTCGAAACCGGGTACCAATTCAACGAGACATTGGAGCTTCGCGAGAAAGTCAAGCAGCGTTATGGCATCGAGATCCAGTTCAAGTATCCCGAGCAGACGGTGGAAGAATACGAGGCGGCCAACGGTGGTCCGCTTTACAAGTCCAATCCGAATCAATGCTGTTTTGACCGCAAGATCCGTGTGTTGCACGAAGCGGCGAAAGGACAGCATGCTTGGGCCAGCGCAATTCGCCGCGACCAGAGTGTTGACCGCGCAAAGGCACCAATCGTCGGTTGGGATCGCAAATTTCAACTGGTCAAAGTCAGTCCACTTGCGAACTGGAGCAAGAATGAGGTTTGGTCTTTGATCGTATCGGAAAACATCCCTTACAATCCGCTTCACGATCGTGGCTATCCGAGCATCGGATGTTGGCCATGCACCCGATCGACGTTGCCCGGGGAAGACGAACGGGCAGGCAGGTGGAGCGGATTCAAAAAGACGGAATGCGGATTGCACGACTAGTGTTAGCCAAGATTGTCGTCGAATTCTTCGTATTCGATTCCACGTCGGTGCTTTGTAGGCAGCAGGAAATTTGAACCGCGGACAAGTGTCATCCTTTGTTAACCAACTCGGAGAGTTGGGCGACTTTGCCAGAAAACCACTATGATCTCAGCACGTGTTCATTACGCTTCGCTCGCGATGCTGGAATTGGCAATGCGCGACGACGATACACCGGTAACGGTTCGCGAGATTACCGACCGCCATGGAATCCCGGGGCCGTTCTTGGTTCAGATTCTCAGAACGCTACGGACGACCGGTTGGGTGCAAAGCATCCGCGGCAGCCATGGGGGTTACCGGTTGGCCGTCGACCCAGCGACGGTAACACTTTTGGACATCGCCGAGGCAGTCGGTTGCCAGGATTCGGGGCTTCAAACGGAAACCAAAGGCACACCGGCTGACGACCTGCTGCTGGAGTTCTGGGACGAAGCCGCGGAAGCCTCGCGGCGAATCCTCGGTCAGGCGCGATTAAGTGACCTGGTTGAACGTTGCCGCCATGGCGACGCCATGATGTTCTACATCTAGCCTGCTCACGACAATTTGGCGCTGGACGAGTCCCGCTTCAGCAACTCCGCATTGCGGTGCTCTTCATTGTTGAACGCGTCTCTTGTGCCAAAGGCAAATTGGAAGGCTAGAGCGCTGAATGATCTGGTCTGCTTTAGGTCGTTGTAATACTCCGGCGCGATCTTTCTTAGTCGCGGCAGGCGGAACCAGGGAATGTAGTGAAAGTCGTGATGCTCGGTATGCATGCCAAAGTTGAATGTGACCCAGTTAGCGGGGCCGTAGTTGGATGCGCTTGGCTGATAGATTTGATAGCCATGAAAATGGGAATTGCTGAGCATCATGCCGAAAGCCAGCGGATGCAGAAAGCCTGTCGTAAACAGCGCGGCGATGAACAGATAAGCGAGCGGCTCCCAGCCAAAGATCCAAAACAAGCCGCCGATCATGGCCAAGGATGCCAACGCGTAAGTCACCGCCCACATTTCAATCTTGTATCGTTTGTACCCTGACACGAGATGCTGGTCGGCGAGAATCGCCAAAGCAAAATCACCGGGCTTGAGTCTTCGGTAATACAGCGCGGTAACCGCGTAAACAACCAAACCGAGTAGCGCTCGCAGCACCTGCGTGATCAGCATGAACGCCGAGATCGGCCAAAATAAGGGGGTCGTGATCCAAGTCGTCATCCGCCGCACGCGTGGACCGGGCAGGTAACCAAAGATCCGATCTTTCAAAGCCAACAAGACGCCGCGGCGGCGTTTGACAAAATCTTTATCGGAGCCCATATGGTTGTGATGCACATGATGCTCGATCCACCAGGTGTGATGACAAGGGAATAGCATCGGCAGCGAGGAGATCGTGAACAACCAGCGGTTGGCTGACTTGTTCCTAAAGATCAATGCGTGATTGCATTCGTGGGCGAGATTAAACAGCGCAATATTCAGCACGGCGCCAATGCACCAGGCTGTCAACACAATGACCCACAAAGGTTGGCCCACCATGGCGATGGCGATGCCCAACTGCAGTGCCGTGCCGGCCAAGCAAAACACCGCCGTGATCGGGGCTGGTCCAAACAGCTCCTTGACCTCCGGATGATCGCGCAAAACGCCTTTTGCCCGCGTCCGGTGCCAAACCGCATCGGGCTCCCGGTCGCTGGGAACGGGATCGCAGATATCGATTTCAAAACCTGGAAATACCGGCGCGGGCGTACCCAGCACGCGCCAATGAAATTGAGGAGTAAAACCGCCTGGAATTGTCTCCGGGTCAGTTACCGTAGTCATGAACACCTCCCTTGGAGTGACCGCGATTGTAGCAGGCGGGTGTCCCTAATCCCCCCAAAGATTTCCCGCTGCGGCAAAATGTTCGCGCACGAATCAGTCAGACTTGATTCGGTCGTGGTACTCGGCCAGGCCGTGTAGCGCGTGATAGAGGACGCCGCATTCCAAATCGACGGCTTCGCATTGATCCAGAATCTGGCAGATACGGCGGGCGCTTCGCTGGACCCATGCCTCGCGGAGCGTTTCGTCGGAGGCTGCGAAGGCGAGAAACTCCAAGACGTGTCCGGTTGTTCCCAACGCCTCGCCCAAATCGCGAGCCCAGCCGGGGCGATGGTGATAAGCAACCGAATAGGAACCATCCGGGTTTTGGTTCTGCTTTGCCTGGGCAATCGCCTCATCAACAACTTGCTGAGCCGTTTGCCACGCGCCGGTGAGGGGAGCACCCTCGGCTTTGCGCTTGCTGAGTGCCATGGCGATTCCGATCAAGCGATGCGTGCCGCCACAGACACTTTCGGCAATATCCTGCTCCAATTCGGATTCGAGTAGCAATTCGGTGCTGTACGTGTCGCCATCGCGTCCCTGCCATGAGTGATCCGTATGATTGAACGCCGTCAATGCGATCAGGGTCCAACTGAATTCCAGTTCCAGATTCAGGGGGACATCGTACTGAGCCTGGTTCAGCCAGTCACGAATCGTAAATGCCTGACCGCCGACTTGCAGTTCATCGTGCTCGTCCAGTCCCGATTGGGTCAGGATCGCTAGCCATTGATCGCGATGTCCCTGGCCTATTTTGGAGGCGGGTTGAATGTCCAGCCGAAGTCCGTGACGCGGTGGATCGCCCAGCAAGTCGCCGCGCGTCGGATCGAATCCCGAAATCGATCCGCCACTGCGTAAGTATGCGATGGCTGGTTGCCGGCCATCAGCTGTGTCGATCTTGAATTGGTCACCGTAGGCGAGCACGCCGTGCAGGATCTGCCAGGCGCCGTGCAGATCCGTGGACAGCCCGCGTTTTTCTTGATTCTCCTGCAGCGTCTGCTCAAGAAGTGTTTGTAGTGGAAGCGGATCGTCCCCATCAGGGATCGGTGGCTCCGTGGGTGTCTGCGTGAGAGGACACCCCGCAAGGAGAAGAGCCAACGCCGGAACAAGAAGCCAATACAATCGCATGATGCGATCAGAGTTTGGTCGAACGGCCGCCAGAGTCAAGATGTCACGAAGACGGGTCTTCCGATTCGGGCCCCGACTCGGCTTCCGCCTCATCTCGGTAATACGTCCGCTGTCCCTTCGGCAACGGGTCAATTGCCAGTTGATCCGCTAAATAGCCGTTTTCTTTGGCGGACCTCAGCAGTTCGATCGCGTCTCCATAACCGCCGCCAACCGCGGCAATGCCGCGGATCACCGAGTCGAGTGATGTACCGGCGATGGCACGTTGGTCTTCTTTGCCGGGTTGGAACCTGCTGATCCGCAGTTTGCCTGGTTGTTTTGGATCAGCCTTCAGGATCAAACCACCCGGTCCGATCAGGAACTTGGGTATTTGCAGCGGCGCGACGTCGCCGAACAGCACGATTTCGGGCGTTTCACGCAGCGACACGACCACCGCAGGGGAGGCGGTGGATTGGACGCGGTAAATGCGAAACGAATCACCGACCACTTCACCACCAAGTGTTTTGATTCCGTCGTCGCGGCGGCGGATCGAAACAAACGCGCCGTAACGGGTCTCCAAACTCGATTCACTGAAAAGACCGCGGAGGGCTTCGACAGTCGAATGATGTGGCACACCTTGCAATGCCAGCAGGGCGGGCTGACGGAAGGCAGCGACCGATGCGGCGGCCTGGGCAAGTGGTTGCACCGCTTCTACGCGATCGAGATAGGCAAGTGCTTCGGCGGCATAAAAGCGAAGTTCCGGATTGGATGACTTGATGCCCTCCAGCAAAGTTGGAATCGCGGGCTCGCCCATCGCCTCCAACTGCAGCGCTGCATCGGCTGCGGTGGCTGGGTCTTTCAACCTATCGGACAGATCGACGAGTCGTTTTTGTGTATCCGAAGATTCAGGTTTGAAACTGATGGCCAGGATCACGGCCATCATCCGATGGACGTTTTCTCGATAACGCGGGTGGACTTCGACTTCGATGAAATCATCTTCCACTGCTTTGGAGATTCCCCGCCGGGTCGTGCCGTCAAAGAAAAAGAAACGCCGATTGACGGCACCGGCCAGGGCAG
>JBFJVZ010000358.1:0-8082 GCA_041623895.1 Pirellulaceae bacterium | reverse complement strand
CGGACCGGCTGCGTATCCAGCGGCATCAGTCAAACGTTTTGTTCAACGTGATGCGCGGCGGCATCCCGTTTGACGGCTACCACATTCATTCGACGGATTTCTGCCGTCATCTCCGCAAGTTCAATGGCCAGGTATTCGCGCGAAACAAAACATTCCTTGATGGATTGGATGCGAATCCACGAGTTGATGATTTGCTACAGCGGGTCGGTCAACAACATGATCCAGACTTGCTGCGGATTGCATTGGAATATTTGCCGTTTATTTTCAGTCGTCGACATGGTGATCCGACGCGCCCCTGGAACGCGTTTTCAATCGACCTGGTGGATCCTGACGGCTCGGAGACGCTGTGTTACGAGGGAAATTGGCGCGACATCTTTCAGAACTGGGAAGCCCTGTCACTGTCGTTTCCCGAGTTTTGCTGCAGCATGATTTTTCGCTTCGTCAATGCATCCACCGCGGACGGCTACAACCCTTACCGGATCAACAAGGAAGGCTTTGACTGGGAAGTGATCGATCCCACCGACCCCTGGGGAAACATCGGCTACTGGGGCGATCATCAAATTATCTATTTGCTGAAACTGCTTGAATGGTCGAAGCGGTTTTCGCCGTCAAAGCTGGATAACTTGCTGAGCGAAGAATGTTGTACCTACGCACAGGTTCCCTACCGCATCCGCAGCTACGCCGATATCTGCCGTAATCCCCAGGAAACGATTGACTTTGACCATACGCTTGCCAAAGCCATCGACGCACGAGTTGCCTCCGTGGGGGCCGACGGAAAGTTGCTGCCCAAAGGAAATGGCAATCCATATCACGTCTCGCTGGCCGAAAAACTTCTTGTTCCGGCGTTGGTGAAGATCACGAACTTTGTGCCCGAAGGCGGCGTGTGGCTCAATACGCAACGTCCCGAATGGAATGATGCCAATAACGCCTTGGTCGGCAATGGACTGTCGATGGTTACGGCCTGTTATCTGCGCAGGTTTTTTGACTTCATGATCCGCTGGTTTAGCAGCGGCAACCTACCGACATCGGTGCTGGTGTCGCGCGAAGTTGTTGAATTGTTACGCAGCGTTTCGACTGTGTTGACGGATCACGCTGAGGCGTTTCAGGGGGCCGTTTCGGATCAGCAACGTAAGCAAATTGTCGATGGCCTTTCGACCGCAGGGTGTCAGTACCGTGGTCGGCTGTACGACGATGGATTGTCCGGCATCAAGGAAGACTTGCCGTTAAGCGAGTGTATTGAGCTGTTCCGACGTTGCCTGGCAATGATCGATCAGTCCATTCGGTCCAATCGTCGCGGCGACGGTTTGTATCACTCCTACAATCTGATCGTCTTGAATGATACTGCATACGCCGTGCAGCCTCTGTACGAGATGCTGGAAGGTCAAGTCGCTGTTCTTAGCAGCGGGCTGCTTACGGCGGAGGAAGCGGCGGATGTGTTGGATGCTTTGCGGGCGAGCAGGATGTACCGGGAGGACCAGGAAAGCTACATGCTGTATCCTGACCGCGAGCTGCCCGGGTTCTTGGAGAAGAACTCGGTTTCCGAAGATTTGTGGCGCGGTTCAGAGCTCTTGCAAAAACTTATTGCCGATGGTGAAGAATCGATTGTCCGTAGCGATGTCGACGGCGGAGTTCATTTTTGCGGTGACTTTCGTAATGTTGCCGATTTGCATATGGCGCTGGATGTTCTGGAAGCTGACCCGGCTTATTCGCAGTTGGTGCAGCGGGATCGCAGCCTGCTGGACGAAATGTTTGAACAAACATTTCATCATGACCGTTTCACGGGCCGCAGCGGAACCTTCTTCGCCTACGAAGGCTTGGGATCGATCTACTGGCACATGGTATCCAAGCTGTGCCTGGCAACGATAGAGAATTACATGTGGGCCAAAGAGGCGTCATCGGACGCCGCCGTGTTGCAGCGGTTGCACGCGCACTATCGCAGCATCCGGGACGGACTTGGTCTGACAAAGTCGCCGCAGCAGTACGGTGCCTTTCCATCAGATCCTTATTCCCACACGCCCAAGGGTGCTGGTGTTCAGCAGCCCGGGATGACCGGACAAGTCAAAGAAGACATTATCGCGCGTTATGCGGAGCTTGGAGTGCGGATTAGCGACGGCGCACTGAACTTCGATCCGTGCTTGTTTGAAGCGTCCGAGTTTCTGGATTCTGCGTCCCACTTTGAATTTTTCGATTCGCGCAACCAACTCGTTAAGTTACCGCTGTCGGCGGGTAGCTTCGCGTACACGATATGTCAGGTGCCCGTGATCTACCGGCAAGCGGCCAAGCGGATGCTCGTTTTGAACTACGTCAACCGAGAACCCGTTTGTCGTGATGATTTGAGTTTGACGAACTCAGAGACCAGCAGCGTGTTTCTGCGCGACGGTCAGATTGCCAGCATCGAAGTTCACTTTGATGTTGATAGCTGCAGCTAGTTTTTTTCGCATTCACAATCAGCAACAAAAATAGAGGAAATCAACCATGTTTTCGATGCCGCGGTTCGCAACCGTTTCTCTTTGTCTTGTCTCCTGCCTTTGTGGTAGCTTCTCATACGCGCAGGAAAAATCTCCAACGACTCTCAAGCTGGTTTGGCAGGATGAGTTTGAAGGCAATTCGCTGGATTACTCCAAGTGGGGCGTACAAGAGAATGCTTTCGGGGGCGGCAATAGCGAACTGCAAATCTATACGGATCGCAAAGAGAACGTGCGGGTCGAGAACGGGAATCTGGTGCTCGAAGCGCGGCGTGACAATGCAAACATTAGCGGAACGACAAGGGAATACTCATCGGGACGAATCCGGACGAAAAACAGAGGTGACTGGAAATACGGCCGTATCGAGGTTCGTGCCAAACTTCCTTCCGGCAGCGGACTTTGGCCGGCAATTTGGATGCTTCCCACCACCGATCACTACGGTGGCTGGGCCGCAAGCGGCGAGATCGACATTATGGAATTCAAGGGAAGCGAACCGGATACCATTCACGGCACGATCCATTACGGCAGCCCTTGGCCGAACAACAAGTACACCGGAAAACCGTACAAGCTGCCCTCGGGGAATTTCACTGACGAATTCCACACCTTCGCGATCAATTGGACGCCGGGAAAGATTGAGTGGTATGTCGACGGCAAACTGTTTCAGACGCAAACCAAGTGGGAGTCCTCGGGTGGCTCCTTTCCAGCGCCGTTCGACCAGAAATTCCACGTCGTGTTGAACCTTGCGGTCGGTGGACATTTCGTCAAACCACCCAATGATCAAACAAAATTCCCTGCCCAAATGCTGGTAGATTACGTACGCGTCTACCAATAGAGATCGTGCGGACGACGAGCGGGCGTTCGCCTGAGCCAACACATTTCACTTCCCGCACAGAATGATTCTTGGACTGGACATGATTCTTGGTCTGGACGGCAGCCCGAGCGTGCCACGGAGAAACTAAATGAGAAAGAACCGGGTCGCTGGTTTCAGAATCGTTGCATTGGTTTTTCTACCTCTGCTAACGGCGTGTAGCCAAGACAATCGCTCGCCAAATCGTGTGGTGCAAACGGAACCCGCTGCGAAACGAGAGCTTGCGCCGTCAACTCTTGCCGCCAAGGACATCCTGGGGAATTCCGATTATCTGGCGTTTTCCTACGGAGGTTACCGAACAAGCACTCGCGAAGATGTGCCGACCGTGGATGAACTGAAAGAGGACTTGAAGATTTTGTCCGCGATGGGCGTCAAACTGCTAAGGACTTACAACACGCAGCAGTATGCCCACGCCGCCAATTTGCTGGAAGCCATCCAACAATTGCGGCAGCAGGAATCCGGCTTCGAGATGTATGTCATGTTGGGGGCCTGGATTGATTGCCAAGGCGCCTGGACGGCAGCACCAAACCATGAAGCCGAAGACGTGGAAAAGAACACTGCGGAAATCAACGCCGCCGTTGAACTGGCAAATAAATATCCGGAAACTGTCAAGATGATTGCCGTTGGTAACGAAGCGATGGTGCACTGGGCGACCAGTTACTTCGTGCGGCCCTCGGTTATCCTCAAGTGGGTGAATCACTTGCAAGGGTTGAAGTCTTCCGGAGAGTTGCCGGCGCATGTCTGGATCACAAGCTCGGACAACTTTGCCTCGTGGGGAGGCGGCGACGACAGTTATCGTACCGAAGAACTAACGGCATTGATCAAAGCTGTCGATTTCGTTTCGCTGCATACGTATCCTTTCCACGACAGTCATTACAATCCCGACTTTTGGGTCACTCCGGAGCAGGAAAAAAGTTTGACCGCCATCCCCAGAGCCGATGCGGCCCTGGACAGGGCAAGAGACTATGCCGCTAACCAGTTTCAGCGAACAGCAGACTACATCGAAAGCATCGTCGGCAATAAGCCCATTCATATTGGCGAGACGGGCTGGGCTTCGACGGACAAATCATTGTATGGGGCCGCGGGTTCAGGAGCGGCCGACGAATACAAGGCCAAACTTTACTATGACGCGATTCGTGATTGGACGAACAAGGCAGGCATAACCTGCTTCTATTTCGAGGCCTTTGACGAGCCATGGAAAGACCCGCAAAACGAGGATGGGTCGGAAAACCACTTTGGCTTGATCGATCAACAAGGGCAGGCAAAGTACGTGTTGTGGGACCAGGTAGATGCCGGCGTCTTTGACGGCCTGACGCGAGCCGGCGAGCCAATTACCAAGACGTACGGCGGAGACGAAGCCACCTTGATGGCGGATGTTCTGATGATTCCTTCACAAGACGTGTTGGGGATCAAGATTTCGACAGTCAACGAGCAGCGGAAAGTGGGCGAGGTAGTAACCGAAGGTAGTTACGTTGTGCTGCATCAGTCCATGGTGCCGGACCAAAACAATGACATGACTTATCCGAGCGAAGTCTTGAAGTTGAACGTTTGGGAGGGCACGTGCGAAATGCAAATGCCCGCCAAGGACGTGATCCATGTCTCGACGGGCAGCGGCGAATGGTGGGGCTGCGCACTCGAAATCCAGGCAGGGGGAAAGGGTGAGAACCTGTCGCAATTCAAATCCGGCAACCTGAATTTCGACATCAAAGGCGACACAATATCGCCCTTCAAAATTGGTTTTCAAACGGGTCTGTTCACAGCCGGGACGCAGGCCAACAACGAGGTTACGTTTGGCCCGGACGAGGACTATCAGCTGGCAGCAGAGTGGACATCTCACTCGATTCCGGTGAGTGAGTTAGACCAAGGGGCCGATCTGACTGATGTAACCAGCATTCTGCATCTACGAGGTGAACGAAGCGTGGACGGCAAAGGCATTGACATCAGGAACGTGTACTTCTTCCAAGAATAGCCAAAACGGAACGATACTTGCGAATCCGCTGATCGGAAATCCACTACATTCATAGGTAGCGAGCCGTTCGCTACCTTGTCTGACCTTCCGAGGCGTCAATCGGCCGAAATCAAAAAGAGGTTTCCGTTGCTCAGCCGGCTGGGACGAAAAAGATTTGTGATTGCAGCCGTGATACTTTGTGTAGTGATCGGTTGTGACAAAACACAGAAGCCCAGCGAGGTTGCTGCGAAACCGCTGGCACCGCTGGAGGCTATGCGGGCAGCCATCGGCAGTGGTGATTGGAAAACTGCCTGGACTCACGCCGATGCGGTGCTGATAGCGCACCCCAACGACCCGCAGGTGATGGCGGAGGTTGCGAAGGTCGCCTTCGCTAATGATCAGCAGAACACGGCGGCAGATTTGTTGGTCGATGCGGCTCGCGCAGATGCGTTCCGCGACGAAGCACTCGTCAAGCAGGCGATGATTGGAATGATCGCGGTGGGTCGTTTGCTGGAGGGACTGACGATGATTTCGGACGCGGTTGAGCAGCATCCGCAGCGGCATGAATTGCGACGTTGGTTATTTGATTTTCAATGTGCGCTTGAACAGCGCGATGCAGCAGCCGCACACGGGAGAGTCCTGGTTAAACAGCGCGAATTCGATTTTGCTTTGTTGATGGAACTGAGCAATACGGAGGAACGCAAACTTGAGTATGATTCGACTGACCAAATGACTCAGCGAAACCCGAGCGACAAACGTCCGCAACTGGCGGTGGCCAGAGTTCGCTTTGACAAAGGAAGGTTTGAGGAATCGGAAAAACTGCTTCGCGAGATCTTGCAGTTCCATCCAAAGTATTTGCCGGCGTCCATCCTGCTGGGACGGGTACTCGTCGATTCTGGGCAATTCGATCAGCTCGAAAGCTGGTCCAACGAACTTATTGGTGATTACGAAGACTCTTGGGGCTACTGGATGGTGTTGGGAGATTGGGCTCGTTTTCGCGGCAATACTTTGGAGTCCGCACGTGCCTATTGGGAGTCGACGAAGCGGAACCCCGATGTGATGCAGGTATGGTCCAAACTGAGTTCGGCTTTGCACCAGTTGCCATCAACATCCGCAGAGTTCGCCGAGGATGAAATTGCGGGAATACGGCGACGCACTACTCTGCTGAGTCGTTTCTATGATCAGAAAGACCGATTTCATCGATCGGGTTACAAGTCCAAACCAGTCGTCGTTGAGATCGTGGAAACGCTCCGCGATCTCGGGCGTCTGTGGGAGGCTGAAGCATGGGCTGCGATGGGCATGACACTCCCCGATGAGCAGTCGACATCGATCGAGACGATGCGTGATTCGGTTATTTCCATGTTGCGTGAGGACAGTCCCTGGCAAACCCTGGAGCAGCAACCTGAACTGCAACTCGATTTGGCGGGCCTGCCGATGCCTTCGCAGGGCAATTTAGCCAGTTCAAGAACCAGCAAGACTCTGCAGATCACGGCCCCATCGATCACGCCTGATTTGCGAAACGAGGCGGTTGTGCGAGGACTGAAGTTTTTCGGCAGAACGCGCGATGATTTGGATCAACCGGGCATTCTGATTTATGCGGAGCTTGGTTGCGGTGGCGGGGCGATCGATTTTGACCTTGATGGCTGGTCCGACTTGTACCTGGTTGCCGCCGGAGGTACGCCGCCAGCTCGAGATTCTGCCGCGAACGCGCTACACCGAAACCTGGAGGGTCGATTTGTGGATGCGACTTCGGCGTCGTCGGCAGGTGATACGGGGTTTGGGCAGGGCGTTGCTGTGGGCGATGTCAATGCGGATGGTTTTCCCGATCTGTTATTGTTGAATTATGGCGTCAATCGAATGCTGATCAACAACGGTGACGGTACGTTTGCCGACGCCAGCGCACAGTTGTTCTCCGATCCCAAATCTCAGTGGTCCACGAGTGGCGCGATTGCGGATCTTAACGGAGATGGCTTGTCAGATATCGTTGTGCTGAATTACTGCGCCGGCCTGGATCCGGTGACGGCCAAGTGCAGTGACGAGAAGACGGGCGTGACGAAATCCTGTGCGCCTGTCCATTTTGCCGCTGCAGCAGACAGGTTCTTGCAGGGAACAGAAGACGGTTCGTTTGTTGACGTCACCGACGCCTGGGGAGTCGAGCCAAGTATTCTCGGTCGTGGTTTGGGCGTTACGGTGGGATCGCTTGACAATGATCCGGGACTGGACGTGTACATCGCCAACGACATGACCAGCAACCATTACTACAGCCGCTCGAGCAGCGACAGTTTTCAGCTTGAGGAATCCGCGATGGTGCGGGGACTGGCCTACGATGACCGCTCCAATCCACAAGCTTCGATGGGAATCGCCACATCGGATTTTGATCGTGACGGCGACATTGATTTTTTTGTGACCCATTTCCAGAACGAATACCATACTTATTACCAGCAGCGCGAAGAGGGTGTCTGGCAAGACACAACCGCTCAGCAGCAACTGGCATCGGTGACCTTGCCGATGGTGGGATTTGGGACAGAGGCGATTGATTTTGATAACGACGGCATCTTGGAATTAGTCGTGGCAAACGGACATGTCGATTTTCCAACGGACGACGGCGATTCCGATTACTATCAACCGATGCAAATCTTTCGCCGAAACACGTCCACACGATTCGAGGAGATCAACGACTATAGGTCCAACGATTACCTGACCTCACTGCACGCCGGGCGTGCACTGTGGACGGTTGATGTTAATCGCGACGGACGCACGGATTTTGTGGTCACACATCAAACAGAGCCGGTAGCACTGCT
>JBFJVZ010000357.1:0-8099 GCA_041623895.1 Pirellulaceae bacterium | reverse complement strand
TATTTTTGCCCGGCCGGAATCGATGAATTCTCCGCCTTTGTTGGTCCTCCGTTCAGCGAGCGCCAACACGCTCAGTTACCTGACATCCCGATTGCCGAAGGATGGCAACTTTATACAGCGGATCTAGTCAAGGCATTTGGTGACACGTTGCCAGCGGACGCCAGGTTGCTGCGTTTGGACTTTGGTGTCCGACCCGACGTGCGGATCAAGATTCGCAATGTGCGAACTCGGGCTCAGAGTGCATCAGAGAAAAGAGCGATCGCCGAGCAAGAGACGCGACGAAAACAAAAGATCAACCAAGCGAAACGAATCGCGGATTACCTCCAGCACTCGCCGCCGACATCGATCGAATCCGTCATTGTCGGCACACAATTGGTCCAGATCTCCGGCCCGGTTCCGAAAGATATCGAGTCTTGGCAACTGCTTGAGTATCCGCCGGAGAAGTCGATCGACGACGATGGAGTCGTTGTCGAAGCGATTGTCGACGTCAGCGAAGGTCACTTTCACATGGCGATCCCGCGGAAAGTTGATTCGCGTGATCGGCTGCACAGTGGATGGCGACTTCGCGATTCGCAAGGCAACTATCTGACGGCACGCCAATATGCCAATGACATTCGGCCCAGCAGCAATGATTTCGCCGCGGCTCGACCAAGTCCGGCTTCGCAAAAAGGATTGACGGGATTCAGCCGCCGCGGGCCGCCGCAGGATTTGCTCGATCTGGGCATCTCAGCGGTGACCATCAACCTGGTGCTCAACCAGTTCATCTCGCGGTCACCGGGACCGGGGAGAACGCGTTTTCCCGATGCTGACGATATTTACTTCGATCAACGGCACTTCGATTATTACGACGCGTTGATCGATTTCGCGCGGCAAAACAAGATCGTCGTCACCGCCATCGTGCTGATTCCGTCCGGCAAGTCTGCCGCCAGCCGATCTCTTTTGGTGCACCCGGAATCGGATGGCGGCGTGTATGCGATGCCGGACATCTCCAGCGCGCGAGCTGCCAAGATTTATGCCTATTTGCTGCACCGAATCGCTGATCGCTACAGCCATACCGGCAAGTCACCGGGCGGAATTACCAACTGGATCGCGCACAACGAAGTCGACTTTCACAAGACTTGGACCAACATGGGAGATCAACCGCGCCAGGTTTACACGGAAACGTTTTATCGCTCACTGCGAATGATTCACAACGCGGCACGATCACACAATCCGCAGGCACGAGTATTTGTGCCACTGACACACCACTGGCTGGTGCCGGACGACGGATCCTGGCAACGACTTGCTCCCCGCGAATGTCTGGAAACGCTGCAACGTTACAGTACGCTGGAAGGCGACTTTGCTTGGGGAGTTGCCTACCATCCGTATCCGAAAAACTTATTTGCCAAGGTTGCCTGGCAGGACACGAATATCGGCAATGATTTCGACACGCCGCTGATCACGATGCAAAACATCGAAGTGCTGGGTAAGTTTTTGCAGCAGCCAGCGATGCGGACCGCTGACGGCAACATGCGACCGGTGCTGCTAAGCGAACAAGGCTACCACACCGACAGCTATGACGAAGCATCCCAAGCCAATCAAGCAGGTTCACTTTGGTACGCCATGCGACAGGTTCGTCAGTTGCCGTGGATCGAGAGTTTTCTTTATCACCGCTGGATTGATCATCCCGACGAAGGCGGTTTGAAACTGGGGCTCAGGACGCTGCCCACAGCGCGGCATCCACATGGACAGAAGAAAACTGCCTGGTACGTGTACCAGGCCATCGGTACCAAAACCGAAGCCGAAGTGACTGAGAATCTACCGCGCCCGTGACATGCAGGACACGGCAGAATGCCGCGCCTACGTGGGGCGTTACAGATCGCCGTGTAACGCTGCCAGTTCTTCCGCCGACATTTTTTGCACTTCGCGGTCGTAAGTCATCAAACCATTGACTTCGCCTTCGACATCGGTCGTTTGCGTGTAGACCGCAGCGGCAACGCCGCGTCGTTTCAGTTTCATCAGCGCTTCAAACGAAGCTCGGTACCGCCGCTTGTATTCCTCTTTGGTTTGCGGCAAATCACCATAACCCCAATTTCGCATCTCGGGATTCCACTGGTGGCCTGGAACCACCAAGCCGTGACCGCCGAATTCTCCCACCACCTTGACGTAATCATTCAATCGCCGATCTTCAAAAGGAAACATCGGTTCGGGGTAATTGTGGCGGTCGGCGACATCACCTGCCGGAAAGAAGTTGCCGCCGCTGGCGATGTTCAACAACCGCGTGATGTCCAGGTTTTCCATCGTGCGTGCGACCTGCACCGTTTCGTGCTGGCCCCAACGTTCGTTAAAGGGCACCCACATCACAATCGAGGGATGATTGCGAAGTGAACTGACCATCGCGGACAGTTCTTTCATGAACTGGTCATGCTGATCCGTTGGCCATTCATCTTCCTCTGGATTGGGCGCCAGCTTGCTCCAGAATGGCCGGCCGCCAGTGCTGGGCATGTCTTGCCAGACCAGCATGCCGACTCGATCGCAGTAGCTGTAAAAACGTCTCGGTTCGACCTTGATGTGTTTGCGGATCATGTTGAAGCCGGCGGCTTTCAAAAAGTCAACGTCGAATCGCATCGCTTCGTCGCTGGGCGGAGTCAACAGCCCGTCGGGCCACCAGCCTTGATCGAGCGGGCCGTAGTGAAAGATTTCCTTGCCGTTCAGCAACATGCGGATGTGGCCGGCTGGTCCGCGGCGAACGCTAACCTCGCGCATCGCCGCGTAGGAATCGATTGCGTCAATCAATTTCCCATCGGCATCAAACAACTCGATTCTGATGTCATACAAGTTAGGTGACTTGGGTGACCAAAGTTTCGCATTCGGAATTCGCACGCTGAGCGCGGCGTCGGCTTTACCAACCACCTTCTCACCGTCTCGCACGGTGATCTCCAAACGCTCGCCCGCGATCGGCTTGCCACCCAATGTCGGCAAGACGCGCAGCGTTCCTGCTTTGATTCTGGGCTTCATTTTCACCGACGCAATGTTGCGGACGGGCACGTCCTCCAGCCACACCGTCTGCCAAATCCCCGAGACGCGTGTGTAGTAAATGCCTTTGGGATCGAGTGTCTGTTTGCCCAGCGTCTGATCCGGCGCGGTCTTGTCGATCACTTTCACCAGCAACTCGTTGTTGCCGACTTTCAGCGCGTCGGTGATGTCAAAAGAGAACGGATCGCTGCTGCCGACGTGTCGCCCAACTTCTTGTCCGTTGACAAAGACAGTTGTTTCGTAGTCGACCGCCTCGAATCGCAAGTGCGTGCGATGCCCCTGGGGTGTCTGATGTTCAAAGTCACGCCGATACCACAGGACCTGATCGGGCTCGAGCAGACGGCGCACGCCGCTGAGAGCCGATTCGATGGCGTAGGGGACCAGGATCTTGTCGGCAAACGGCTGTGGCTCTGGCTGCTCTTGCTTTGTGATCGCGTAATCCCACAATCCGTTCAGATTTTTCCATTTTCCCTCTCGGACGAATTGCGGTCGCGGGTATTCGGTCCAAGCGTTCTCCGGGGTCACCTGTTTGCCCCAACGCGTCATCATCGCATCGTCTGGGACGGTCCATTGGGCGAGTGTTGGAGTTGCGAATCCAACGATCAGCAAACAGATCGCGTGTCTCATGAGGGGAATCTCGGACAGGTGAAAGGATAGATTGGATCGGCATATCGTAATTTGGCAGCCAGGCTCGAACACCCCGCAAGCGGCGTCGCGGGGGCACGATATTTACTTCATACTTGCTTTCATGACGAAGAAACCCGCCGATCCCGCTCGCACCCTCGAATTGCTCGCTCCGGCAGGCGATTGGGATTGCGCTCGCGCGGCGGTCGAAAACGGTGCGAGTGCGATTTACTTCGGTCTCGATTGCGGGTTTAACGCGCGTTACCGGGCTCAGAATTTTGGCATTGCTGACCTGAGTGAATTGATCCGATTTCTTCACCGCCGTCAGGTTCGTGGTTACGTGACCCTGAACACGTTGGTGTTTCCATCGGAGTTGCCGGCGCTGGTGGATGTGATCGAAAAAATCGCCCAGTCGGGTGTGGATGCTGTGTTGGTGCAAGACTTTGGCGTAGCCCGTCTCGTTCACGCCATCTGCCCTGAGCTCGAAATTCACGCATCGACACAAATGAGTTTGACCAGCGCTGAAACGATTGCCGTGGCTGCCGATTTGGGCATCGCACGCGTCGTTCTGGCACGAGAGCTTTCAGTCACGGAGATTCGCAGCATTGCCGCGGCAACCGAGATGCCCTTGGAAGTCTTCATTCATGGAGCACTCTGTGTCGCCTACTCTGGCCAGTGTTTGACCAGCGAGTCGCTGGGCGGCCGCAGTGCGAACCGAGGCCAGTGCGCGCAAGCCTGCCGCTTGCCTTACGAGTTGATTTGCGACGGTGAAGATCGAGAACTGGAAGACGTTCGATACCTGCTAAGCCCGCAAGATTTAGCCGGCTACGCCGCGATACCTGATTTGATCGAGGCCGGAGTCGCATCGCTGAAGATCGAAGGCCGGCTGAAGACACCGGAATACGTCGCCAACATCACGCGGCATTACCGCCGCGCGATCGACGAGGCTCTGTCGGTTGGAACGGTCACGGTCAGCGACGAATCAAAACGGGAAATGGAACTGTCGTTCTCGAGAGGATTTTCCCCCGGCTGGCTGCAGGGCAATGACCACAAACGATTGGTTCCCGGAGTCTCATCAGCCAAGCAGGGGATTCAGCTTGGCGAGGTCATCGAAGTCGACCGCAACCGCATCAAATTACACTTGGCGGCACCGGTCGCATTGGGGGATGGCTTGGCCATTAGCGGAACTGATCCGCAGAACACCCAAGGAGGTCGCATCTATTCCTTGCAAGACAACGGTCGTCGTTCCACCGACAGGATGAAAGCCGACCAAATCGCTTGGATTGGATTCGGCAGAAACGAAATCGATTTCAAACAAGTCGCGTTGGGGGCAAAAGTCTTTAAGACCGACGATCCCAAACTCAACAAGCGATTGCGAAAAACTTATTCGACCGCGGACCCAATTCAACGCAGTCCGGTCGACATGGAAGTCATCGCCAACAGCGGCGCAGCCTTGAAACTGACTGGCAAATTGGCGGGCGGTTTTGAGGCCGAGGTCATCGGCCAACAGGACTTGGATGTCGCCCGCACAAGACCTGCCACCGAAGCGATGTTGCGGGAACAGGTGGCGCGGCTGGGCGGTACGCCCTTGGTGTTGGGAAAGTTCACCGCCAGAATCGAAGATGCGCCGATGGTTCCAGCGGCGATGATCAATGATCTGCGGCGGAGGCTGGTTGAAAAACTGGTCGCTGATTTGGAAAAATGTCCGCCGCGGACGGTTCAGCCGCAGGCCGGCCGACAACTGTTGCAGCACGTTGAGGTGACAGAATCGCCATGTGCCACGCCGCAAATAGCCGTCCTTTGTCGCAATCTGGATCAACTCAGAGCCGCTTTGGAAACAGAAGCGTCATCTGTTTACGTCGATTTTCAAGACATTCGGCAGTATGCCGATGCGGTTCCCTTGGCGCGTCGTCATGGCAAACCGATCGGCATCGCGACCGTCCGCATGCAAAAACCGGGCGAGTTCGGTTTGCTGCGCGTGCTGCTGCGGCACGAACCGGATTTTGTGTTGGCGCGAAACCTGGCTGCGATTCGCTTTTTTGGCGAGCAACAGCTGCCGGTGATCGCTGACTTTTCATTGAACGTCGCCAACCAGCTTGCCGCCCAGTGGCTGGCGGGGTTGGGCGCGGAGCGGGTGACGGCGTCCTACGATCTGAATCGAGATCAACTGCTGGACCTGGTGGGAGCGTTGAACGGATCAGAGATCGAAGTGGTGGTCCATCAACACATGCCGATGTTCCATATGGAGCACTGTGTGTTCTGTGCGGTCTTGTCGCCGGGAACCAACAAGACAAACTGTGGCCGTCCCTGCGATCGTCACATCGTCCAACTTCGCGATCGCGTGGGCGCCCAACACACGCTGCAAGCGGATGTTGCCTGTCGTAACACCCTGTACAACGAAACGGCACAAAGCGGCGCCGAAACGGTGCAGCAGTTGGTGCACAGCGGCGTCGTTTGGTTTCGCGTCGAGCTATTGAATGAAGACGCGAACGAATCGGTCACGACCATCCAGCTGTATCAACAGTTGATACGAGGAGAACTATCCGCCAAGGCGGTGTGGCAAAAACTAAAAGCAACCAATCGCGTCGGCGTAACCCGCGGGACTTTGGAATCCAAGCGTAATCCGCTGGCGATCTTGTAGTGAGTTTGCACTGCGAAACCAATTTCCGATTCCAAAATCGCTCATGAGCCACGACAACGAAGATCGCAAAGACGAATTTCCCAGCGACGGTCGGATCGCCGCGATCGACTATGGGACCGTCCGCATCGGCATCGCCGTTTGCGATCCCGATCGAAGGCTCGCCAGCCCGCTGGAAGTTCGCTCTGCCACCGATTGGCAGGAAGATGGTGATTACTATCGCAGTCTGGTGAAAGACGAGCGACTGGTTGCCTTTGTCGTCGGCTTACCGATTCACTTAGATGGTGGTGAAAGCCAAAAGAGTCTCGAGTGTCGCAAGTTCGCAAGCTGGTTGGCTGCCGAAACCAAGGTGCCAGTCAGGCTGTTTGACGAACGATTCACCACCACCGATGCACAACAACGATTGTCCGCCGGCGGGTTAAGCCGGCAACAGAAAAAGCGGCGAGTCGACGCGATCGCCGCGCTGGTATTGCTGGAATCGTATCTGGAAGCGTGCCGTTACCACGGGTTCGCTGCCGGTGAACCAATCGATGCGCGAGCCCACGGTGGAGATGGCTTGGACGATGCCGCTGCCAAGTAGACACAGACGGCAGTCCATTTACGTTGGTAGCGGAAGTCGGAAGACTTCCGGCCACCGCGGTCGGAATTCTTCCGAATTCCGTGCACCATCAGGAACCTCTACGCAGCGTGTGCACCCATCAGGGTGTCGATCAATTCATCAAATCGGCGTTCTGCTTCATGGCGTCGACGAATACGCTCGGCAACACTCCAGCCCGATCGGATCTTCAGGACACGATTCGAGATTTCGCGATCTGACACCGTGATCTCATTCTGATCCGTTACCGGTGCTTCAAAAATGTTTGGTTCGCAAGTAGCAGTTAACATGGGTGAATCCCTCCGCAGTGATTAGATTGCCGTTGTTTCACGGCAGGTTTGTGATGAGCACGATTGCCATCTCGATCCGTGAAATGGTAGTCAAGCAACCAGTGTGCCAATCAACGGGTTTGACGCCATCAAAGCACGGAAAGTTCGCTTTTAATCAGCGATTTGCAATATTTTCGACACGAGCCATTTTTTTTACGTGCCTGGGGGTCTGCTGGTTCAGATGACGAGTTTTCAAAGCTTTGCAATCTTTGCAACTGCCGCTTCGGCAGCCGGTGACTGGATGGGTGACCGCGAAGCGGTTTACCGGGGGGTAAGAATTACGAGCTCCAAATATGTTCCGGGGGTGGCACTCGCTGCGCTCGCTTACCCCCGGCTACGATCTGCGATCCCTTCGGGATCAAGAAACATCGAGATCCCCTTTGCGTGAAACTCGCTCAGCCATAAAGGTCGGTTGACGCCTTTGCGACGTTTTTCTTAGCGTTCATCTGGAACATACCGACCGCGAAATCGTCGGCATCTGATCGGATCCGTGTCTTTGTCTGACTGTTGCATCGCTTACCGAACGTACCGCATCGACTCGCGACGGCGAGTTACGTTGATCGCTGCGCTGTTGGGATGTCTTCTTTGGTCATCCCCCACGTCGGCACAGCAAGACACTTCCGAAGAATTCGTCGAACTCAACCTGTCAGGATCGGTCGCGTTGCCGCAACTGGTTGAAGCAGTGTCACGCCAGATCAACATTCGATTTCTGTACAGCACCGATCTGGCAAACCGAAACGTGACGGTATACACACCGGCGAGGTTACCCAAGAGCGCATTGCCTGTGTTGCTGGGCAGTTTGCTGAAAGCGGAAGACCTGGCGGTTGTCGATTCCGATGTCCCCGGTTGGAAGCGGATCATCGATGTCAGTGACATGGTCCCCTACGCCCGGCCCGGT
>JBFJVZ010000356.1:0-8128 GCA_041623895.1 Pirellulaceae bacterium | reverse complement strand
CGCCGCCACCCAACCTGGAAGCCTTCAATGCACCCAGCCGCGAAGTCTGTACGGTCCGCCGCGAACGCACCAATACGCCTTTGCAAGCGCTGGTCACGTTGAATGATCCGCAATTCGTTGAAGCCGCCCGACAGCTCGCCGCCCTGGCGCTCACTGGTTCCGGCGGTGATGATGCAAACGCAGTCAACCAGATCGCCCAGCGCGTGCTTGGCCGCGACATGAACCAGCAGGAACAAGCACTGCTGTTGGCCGACAAGCAAGAGTTCTTGGCCTATTACCAGTCGAAGCCGGAAGACGCCAAAGCTTTGATTTCCGTTGGCCAATCGGAGGCAAACACGTCGCTCGATCCGCCGCTCTTGGCGGCCTGGACGATGGTCTGCAACCAAGTCATGAATTTGGACGAAGCCTTGAACAAGTAGCGGAACTTCGCGGCGCTGGCCTGCCGCCAGCAAAACATGAAATTTGAAACCTGAAACTTAAGAATCAAGATCATGAATTCCCTGCAAACTCGTCGCCAGTTTTTCACGACCGGTCGTAACGTTTTGGGAACAGCAGCGGTAGCATCGCTGCTGGGAGAATCGGTCGCATCGTCAGCTCAGACGCATCCGATCGGACCACATTTCGCACCAACAGCCAAACGCATCATCTATCTGCACATGGTCGGTGGTCCTTCGCAGATGGACCTGTTTGATTACAAGCCCGTGATGCAGGATTGGTTCGACAAGGATCTGCCCGACTCGATTCGCATGGGTCAGCGGCTTACCACGATGACCAGCGGCCAGGCCCGCTTTCCGATCGCACCGTCGAAGTACAAGTTCAGTCAGGCCGGCGAGTGCGGGATGTGGATGAATACCGAATTGCTGCCCAATCTTGCCAACAAGGCGGATGAAATCTGTTGGATGCGCAGCTTGCATACCGAAGCGATCAACCACGAACCCGCGATCACGGCATTACAAACCGGGAATCAAGTCACCGGTCGGCCCTGCCTCGGATCGTGGGCGTCCTACGGGTTGGGCAGTGACAACGAGAACCTGCCCGCCTTCGTGGTGTTGGTCGCGATTCCAACGAACCGCGAACAAGAACAAGCGATCTCGGGGCGATTGTGGAGTGCCGGCTATTTGCCCGGGGAACACGCCGGTGTTTCTTTTCGCAGCAAAGGCGATCCGATTCTGTACATCAACAATCCACCGGGCGTGCCCGATGCGATCCGCAAGCGCTCGATCGAGGGACTCAACCGTTTGAACCATTTGACCTACGAATCAGTTGGCGATCCGCACACCAATACTCGCATCCAGCAATACGAAATGGCTTTTCGCATGCAGGCCAGCGTGCCGGAACTGACGGATCTCAATCAGGAGTCAGAACACACTTTCCGGTTGTACGGCGAAGAGGCAAAGAAGCCGGGCACGTTCGCCAACACGGTGCTGATGACGCGGCGGCTTGCCGAGCGGGGCGTGCGGTTCATCCAGGTTTACCACAACAACTGGGATCACCACGCCAACGTTTCCGGACGGATGCCCAGCCAATGCAAGGATGTCGACCGGCCTTGTTTTGCCTTGCTGGAAGACCTGAGGCAACGCGGCATGCTGGACGAAACGCTGATCATTTGGGGCGGCGAATTCGGTCGCACCATTTACACCCAAGGAAAACTATCCAAGGACAACTACGGTCGTGATCATCACCCGCGTTGCTTCACCATGTGGATGGCGGGCGGCGGAACCAAAGGCGGCACGATCTACGGTGAGACCGATGATTTTTCTTACAACATCGTCAAAGATCCGGTCCACATTCGCGACTTCCACGCCACCATCTTGCACCTGGTCGGCTTTGATCACCAGCGATTGACCTACAAGTTCCAGGGCCTGGATCAACGCCTGACCGGCGTCGAAGAAGCCCACGTGATTACAGAATTGTTAGCTTGAATATCGGGGTTCGATCAATTCATTCCTGTGGCAGCGTATCTGCCAAGCCACGACCTTGGAAATTTGTTGTTGGATGATGTTGCCACTCGCCTTGATGGCGACTCGAGACGCCCAAACCATCTCGATACTTTTCTCGCGGGATGTAGGGCGGCAGGGTGAGCGCCTTTAAGCTGCGCAGTTTTGGCTTCGACGCCTGACTGACGGCTTGCTGTTTGGTCTGGCTGGACGATTGAGCCACAAATGACGGCGCGCGGCTTTTCTTCACCCGTTCCCAAGCCTGCTTTCCGTCAATCTCTACTTTCAGGGTCGTCAGAAACATTGCCACCGTTGTCGGTGCGACATTGCTCTCCATCGACATCGATTCGCGGATCGTTCCGTAGCGAACTTGTTCGCTGGGGCCGTTGGTGAAGCTTACGGTCAAGGTGGCGCTGGCGGTTGGATCTTCGACCCAACCTGCCCGCTGAATCATGGTCCGCGCGATCTCTTCCATTTCTTGCTCGGTCACCGGTGCCATCGGCTGAACACGAAGTTTGACTTTCGATCCCGGGGTCATCGCAAAGCATTCGTCGCGAGTCTGCTGGGTTGCCGTCATCGTTGCCGCCCGTTCGATCGCGGATTGCACGATTGGATGAGGGATCTGCAGGTTTTCCAGCGTCAGCCCGTCAACCACGCTGGCGTACAAGATACCGTCGTTCGTATTCTCACCCAGCGAAGTTTGACTGCGCCCAAATCCGTATCGCCATGCCATCAACGCAGTACCCAGTTGTCCAACACATCCATCCTGGGTGATGTATAAATCGGGCCCAATCCAACGCAGTTGCCCCGATATTCTCAGCGGCGTGTGGTGATCTGCAATCAATTGGTTGCGTCTTACATCCCAGATCCGCATGATGTAGTCGTCCGACAAGCACAATCGCGATCCGTCCGGATGAAATGAGACGTGCGGCAGATCGCCGGGGAAAGGAATCGTCTTGGTTAGTTCCCCCGAGGCAACGTCCAGCAACTGCGCACCATCTTGCATTGGGATCGCTACCAGGTTACCGCTGGGATGCAATGCAGCAGCGGTATCGAATTCCAGCGGAACGGTCGCTTTGATCCGTTGCTCGCGTATCGACCATACAAAACACATTTCGTTCGTCGCACCAACCACGGTTGCGGGATCAACGATCTTGGCCCAACCGATGTTGGTGATGTGTTTGTGTTCGATCGTCAGGGAATGGACTCGCTGGCCGGCGCCACTGGTCAAATTCGCCATCAAACTCAGTCTGCCGCGGCGGCTGGTATCGGACGTTTCCCACAGCAAGCTCAAACCCGATGCCAAGTCGTGATCCAGTAGCGTGGCATGATCGTTCATAACACAAGCTCGTTTTGCCGTGCCCGCCGCAAGGTCGGCCAAATGCAGGCTGCTGAAAGTGCGGCCACCTTTACTGCTGATCACCGACAAACCGAAAATACCGTTGTCGCGGTCGACGATGAGCGGACGACCGAGCTTGTCGCCATATCTGGATTCGTCCAGCACGACGAGACGGCCGGGCACCGAATCGGGATGCGGGCTCTCACCTGCTTGTGCGGCACCATCGAACGGCGTCTGGGTTTGACTGCCAAAGTTCGCGGGATTGGTGTCGACATCTCCGCTTTGCTCAATCCGAATGTCGTTGGTCAGATCTGCGCTCAAGTCGGCAACCGCGGCAGGACGTTTCGTCGACGTCAGCACTGCTGTCAAAGTCAACACGGCGGCACCCAATAAAAGGAGAGCGCCCAATCCGATCGCTATCACCGCCCCCGCGCTGAGCTGTTTCCGCGGTGGACCCTGGCGCGTCCGGGGTCGCCGTTGCGGCAGCGCTGGAGCCAGGGGCGGTGAACTTGGGATTTCGGTCTGCAAATGGTTGAAATGATCGTCCGCCGATGGATCGGTCGGTGCACTAGCCATCGCCCCAGGAACGGCGAGCAGCGTCTTGCAAGAGGGGCAAACCACCTGACACTCGGCAGCCGTATTTAATTGAAGCCGCGCACCACAGACGCAAGTGACGATACGTGAACCTGGTGGTGATACTGGCATGAGCAGTTTGGCAGCCTTGATCGGTGGAAACGCCTGCGAACCCGCATTTTTCTCGTGATTTCAGTCGGCTCACACACCCAGACTACACGTGAGCGAGTAATCATCAGACACTCGTTCACGAGAATCGGTTCCCAACCACGTCGATTCTAGGTGATTGACGGCGCGCAGCGCCAGAGATCCGGGCGAAAGAGGCCAGATCTAGCCAACGTTGAATGACTCACACCGTTCGCCCGCTTCGCGTCGCTGAAGTCACCGGTGCGAGTTGGCGAACACACTTCGACGCCGATCTTCAGGTCGACACTTACGCACGCATTCGCAGGCTGCCTTCCCACGGTCGGTCACCCTTCCGCAGTCGCCTTCGCCTAGTACTTATCTCGATTGGCTACATTTGGGATACTGCTTTCAATGCGAGACCAGATGCGACGTAGCCAGTTGATTGCGCGACGTCCCTGCACAATCTGTAGCGGGAACGGTTGGGAATCTCCCGGCAGTTTCAAGTTGCGATTTGGTGAACGTGCACGGTACTTGGCGAACTAGAGGACATCAGTCGGAATTAGACATGAAGGATGTTGCCGTGCATACGACCAATTTGGAGGTAAAGACTGGACATCGGGACCCAGAAACCCATCAAGCGGTGATGCCGCGCCCCAGAGGGTGGTGGATGTTTTTCATCTGCGTCAGTCTGTTTCTGGGCGTGGGTCTTCGATTTGTGCATCTAGGTCAAAAACCATACGGGAATGACGAAGCCTTTACCCTGCTGCGTCTCTCCGGCACTTCCGATCAGGAACTCTATGATCGCTTTTTTGACGGTCATCAATTTCGCATTGACGAATTGCGCCCCTACCAACGCCTCAGACCCGAAAACGGCATCATCGCGACCGTTCAATCTTTGCGGTCCGAACCGCAGCACGTGCCCATCTATTTCATCATGGCCCGGCTTTGGTCCCAGCGGTTCGGAACCGAAGCGACCGCGATGAGAAGTTTGCCTGTGCTCCTCAGCTTGTTCGCTCTTCCTTGTCTCTATTGGCTTTGTCGCGAACTTTTCGATTTGGCGTTCACGGCCTGGCTAGCGGTCGCGTTGTTCGCGGTCTCCCCCTTACACATGGCCTATGCCCAGGAAGCGCGTCCCTATAGTCTCTTTGTCGTGACCGTTCTCCTCTCCAGTGCTCTGCTGTTAAGAGCCATCAGGATCCAAAGCAAATGGAGTTGGGGCCTCTATGCCGCCGCGCTGGCCTGCAGCCTCTATACGTATTTGCTGGCAGGGTTGTTGATGGTCGGACATGGCATCTATGTCTTTCTGCTCGAACACGGCCGCTGGAACAAAGTCACTCAGGCCTATGTTTTGTCTTCCTTAGCCGGTTTATTGACCCTGATTCCATGGCTTCTGCTCATCAGCACCCATTCAGCGGCAGCCAAAACGACGCTCGCCTGGCAGGCAACAGGTTTGCCCTTCACGTCCTTGGTAAAAGCGTGGGGGTTTGACTTGAGTCGCCTGTTTTTTGATAGCGGGCACGTCAGTTATACGATCGGCTATCTCGACTGGTTTTATCTCATCCCCGCGACGTTTGGGGTGGGCCTGCTGAGCGGCTACTCACTCTATTTTTTATACCACCATACGCCCAGACGGGTTTGGCTATTCATCTATACCCTCGTCGGGACGACTGCGTTGACACTGACCCTGACCGATGTGCTGTTGCAGCGGCAAATGTCCGTCAACAGCCGGTATTTCTTCGCAGCCTATGTGGGCATCCAGCTCGCCGTGTCGTATGTGCTGGCAGTGCACATCACTGCTCACTCGACGCAAGTTTGGCGCCCGCACTTATGGAGGATGGGCGCATGTGCCTTAGCTTTTTGCGGTGTATTGTCCTGCGCCATTTTCATTCGGGCAGATGTTTGGTGGACCAAACTAATGTCAGGCTGCCACAATCCGGAGGTTGCCAACCTCATTAATCAAGATCCGGACCCGCTCTTGTTGAGTGACAACCTCGGCCATGTCCTCTCTCTGAGCCATCTACTCAAGCCAACCGTTCGCGTGCAGTTGTTCCAGCGGATGACACCCCGGATTGCCACTGCTCACGGCGACATCTATTTATACGGTCCATCCCCAACGCTCCTAAACGACCTTGAGACAACAAACCAAATCGAGCTGATCAGCCGGGAGGGCAAGCTCTGGCGGCTGATCCCGATTTACCCACCCATTCGGTGACCAGACACGTATCGTCGAGTCAGTGGTCAGCTGCGCCGACCACGGGATTCATCACATTGTGAGGGATGGGACGCACCCAATAGTGTTCGGCACAGCGATTGCTGAGTAAACCGCTGTGCTGGTATGGCTACACCATCAAACGATCGCCGCAAGACAATAGCCGCCATGTGCAATGCGTACATTCTTGAGAAATATCGCATCGTCATCATGGATGTTTGCCAATCGTTTATACGTTGGAAAACCAGGAGCCCGTCGATGTACCGTAAACTCTTGATCGGAGCCATGGCGGAGAATGATCTATGGGGACACACCCATCATCTTTGCCAACAGGTCTTTCATCGTCACGATGCCTGTTGTGACTCTCGAAGCATTGATGACCAAAGCGATCGACCGATGGGTCAACTGCAGGTGACGGAATGCACCACTTATCGGCAGCCGATCCGGGATACATTCCAAAGTCGTCATGATCTTGGACAGGTCAAAAGCTTCCCTACTGGGCTCCGCGACCAGAATATCTTTAATGTGCACGACCCCCAGTGGATTATCCGGTGTTTGGTCGCAAACGGGATACCGTGTGTGCATTGTTTGACGCACGAAGCTTTGCATCGATGCCAGTGAAGCATGAATATCGATGAAAGCTATTTCATCGCGTGGTCTCATGATGCGACGTACCCAAACGTCCTCGAATTGATTTGTCCTGATGACCGGTGTCTCGATGGAATCCGAGATGTCGTCTGACCAAAGGTCATCACCGCATCCGTGGCAGATAGTCTGAGTGCCAAGGACTTCCGTGCCGCAATTCGGACAAGTTCGCGGCGGCGGCGGCGTCCAGTCACCCAGGATCCGGCCAATCATGGTCTCGCTGACATCGCCCACGCGTTCTGATGAACTGCTCTGCTGCTCTTCTGTTGATGAGGAATCGGTGTTGTCTTCGGCCACCGCGAGCACCACTACCGATTCCGATGTCGGAACGGCAAACAAAAACTCTTCCCGGCATCGTGGGCAATGCACCTTTTTCCCCAAGAACATTTCCGTTCCTCGAACACGATGTCCTTGGGGACACTCGGTCGTAATCATCCGCTGAGATTCGGGCATCGTTTGTTCTCTAATTCGGAAAGATCTCGGTAACCGGACGGATTATACATGCTCAGTTGGCTCACACCCGGTCTTGATGGTTGGAGATGGAAGACCGCGCCGACACCCACATTGTCGCTACCTTTCACGCCGGGCACCTGGACGCAGTCAGGATTGGGGTGGCCGCCATTGCAGGTCTTAAGAAAGTTGCGGTACTCATCCGGACGCGCTCCTCTTCCAATTAAGGGCAACGCGAGCGCGGCATTCGTATGCCACTCGGACGCTCACGTCGCGACAGCACCCACGGCAGGATTCGAACCTGCGACCTTAGCTTTAGGAAGCGGGTGTCAAGTTAAAACCCGGCTTCAGCTTGATTTCGCCACCATCAAGGCGGAATCGTGGGTTACGTCGTTCGCCTCGGTCGTGAACATCCAGTTCTATTTCCTCGATCATCGAACCTAGCAGTTCACGCACTAGGTGCGGGTGTGTGTCGATGATTTCCATGACGGCCGCTTTCAACTCCGTCACGATGTTCGTCAGCTTCGCAACGTGCTCGTCAAACTGAATGACGTGGTTCGTGTCGTCGGCTTCGATATTCGCTAATCGAGACTCCAGCCGCTCAATTTCGGCTTTGTCCTCACGTAATGGTTCGGCGAAGTCCTCAAGCAAATCCGGAAACTTTCGCACCTGCTCACGTAATTGCTGATACGTGGCTTTCCGCTTCTGCAATTCCTTGCGAATCGCTGAAGGGTCAGCTTTGTCACGCTGATCGGTGATGGCGTTTACGTACTCGCGGCGAAGTTTGGCGATATGTTTCTCACTCAAAAACTTATCGAATGACGCCACGATGTCGGCAACGATTTCATG
>JBFJVZ010000355.1:0-8263 GCA_041623895.1 Pirellulaceae bacterium | reverse complement strand
TCGGGTCGTAGAAGCGGCGCCAATACCGCGAGTAGTTTTCCACATACAGGCGATAAGCTTCCGCTTCTTGCGGTGTCACATTTTTCAGCGGAACTTCGGGCAAGGTCCGCATCTCCGGCAGCCGATCGTAGTGCTCGCTACGAACCAGCCCCGTTGCGTCGATCGAAATATCTTCACTCTGCCAGCCTTGTGGAAGATGTTCGCTTCGCATCAAGGCCGACAGCGAATCCGGTTTGGCATGACCGTCCAGTCGAGCCAGCAAGGCGCGCGAGGTCAGCGCTTCCATTTTTGCCTTAGCGAGCACTCGCCGTCGTTGCCCGATCTTGACTTCAGGACCCACTAGCCTGCGCACGAACGGATCGGAGAAATAAGCGTAAAGACGCGTCTCCTGGTTAACAGCTAACTTCGTCAACATGTAGCGAAATTCCGCGCTTCCACCCAAGCTGCCTTCACCTTGTTGCTCCAGCAAATCGATCGATGATTGAAGTTCGCCGCGATTGGTGCTGGCAAACAGCAAATCGTCGCGGAGAGCCAAGTACGCGGGGTCTCCTGTTGTGGTCGGTAGTTCCAAGACCGCTTCGGATGTCAAGTTGGATGCACCCAGTAGTCCGAGCAACTGACGCAGCAACTGTGGCTGTCTCAATTTCGCCACAATCGTCACGTCAGTGCCGTCGATGAAGAACAGATCGGGGGCAAACAATGCCATTTCGCTGGTCAGACCGGATGCCAGTACCGCATCGACCCAGTCGCGAGTCATGCCCAGTCTGGCCAGATAGCGCGCTTCCAGGTTGTACTGCAAACAGTTGCCGGTCAGCGCAGTGCCCATGCTTGCGATGAACGGCGCACCAGTGTCCAGCAACGCGGAAATCGATTCGGGTTTCCCCACATAAACAAAGAAACGATCAGGCGGAACGTACCGCGCCATTTCCAGGCTGCCGCCAGGTTGACCGCCCAGCATTTCTTCGAAAGGATGCGATTTGACTTCAACACCGGTTATTGAAGCGACATCGATGGTTGCCGATTCAGCGGAGTCGGTCACGATCAAATCTTGCAACTGCAATGTTTCTTCAATAGCGGCGCGACCACCCAAGACAGCGAACATGGAAAGATTACGCTGGGGATTCGCCGGTTGGTTTTCTTGACCGGACTGATCCCATACATTCAGCACGCCGCCGTTGGCCGCCAGCAAGTAAGGTCGCCAGGCAAATTTCCTGGCATCGGTGACGTCTTTACGTAAGTCTGTAGACGAAACGTCAGAACCAGACGCGACGTCCCACCTAATCTCCAGGTTCTGGTCGAGCACTTGGTTGTAGGCGGTCAGACGCAGCGAATCGGTGATCGGTTCACTGGTCACCAAGACAGTCTTGTATTCCTGGGTCGGTTGCTCGGCGGCGACTTCGGCTCGGTGGTCCTGGCCGATGATCGGGCGAATCTTCACCTCTTGCGTCTTCAGCAAGTCAGCGTCAATCTCAACACGCTCGCAATTTCCGTCGGTGTACAGCACCCAGTGCTTTCCATCGTCAACGAAGGGACGTAACTCGAATGCCAAAACGACTCGCTTGTCTGTTGGTACGACCTTGCGCACTCTTGCACTGGGCCGTGTTTCAACTGGTACCGCTGCCTGCCCACCTGTCGGTCGGCTGTCGGATTGGGAAAACTGAAAACGGACTTCGGGGATCAAATGAACAAAGGGCCCTTCCAACGTGTCGTGATCGATGAAATCCTTCAACTCATTGATCCGCCAATGGGCCGTGTCCCAACGATCGGAAACATATTTCCACCGTTTATCACCGGCCAAGTCGGCAATCGATTTGGGACCAACGCCCTTGCTGTCCTGCGCATATTGGCGGCAGGCCTCGAACCCCATTTGCACCTGCCAACGACTGTTCTGGACTTGCCGTTCCTCTAACGCCGCGTACATCCGTTTGCCCAACTGCCGGAGCCGAGACGGTTGTGTGGGCATCAGATACAGTTCGCGGACCGAATCCACCGATTCGGGCGCGCGGATTCGCCAAAGCCCATCCGCGGGCAAAGCCACGGTTCCCGTATACGCGTCCAATGGGCCGTCGCCCAGGCGTGCATGTGATGTCGCTTCAACTTCCAACTCTGCCCGACCAAGACCTGCAAGCAAGTTGACCGTCATCAAACAGGCGAAAAACCGAAACGCAATACTGCCGGGGCAAAGTGATGGAGTGAACAAGACAGACGTTCCTGGGGATCGGGTGGCGAATGGGGGCGTGTCTACAGGATCAATGGTAACGTGCGGATCGAATCGCAGGTCCTACCGCCGTGACCTGCGACGGATTGTGGGGCGCTTCGTTTGACCCGGATTATTGACGTAGGCCGGACCGAGGTCGCAATGTGTTGCCGGAACGGCGTAAATGTTGTTTGTAGTAGTCGTGTGTTAGGTGCGCGGCAGCCAATCGTCGAAATAGCGACCGAAGTTCCGGCACACAAAGCATTTACCTGGTCCGGCCTGCAAATGTCATGCATAATCCGGGTTTAACGCGAAGCCGGAGGCGAGGGAGCACCTCACGCAACCAACAGGCTCGCCCAATCTCACCTTTGAGCCCACAACGAATGGCATCATGCGCGAATTTTCCAAAATAAAAGCGCAGTTTCCATACGCGGGACTGCACGCCGTGCCTTGGCAGCTGAAAACGGAGTCGTTGACGCCCTGCGTTCGAGTCGTTGCATCAAACGAGCTCGCAAATTCCTATAGGAACGACGACTGTTGCCGGATAAACTCCCTCGGCAAGCCCAGTGCTTTGTCACAGCCAAGAGCTAGGGTTCGAGCCGTAGGGGAAGTCTCCCAGACTTTCGGCGTTTTTGGCCGTCAGGCCGAAACTCTTGGCGAGTCCCGCTTCCCCAAGATCAGGCTCTGACACAACGGATGGGATTAGCAACGGAAAGCACGAACGGGGCGTCAGATGAGTGAATTCACCGCCGTCTGCACTCCCGAATCCGGACGCCTTAACTTAAGCGGTTTGTGGCGACCGTTCGCTTTCGTCGTCCTGCTGAAGCAGCTTGCTCTTCGCCGATGCGGCGGTTTGACAAGTCTTACGCTGCGGTTCGACGTCGCCGAAACTTTACGCCAACCTTTTTGATTGTTAAGCCAAAAGTCAGCAAAAACGGAGTTCGCTTCATGAATCGATTTTTACGCATCCAACCGCACAGTATTTGTTTGATCGTTGTTGTGATCCTTGTCGGCTTACCGGTCACCGGACAAGCGGACGAGCCGCGTACTGATGATAAGTCCGTCGAAAAGACTGGGGACAGCGTCGATCCGTTCATTAACGCAGACAAAGCACAGGAGGCACTCACCGGGATTTGGGAATACTCCGCCGATATCAAAAAATCGTCACCGACATACCCAGCAGTCATCTCGAAGGACGGCGAGATCGGCTGGCCACTTGATGGAAATAAACCAGTCTTCGTGGACAAGACAACATCCTCACAAATACGCCTGGATCTGCGCAGACAAGAGAATTTCCGGCTTGAGATGGTGGTCACCGATCACTCGGGAAAATATGTGGGCTACATGTTTGGCGAGGGGAGATGGAGTCTGCGCGGACGGCTGTTAGTGTTAACATTTATTTTGGACGACGAAATTGAACGCTGGGCATTCTTTATCGAAAGCTTGTCCAGCGACCAGATCTGCGTGAAGGGAATTGAAAGCACTGTGGAACTGATTGGAAACGGCCGCGGCGTTTTTGCTAAGAAGCAGGCTTTCACACCCCTGGCGGTTCCCGACGGCTACAACATCGAAATCGATGAATCCAGCTTTGGGTCGGCACAGGCAGATGTGGCCCAATACCTGCGCGACAATCTGAATGCAGACGTCGAGATCAACGAGTAAACAGCACGGACGATGGTCTACCTGGTCTGCATCATTGCCTATCTCATCCTGCTAGGTGGGATCGCGGTCTGGAAATCGCAGGACGTCAAGGACCAAAGTGACTTCGCCGTAGCTGGTCGTTCACTGTCGCCGTGGATGATGGTTTGTACCATGCTGGCGGTATGGATCGGTACCGGTTCCATCGTTGGCAACGCTGAGCAGACATATGAAACCGGCATGGCGGCGATGTTGTTGCCGATTGCCACACTCGTAGGAATGGCTTTGTTGTCTTTGATTGCGACTCGGGCGCGAGACGTCGAAGCCAGCACCGTCCCGGAGATTATCGAACGTCGCTTCGGCCCCGTAGCGCGAAATCTTGCCATGCTGTCGCTCGTCTTCGCGTATATGGTCATTGTAAGTTACCAATTCAACGCCGGCGGCGCGGTCCTCGAAGTAATCGTGGGGGACAAAGCGGTGTTAACGGCTCCGCAGGCAACCATAATTGCAGCGGCATGTATCATCACTTATGCATCGCTGGCTGGACTGATGAGTCTTGCCTGGATGGATTTGGTCACAGGAAGCATCATCATGCTGACGATGGTCGTTGCCTTTCCCATCTACTGGTTCAAAGCAGGTGGATGGTCGGGGATTGAGTCGGCCTTCATCGCAGACCAGCGCGCTTCCCATCTGAATCTGTGGGGCGTCTACACACCGACACAGCTTGTCAACTACATTCTGCCGGTCTTCCTGCTTGTCCTTGGCGATGCCAATCAATATCAGCGCATTTTCGCCAGTCGCAGCGGAAAAGGAGCGCGGACCGCGGTTACGGCGATGATCTTCATTGCGTTCATCGTCGAGCTATTGATTATCGCGTGTGCATGGATCGCGAGCAGCATGACTCCCGATCCCGAGAACGGAAAATACATCCTGATATACGCGGCCCGTCATTACCTTGCGCTCCCGCTGGGATGCGTGTTCATGGTAACGGTTGTCGCCATCATCATCTCGACTGCAGATTCTTTCCTGCACGTGCCGGCGACGAGCGTCGTTAATGACCTGTATCTTCCCTACATCAATCCGAAGGCCTCGCAAAAACGCATCGTTTGGGTCAGCCGTTTCTTCGTGATCGTCTTCGGTGTCATCGCATACTTCGTCACGTTGATGTTCTCCGAATCAACGGGGTTTTTTCAAAAGGCGCTTTACGCATTCACGATCTACGGTGCTTGCATCACCCCATCACTCGTCGCGGCACTTGTTTGGCAGCGTGCTACGAAGCAGGGAGCTATCTCGTCGATTTGTGCCGGAGCGATCGTAACGCTTGCCTGGAACGAGGCTGGCTTTGTGCGGGAAAAATTGCCGGCAGCCGCTATCGAGTTGGATGCAGTCCTGCCGGCAATTACCGTGTCCGTTACGATGCTGGTGGTAGTGAGTCTGCTCACGAAACCGGCAGAATCCACGGGGCCGCGCTGAAACCACAGCTGATCTGGAAACAATCATGAACTTGCTCACCAGGACGATCATCATCATGTCAATTTCTGCCGCGCAGGTGGTGTCGGGGCACGAGCCAACCGGGGACCAAGAATTTGAGCGTTTGGGCGAAGAATACGTTGAGCAAATCGTTGCATTTTCTCCTGTCCGAGCAACTGGACTCGGAGACCATCGCTTCGATGACCAACTTGATGATGTCAGCGCGGATGCACGTGCGAAACGCCTTGATTGGCTCCGCAGTTTTGTCGAACGACTGGACCGCATGGACGCAAGTAAACTGTCTCGCCAAAACCAAGTTGATTACGCGCTTCTGCGGCATGCACTGGACGCGCAACTTTGGAAACTAACGGAATTGCGGGAATGGGAATGGAACCCGCTCGTCTACACGGGTCTGGCTGGAGATTCGATCTACGCGTTGATGGCGCGAGATTACGCGCCAATCCAGGAGCGACTTGACAATGTTGCGAAGCGGCTTGAGCAGCTGCCGCGGTTCCTGCAGCAGGTGCGAGGCACGCTGCAGCCGGAACGCGTGCCTGCGGTGCATGCCAAAACAGCCACGTTGCAGAATCGCGGCGTCATCGAAACGCTGAACAACATGGTTCGCCCATTGCTGGACGACCTTTCGGATGCTCAACGAGAAAGGCTGATGCGTGCCACCGAAATAGCTGAAATGGCAATTGCGAAGCATCAACAATGGTTGGAGTCCGAATTGCTACCGGCCGCGAAAGGAGATTTTCGGCTTGGGATTGAACTGTATGAGAAAAAACTTTCCTTTTCGCTGCATTCGCCGCTGCGGCGCCAGGAAATTCGCAACCTGGCGGATCGGCGCGTGCGTGAGCTTCACCGGCAGATGTATGAAATCGCGAAAGAACTCTATCGCCAGGATTATCCGCTGACGCAGTTTCCCGAAGATCCTGCCGATGCATTTCGGCGAGCGGTGATTCGCTTTGGATTGGAGAAAGCCTACGCCGAAGCTCCCCGGGCAGGTGAAATCGTTGCGACTGCCAGGCGATCCGTTGCGATGGCCACTGATTTTATTCGCCGCAAGGATCTGATCACCATCCTGCCGGATCCGCTGGAAATTATCGTCATGCCCGAGTTTCAACGCGGCGTATCGTTGGCGTATTGCGACGCGCCGGGGCCTCTGGAAACGGGACAGAAAACGTTTTATGCAGTCTCTCCGATTCCCGCGGACTGGACGGAGAAACAAATTCGTTCCCACTTGCGCGAATACAATACGCGTTCAGTCGATGTCTTGACGATCCACGAAGCGATGCCAGGACACTTCCTGCAACTGGCCCACGCAAACCGCTACCCGGGCAAGCTGCGGCACCTGTTTCAATCGGGCACGTTCGTTGAAGGTTGGGCTGTCTATACGGAGTGGATGATGTGCGAGGAAGGATTTCAGGACGACGATCCACTGCTGAAACTGATCACGCTGAAGTGGTATCTGCGAGATGTCACCAACGCCGTTGTTGACCATGCCGTACACGTCGATGGAATCTCACGCCGTGATGCGATGCGGATTATGGTTGAAGACGCGTTTCAAGAAGAACGAGAGGCGGCCGGAAAATGGACGCGAGCTCAACTGACCTCAGGTCAATTATCAACTTATTTTGTTGGCTACCTGGAACACGTCGTACTGCGGCGGGACGCGGAGCAAAAGTGGGGCGAAGATTTCGACTTAAAGGCTTATCACGACAAAGTCCTGTCGTACGGATCGCCACCGCCGCAATTTGTACGCGCTCTGATATTCGACGAGCCGATTCCTTTGCCAACGCGGCACTGAAGTCACCCTGATCCGGCGAATCGAAGAGCTGGATTTCAGATGTACTATTCGGCCGCTTCCCTGAAATCCGTTTGCCTGCTGCCAAAACCCTGCTGCGAACAGAGATTCCTCATTTCCGCTTAAGGAATCTGATTTCCATGAATTTGTTGAACTCGTCTTCCTTTTCGCCAGGCACGGACAATACGAGCACTCTTTCGTCCGCACTTTTTTGGGTAATCAACGTCCTCTGCACCAACGGCTTTCCATTTGGGTCCTTGGCTTCCGTCTTCCAGTGGACCGTCTTCGACTTCTGATCGTAATCGCCAGTCATACTTGCTGCGTAGGGGCCGTGGTCAATGTTTGTGCCGACCATTTTCTTTTTTTCCAGGTCGTAACCGATGATGGAATGGACTTTCAATTCCTGACCCATGAATTCAGAATCGAAGTCGGATGCAATCCAATACTCGCCGTAAGGGCGATTCGTTTCCACGCCCTTGAATTTGATCGAGGACAACTCAGGTCCTTCCGGCCAGACCTCAATTTCAGCATCCCAAACTCCAATGCACGCCTTCAATACCTCCAGTTCAATCGGCATCGATTTTGGTTTTTCCTGGGCTATACAGGAAAGGGCTAAACCGAAAATCAAAAATGGGGGGAAAGCGGATTTAATAAGCATGGTTCACCCGTGCAACAAGAAATAGGATCGAATCACAGCACATGGTAGCAAATTCAAATGATCGGTTTTGAACTACCGCGCGCTCATATCTTCAACGAGCCGATTCCTTTGCCAACGACGGCCTTAACGTCACCCTCGAATACTTAACCGTGGCAGCGGGCGGGCGAGGACACAATGGTCGCCGCCCAGGTAGACTACAATTGCCTGATCGCGGCGGACAGCGTCGGCATAAATTCTTCTGGCAACGATGTTTTGAGGCAATGAAAATGAGTCGTTTTGGTGTGATTGTTTGTTTGCTGTTGGCCAACATTTTTAGCGGGCATGAAGCAGCGGCTGCGGATCAGCCCAATATTCTGTTTATCTTCGCCGACGATCAGTGCTTTGACACGATTTCCGCACTTGGCAACAGCGAAGTCGAAACTCCCAATCTGGATCGGTTGGCCCGCAGAGGAACGACGTTCACGCATGCCTACAACATGGGATCGTGGAGCGG
>JBFJVZ010000354.1:0-8271 GCA_041623895.1 Pirellulaceae bacterium | reverse complement strand
TGCCCAAAAACAGACTGCCGGATGTCGGCTTGTCCAAACAACCAAGCAGGTTCAATAGGGTGCTTTTGCCGCTGCCGGAGGGTCCCATGATGGCCACAAAATCACCTTCGGGCACGTCAAAGGAAACACCACGCAAGGCGCGGACCGTCTCACTTTTAAGGACATAGTCTTTGGTGAGATTTCGAATCGACGTCGCCAACCGAGGCGGGCTGGCGGCTCCGCTGGCAGCGTCCAGTTGCGCTTGGCTGGTTCCATAGGCGTCCATCATGCTCATCTATTGGCCACCTTCCATGCGTGCTTTCATGGCGGTGGTCAGCTCTTGGCGTGTCACGTTGCCATCACCGTCGGCGTCGGCAGCTTGCAGTCTGTCGCGAAATTGCGGGTCGACGGCATTCATTTCCTCCGCGGAAATCTTGCCATCGCCATCGGTATCGTTTCGTTGCATGCTTCTCTGCACGATGGTCCCCACATCAGGCCTTCCACCGCCGCCAAAGTCGCCACCGCCTCCAGGACCTGCACCGCCGGGACCGCGACCTTCGCCGCCGGGCCCGCGACCTGCACCGCCGGGACCACCGCGCTCACCGGGTCCGCGGCCTTCGGGGCGGCCTGCTTCGCCACGGCCCGGCCCGCCTTCAGCGTTCCCTTGGCGACCGCCCGGTCGACGACCGCCGGCGGCAGCAGGTCCGCCAGCAGATTCTCCGCCGCGGGCGTCGCCGACGTCATCATCGTCGGCCACCCCGCCGCCGGTTGGGGGCTGTCGCATTTCGCGCATGTCGCTGTTGTCAGCGACGATCACTTCGGGCAAATCCATCAGGTTCAGATGCTCGCGAAGGTTCAAAACCACGTTATCGCCTTCCTCTAGACCTTCTTCGATGGTCGCCATGGTGTCATTGGTCGCGCCGATCTTGATCTTGCTTGTCTCGAACGCATTCGGGCCGCGCTGGATCAGCGAGTACATTTCCCCACCGTGTTCGTACAAACCTTGAATCGGGATCTGCTTAACGTCTTCCAATTGTTCAACAAAGATCTGAACTTCCGCAGTCATGCCGGTGCGAATGTTTTCCGGTGGGTCGACGATTTCAATGAAGACAGCATATTCCTTGATCGATGAGCTGAAGAAACTGCTTGGCTCAGCGTAGCGATTGACTTTTTTGACAAGACCCTTCAGCTTCATGCCGGGAATGGCGTCCACAGAGATCTTGACCGGCATGCCGTCATCAACCAGCGTGATACGAGATTCATTGATCTTACATTTGATCTGCATTTGCGTGGGGTCGGGAAGACGAATGATTGCTTGTCGTTCGCGAACAGCGGCACCCGCTTCGACGACGAACTCAGCGCTGCCACCACGACCGCTGTAGCGATTGGCATGTACGACGATTCCGTCGACGGGTGCGCGGATCACACACTTCTCCAGCTGCGACTTAGAATCAGCAAGCTCCTGTTCTTCTTCCAACAGATTGCTGCGATAGGCTGAAAGTTGAGCCTCAGCTGCTTCGATGTCACTATCGAATTGGACCAGCATTTTCTTTTTGGTCAGATTCTGCAGGACTCGCAATCGGGCATTCGCCGAATCGAGCTGGTTCTGGGCATTGACGACGGCAAAACGGTCCGCATCCAACTGCAGCGATTTGATCAGGCCCTTGGCTGCCAAACGCGTGCTGCTCTCCAAGGCCAACTGCGCTTTCTTTAATTCCTGATTGGCAACCGCGATCTCACTCAAGATCGCCGACTCTTCAGTCTTGAACACACCTTCCAGATACTCCTGGCGAGCAATCTTGGCTTGTTCCAACAGGGCTTCGGCGGAAGTCACATTGGCCTGAGCCGCGGTGACTTGGATTCTGTCTTCGCTCAGTTCTTGTTCGATGGTCGCCGAGTCCAATTCGACCAGCTTGTCGCCCGCTTTGACCCTGGTGCCTTCGTCGATGACCCACAAGATCGGAACTCCGCTATAGCCTTTGGATTCGACTTCACAGATGACTTCGGTGTTCCGACTGCTCTCGATCTCACCCTGTTCCAGCACGATGTGGTCAAAGGCACCGCGGGTGACCGCCTGTGTGATCAATTCGCCAGACGAAATGCCACTGCGGCGGTTGTAGACGAACGAATAGCCCAGCCAGCCGAGCACACCGACCAGGATCAGGCACACGATGAGGCCGCCCACCATGCCGCCGTGACGTCGACGGGCGTGAGCATAACAACAGGATTCAGGCATTGGAGGAGGGCCAAATGAGGAAGGAGCGAGATTGTCGGCCATCTGTTGAAACCGACGAAACCAGCCAAAGTTTCGAGTGAATCGGCAGCCGGCGGTCTACCGAGACACGGTAGCCGGCGGTCAAAACCGGTGGGAACGCTCGCCGACCTCCCACAGTTTACTCAAGGTCCGAAATACCGGTCGGCAGTGATCCTCAGTTTTGGCGGGATCTTTCCGACCAGATCTTCCGGAGATAACGAAAATCGGGGGTTAATCTCGACCTGGACCCCCGATTCGACCTGGGCACCCGCCGCTTCCAGCCAAGATCGATGCAGGTCCACGATCGCCCGCTTGGCCAACTCGGGCGTATCAGCGGGTGCACCGTTGGCGTTCTTGACCGGCGCGAATGCCTCATTTGCCAACGATTCGACCACAAACGCGTTTTCTGCGGACGGCAGCAGATCAAAAATGAAACGCTCGAATTTGATCGCATTGGGCCCGTCCGGCTCAATTGTTTGGCCGGACGGATCCACAAACGCAACCTTCTTGTTGGCACGATGAAATGGCAAAGCATCGGCCGATCGGCTCATCCGCTGCGCGAATTCCAAGTCGATGACGTGGACGGCGATGTTCCCCGCCCACAGCAGGATCTCGCCTTGTTCATGCGTCGCGGCTGCAGCCTGCTCGGGCAAGTCGCTGTATTCGATGATCTGAACTTTGCCGTCGACTTTGACAACATTGCCGACCTTTTCCATCGGATACCGCTTACGAACGACTTGTGTCGTCATCTCACTGCCAGCCATCAAGTGATGCCCAATCAACGTCGGATCACAGAGCGCCACCAGCGGGTTGTCGACTTGAAAGTAAGCCAAATGCTTGATTCCTCTGGCCGCGGCATCATCCAAACAGCCGTGACGCGCCAACGCTCCGACCGTCCCACCGTGACCGTCCGGACTGAGTGCCAATGATCCCTTCTCCGCCAGCAACAGTTTGCCGCTGGAAACATCCACGGCCGGCATCGTGCCTTGTTTGAAGATGCGGATCTGATCGCCGCTGAGCCCCAAATTGCCGTTACTTTCAAAGTACTCGCGCGTCTCCGTGTCCGTGGCGTCGCTGGTCATGATGTACCAGGGAATCGGAACTCCAAAGGCGTCCCCGGTGGCGATCAAGCGGTCGGCAAAGAACTGAAACAACGTGCGTCCGGAAACGGGACCGATCTCGAACATCCCTTTTGGCTGCTCAAAGCCGAGCCGGGTGCCCTGTCCGCCGGCAACCAGCACCGCGGCAACTTCGCCTGCCCTGAGTGCTGCTTCGCCCCGCTGTTTGGCTTCGGCGACAGACCAGGCGGCACCCGTTCCATCACTCCGCACCGCCGGCGGAGGTGTCGCCCGCGACGCTAACGATGCAAAGTCTGTCTCGGTTCCTTTGCCGGCAACCAATCCTGCAAGCTGGTCCAAGTCCAAGTCTTCGATTTGCGATTCGAGCCGCTGCTGCTGATCACCGCTCAACTCGTCCCAAAACTGAAGCACATGTTCCTGGCCGTGCTCAGCCAGCATCGCTAGTAACGTTTCTCGACTCATTCTGTAGTTACTCTCGGTGGGTGCTTAATGTCGAAAATGCCATCCCGGGTCATCGTAACGGTTGCGACGCCAGGTGTGCACCGCCGTTTGCAGCCCTCTGATCGCATGGACGTCGGCGTTGATCGTCGACGCATCGAATTGCTCAAGCAGTCCGGCCGTCAACCGCTTTGCATCAACGGGAATGTTGGTCACAAATTCGTGATGATCGCGACGGTCGCGATACTCGGGTTGCCGCGGCGCGTGCAACAAATAGCGGCTGATGTGCTGCAAGTCAAATTCATACAAGACGGTGCCATGGTACAGCAGATGATGCCGCGCGATCCGCAGACTATTGCCGGAGAACTTGCGATTTTGCCAAGTCAAGTCACTGGTTCCCTGAAACACGACTTCGGGAATCTGGCTTCGTATCGCGGCCAACACGCGCTGCATGACAAAGCGATGGGCGGCATCGATCTTGCGTAGTTCAGGCCGTTGCTCCAGGCTCAGAATCACGCTGTACATCAAGCACCCGGCACCACCGACAATCGATGCTCCGCCGCTGCACCTGCGCAGAATGGGAACGCCTTCGCGCTGACATCGCTCGCGGTCCACTTCCGTCTCGACTCGCGAAGACCGGCCGACCACAACTGTCACCGCGTCAAATTCCCACATCCGGATCGTTTCCCCGATGTCGCCTGAGTCGGCAGCATGCAACAATGCTTCATCCAGCGCCAGATGTTCGACAGCCTCGGTCAGCGCCCAGTCGACGTGTTGCACCATGCTCCCTTTTTCTGAAGTCGATCACTCAGGCCGCAACGAATCCATCAGCGGCATTTGCAACACTTGCTTGACAGCTAACAAGCCTGCCAACAATCCGAATACGATGATTCCGGCAACAACCAAGATCGGTTCTACGACGGGCGGTTTCAGACCACTCAGGATCGCATACGGTAGCACGGCCAAGATCGCGCAAATCGCACCGCAACCGATCCCCACCGATAACAGTGAAGCAGTTTCACTCATCACCACTCGGGCCAACCTTTGACGAGTAAATCCCAAGGCCCGCATGACGGCCAGCTCCCGGCGGCGTTCCAAGACACTTCGCAGCTGCGAGATGGCAAGTCCGATCGTACCCAATAGCAAACCCAAGGCACCCAAACTTTGGAACGTCCGCAGATAAGTGTTCTGCACCGCAAGCATTCCCGAAAGTACGTTTGCGGAGTCGGAGACATCCATGCCAATGTCCCCAAGGCGACTCTCCAGTGCGGCGGCAATCGATTCGCGCTGATCATCCTGGCAGGCAATCAAGATATATTGTGAACCGCTGATCCTGGTGAACTGCTGACGGAAGTTCTTGTCACCGATCAGCAATCGACCCTGCAATATCGAATTGCTCAGCAGTCCCACGACGCGGAAGTGGATCGGCTTGCCGGCTTCGTATTCAAAGCTGCGCTGTTCGCCAACGCCGCCACGCATCTGCAAACTCCACATCGCCGTGTTCTGATCCAGAATCATCGGGATCGGATCGTCCTCTGTGCCGGCGGCGCGTGTCGACAACAGCGTCCACGGCGATTGACCCTCAGCAACGTCGGCGTGACTGGCCCAGTCGAATCCTGCCAACTTTGCATCGCCGTCGATGATGTTGCCGAATTGATCCGGCAGGCCCAGGACCGTCGGCTGAGCGGCCTGGTACAGATTGTTGCAACTGGCATCTTGTCCGGGCCGCATGCGCACCGGCACGACCGTCGCTGACTCAAGCAACTTGGCATCGGGGCCGAGCAGATTTGCTTGAACTTGCCGGTCACTCAAGTCACGATACAGAGGTGTGGCTGATTGCGCGATCAGATCGAATCCCCCCGTGCCGCGTTCGGTAGGCTGCAATCGAAAGGCGGTGATCGCGATGATCAAAAACGCCGCCGTGGCCATCAATCCAATCGTCAACGTGCTCCGCAAAGGATGCCTGGAAGCATTGCGAGTGGCAAGCGTGCGGAGGTTGTACTGCTGAATCAGCTGGCTGCGATTGTCGATGCGGCGGGGCCGCCGCAGCCGATCGTAGATCGACGTCAAGATCGCCATTAACAACAACATGCCGCCACCGACAAATCCTCCGGAGGCCGCTTGTCCACCGCCATAAGCACCGGCGGCGGCGACCGCGACAGCAAGCAGTCCCATGCAGGCGGCAATGATTTGCAACTTGGATCCGCCTTTCAATTTGTCTGCTTGGCCATTGATGCGGCTGGCTTGCCGGTCCGTATCCCGTCCAGACAGCAGTGTTTGTGTGTCGGCCTTCAACATGGCTCTGATCGTCAACCAAAGTGTCAAGCCGGACACCAACCAGCCGACCAAGGCACCGACGGCCAAACTGGTCCACGTCCAATCAAATCTCAAAAACGGCACCGTCACCGCGCCAACCCACCAGCTTCGCAAGGCCCACAACACAACCTTGGCATAAACGATGCCGCCCAGCACACCAAGGGCAACGCCATCAGCGGCGATCAACAAGCCTTCTCCCAATATCAGTTTGGTCACTTGTTTCGGCGTCCAACCGACCGCCATCAACGTGCCGAATTGCCGCGTCCGCTGAATCAGCCCCAAGCGAAACAGCATCGCAATCAACATCACGGCGGCCAGAATCACAAAGAAACTGAGCGAAAGAAACAATGCATCAAAGGGAGTTGTTCCGCGAGATGCGGCCAGCTGTTGTTGTCGAATCGGACGCACCGACCAGCCCAGATCAGCCAGTAACGGCGTTAGCGATGCTCGAATGCGTGTCGCCAGTTCGTCTTCCGACGCGACGTCACTCGCGATCCTCAGTCCTGTCGTTTGCCCAAAGCGACTGCCGAATAATCTGCGGCCGGCGGCCAGCGGCAGAAAAGCTTTGGGCGTCAGCCGATACTCGTTCCAATAAAGATCGTCTTCGTTGGAGATCTTGCGTTTCAACTTGAACGGCAAGTCCCAGTCGCTGATTGAGTCTTGATCGGTGACGCCCGGAACATCGGGCGTGAGATCGGGGTCGTTGTAAATCGTCGGTGGTTGGTCAAACGTCGCCGCTCGCCGCAGCCGATACGGCGTTGCCGGTTTAGTGATCGGCACGATATCGGTGACAACCGCATCAAAGTATCTTTCGATCTCGCGTCCATTTTCGACTTCGGGTTCGTAGTAGGCGACCCGCAACGGCGTGCCCTTGGCAGCATCAAGCCGGTCGGCAGCCCAACTGTTCAAAACGAGCGGAATCACCTCTTCGCCGGAATCGCTGTCCGCTTCGCGCTGATAGTTCAAGGGTAAGTCGTCGGTCGAATCGATCGCGGAAATCGTGCTGTAAGGAACCGAGGCAATGACTTCACCCGTCGCCGGGTCGACACGCTCGATCGCATTTGCCAAATAAGTGGTCACGCGAGTCGCCACATCGCCGCCCAATTCGCTGACGATTCGCTCGACCGCGAGTTCCGGTAGCAGGAGCCTGTGGCTGGTCAGGCTGAAATAGTCAAAAACTGCTCTGGGATCGGCGTCCGGGGCCTGAAAAGTTTGCCTGACTCTCTTCAGAGTTAATCCCAAGTCATCCAAGTCGATGTTCAACTGATCGACGGACACGTTTTGATCGAACAACAAGGCATTCGCCTGGCCATCACGTTCCAGCGCATCGGCGATGGTTTCCCGGCTGACGAAAACATTTTGCGGCGCAGCCTGATTGGCAGAGATAGAAAACCTGCCCAGCCCGCGGTCCGGGATAATAGCGACGACCTTCATTCGCGGCAGTCCTTCGCTTTGAATGTCACGGCGGCCCAAAGGACTGTCGGCTGGCACTGCTTGCTCGACGGGCAGCCGGAGTGTGACGAGGTCGCCGACTCTGACACCCAATTCGGCAGCGGCCGCTTCATTCAAGACAACGTCATCACCAGCGGGAAGCTGCTTCGGCACGATCCCAGTCGTGTCCAAGCCCCAGAAGTCATCATCGCATCCAATGATCTGAACGGAGCCGGCACGAGTGATCGAACCCGCCACGGAGGCGTCGCCTTGCGACTCAACCACCCCGGTGGAGAAGAAAATCAGCGGCACAGCATCGACGCCAGCGGTGATTCCCGCTGCTGAAAAGAACGCGCCGGGGATCACGACCGTTTCAGTTTTCCCCAGTCGCTCAACCGTCAGCGCCCGCAAACTTCCTCGCATCGAATCGCCGACCAATAAAGCGCCGACGATGACTGCGGTTGCCGTGGCGACACCCAGTGCAACAGCCAGCGCAATCCGCCAGGAGTGCCACAATTGGGCAATGATCATCTTTGGCAGGCTGAAACTGCTGGTTGCTTGCATAATCGAAGGGTCTTGGAGTTGTAGGCCAGCGAGCGTCCGGCTTAGGAAGTAATTTGAGCTTGGCTTTTCTCCTGAGTCACGATAGTTGGCGGCGTAAACGTTTTGATTCGTCACAACAATGCGACAACTGCGTAGCAGTGGCAGAATATAGCCTGGGGTCAGGATTGCTCGTCTGAGCGAGCATTCCGCAGCCCCAGGAAACGTCATGTC
>JBFJVZ010000353.1:0-8343 GCA_041623895.1 Pirellulaceae bacterium | reverse complement strand
TGTACTTGCTGTTCTTCATCGCCGTTTGCGTGAAGAAAGCCTCAAACCCGTAATAATCCTGCTGGCTCCAGCGTTCAAAGGGATGATGGTGACACTTGGCACAGGCCAAACGCATGCCCAGGAACAGCTGTGCCGTATCTTCCATTTGCGCGGTCGATGTGCGGACTTCGCGGTACCAGGCGACCGGTGGATGTGTTTCGGGTTCGCCGGTGGCGGTCAACACGCTACGGACGAACTGATCGTACGGCATGTTCTCACGCAGCGCGCGGCGAATCCAGGCGTGAAACCGATAGGTGTAAGGCACGTCGTTATTATTACGTCGCTTGTTACGCAACACTGCGGCCCATTTGTTGGCAAAGTAATCGGCGTAGCCGGATGAATCGACCAGCCGATCAACCAATCGGTCACGCTTGTTCGGATCGCTGTCGGCAACGAACTGCTCAGTTTCTTCGATCGTCGGCAATCGACCAGCGATGTCCACGGTGACTCGGCGGATGAAAGTTGCGTCGTCACACAACTCGGACGGCGGGATACCAAGCTGCTTTAGCTTGGCAAACACCAGTTGATCGATGAAATTCTTTTCCGCCGGCGTTTTCTGAACCGGCAGTCCCTGCGGAATGATCGCGCGGAACACGGAAACCTGTCCGGCAAAGCGAACCATGATGGCAACTTCCCCCGGCACATCTTGCATCGTGATGCGTCCATCGGGCTCGCAAGTTGCCATTTCTTCGTGATTTGGTTCGTAAGAAGCCAGTTGTGTTACATCGCGAGTCGTGCCGTCACTGTAATGCCCGATGACCGAGAGTTGTTGGCTGGCACGAAAGTTCATCTCGCGAACCGGTGGTATCACTTCAATGCGACTGATTTTTGGATCGTCCTCGCTTCCATAAGGTGTGCCCTGACGAATCCAGCGCGTGATCAATTGCCACTCATACGAATCTCGCTCCAGCCGTTTACCGCCGCCATGCGGAAGAACGTTGGCAGGCTTTTGCACGAGCAAACTGTATTCTGGATCGCCGAGAAAAATGCGGCGCCCGCGGTCTTCATGAACCAGGAATTCGTAATCGTCTTGGGGATAAAACCCTAACAGCGACAGTCGGAATCCGTTCTGGCCGTCGGACTTTCCGTGGCAACCGCCGGCATTGCAACCCAGCTTTGTAAAAATCGGGACAACTTCATTTTCAAAGTTGACCGGCAAATCTTCGCCGCAACTCGAGATGGTCAGTTTCGCCTCAGCCGTTTTGCCCGAGCCCTCGCGAGCTGTGATGGTCGCCTCACCATCGGCAAGCGGAACCACCAGCCCGTCGCTTTCAACCCGCAGCACCTCCGGCTTATCGACCGAATAGGAAACTCCGTGAGTCAGATCGTGACGTTGGTCACTGGAAAAGACTCCGGTAACAACAAGTTGTTTTCGAGCATTACTGCCGACCAAGACAGAGTTCTCCGCTTGCTCAATTTCCAACCGAATCAGATCACCACGCGGCCCCAAGCCGGGGTAATCCACCGCAGCAGCGCTGCCGGAGAAAACGCACAGCAGTGCACCGAGGCAGTAAGAAAGGGGTTTGCCAAGAAGATCAAGCAATCGTTGCGACAACGAAAACGCGCGTAGCAAATCGTTCATGGGAGGGGCAATCTTGGGGGGCAGTCAAAGACTGAAGGTGGGAATCTTATTGTGACGAGCGGTCCGTCCGCAATCAACAACAGCAAGCATGCCCCCTCTAATGGCACCCAAGTGTAGCGGGGCATGGTGAGTTCTCGCCCATTCTCTTGCAGCGCAAGTTCGAAAGACTTCCAAATGTCGAGAAACATGGGATTCTGCCGAATTCCGCTACGGCAGGGGAACGACTCGCGCCGTTCCATCACCATTGGAAAGCAGCAGCATTTTTCCATCGGGTGAAAACTGGGCATAATTGCCAACTTTGCCAATCCGTGACTCCTGCAACAGCGCACCATCGGCTGTATTCCATATTTTTAGATGTCCGGCATATCCATACGATAACAATCGATTTCCGGAAGCGTCAAACGTGACACAGTGGATGTAGTCATCATGACCTCGCAACGTTTGCCGCTCTTCTCCCGTGATCATGTCCAACAAGTGGACTTGACGATCCGCACCCCCCGCGGCAACCAACTGGCCCTCGGGATGGATCGCAATCGAATACATGGTGTCATCAAACTTCGTCAGCTGTTTTAGTTGTCGCCCGCCGACGATATCCCAAAGCCTCAGTGTACCGTCTGCCCCGGAGGTTACTGCGAAAGTCTCATCGCGGCTCATCGCGATCGCATGCACGGCACCGCTGTGACCTCCAAGCTGCGATTTCTGTTGTCCGGTTGTCGTATCCCAGACTCGGACCGTTTGATCGGTACTGCAGGAGACTGCCAATTTTCCGTCGCTACTGATCGCAGCTCCGTATACCGGTCCGCCGTGATTCATCTGGCGGCGTTGGCCCAGGCCGGCGTAATTCCATTGTTGAATCTGACCATCCTGGAGCGAAACCCAGACCGTTTGATTGTCGGCCGCAAAGACGAGATCGGTTGCCGCGGCATCGGTCGCGAATCGCTGATGCTGCATCAATTCCAGCTGCGGCTGCGAGCCGGGGATCGATGGACCAAAAATGTGAACTGCCGGGGCAGCCGTGGCGACGGCCAGTTTTTGATTGTCGGGACTGTAACTGATCGCGGTCACGTGAGCCTCAACGTTTAACGTGACCAACGGCGTCTCGCCAGAGTTCACGTTCCAAACCAAAACGTCACCCGTCTTGGTGCCGGCGGCGATCCGCTGATTGTCATTTCTTACGGTGACCACAACGGGTTCGATTTCTTGATAGTCACCTTCCGATTCGCCTGCCTTAACGCGGTACTGCCTGACTTCTGCGCCGTTGGAAACATTCGTCATCAGAATCCGGCGATCGTCGCCACAAGTCAGCACTTGTGAACCACCTGCGTACAGTGCCATGTGCCGCACCGATCCATCATGGATTGGCATCGTGCGAAGAATCGATGTCTTGGCGATTCGCACCGATTTGTCCAACGCTGTTGAAACAATCGTCTGACCGTCGGCCAAATAACCGACTCCGAGGACGGCGCCGGTGTGACCGGCGAGCGATTGCAGCTGTTGACCAGTTTCCAATTCCCAAATTCGCACGATGCCGTCTTCGCAAGCAACCGCCGCACGTGCGCTGTCCGCAGAAACCGCAACGCGCAGCACTGTGGTTGGCTGCTGCATGACTTGAAGTGAAGATCCATCCGTCAGATTCCAAGTTCGTAACGTCTTGTCATCGCCTAATGACAAAATTCTTTGTCCGTTCGGCGTCAGCACAAGTTCGCGAATCTCTCCTGTACCGGGGTGCGCGTCGATGGTGCGGACCAAATCACCGCTGCTGATATTCCACTGACGAATCTTTCCGTCGGCGGCGCCGCACAGCAAATGTTGTTGATCGGGGCTAAACGCCACGCAGCTTGCAGCAACCGACTTTTCAGCATCGATCGTCCAAGTTTGCAACGGTTGCTGCGGTTGATCGCCATCCGTCGGCTGTCCCCAGAGACGCACCGTGCCATCCTTGCCGCAGGTTGCGAACCTGGCTGAATCCGGGTGAACGGCGACATCACTAATGCCACCTTGATGTCCAGCGACGGTACCGCGCTGCGAACCATCGGCCATACTCAACAAATGGGCCCTGCCAGCATCGTCGGCAATACAGACCCAGGTGTTGTTGGCCGCATGAGTGATTGCGGTGGGCCTGGAATCCAGCTGAGGATACTCCTTCACGATCTCGCCACTCGCAAGATCCAGTACAAATGCTTTGCCGCCTTCGGCCACGCACACAGCCTGCGACTGACTGCTGACTAGTGACCAGTCAATGATGTGGGTATCGCCCAAATCAAATTTTCTTGGTCGGCCCGGCGTCAGCTGCCACAAGCGCACGGAGCCATCGTCGCCGGCGGTGAGCAGCTGTTGGTTGTTGGAGACAAAACGCAACTGGCTAACGGCACCATCGTGGGAGACGAATTCTCCTTGCGATTCCTCTAAATAGGGACTCCACAGTAACACGCGGCCATTTGCATCACTGGTTCCAAAGTAGGCACCGTCACTTCGATAAGCCGCCGACAGTACCTCGGCCGCATGCCCCGATCGCACGCCTGTCGGCTGGTTGTCTTTACCAAGCGATCGAATCCGCACGCTCTGGTCAGCCGATGCGGACACCAGGGAATCTCCACTGGGGCTGACCGCGATTGCGTTGACTTTTTCTTGATGTTCGCTGAAGGCCGTCAGCGGATTGCCAAGCGGCAAATCCCAAACCCGAAGCGTGTTGTCCTGGGCACCGGTGACCATCGTCGTGCCGTCGCCGCTGACCGCCAGGCAAAAGATCGGTCCGGTGTGTTGCCGGTATTGCCGCAATTCTGCTTGCGAAGCAATGTCCCAAAGCCGGGCCGTTTGATCAAAGCTAACCGTCAGGATCGACTTTCCATCGGGCGTAAATGCACCCATCGTCACAGCATCCAGGTGCCCGCCGAATACCTTTTCAGTACCCAGATCTTGGGCGGTGAGCGACGGTGGAATCAGGGCCAGCGCGAACAGAAAACAACGTTGAATCCAAAGGTATGAATCGAACATCGGCATCGCCGTTGGGGGAGAACCGTCGTCGAATTGATCCGACGCCGCAGGTTGCTGGTGGGATGACAAAGGTGGGACCGGAAGTCGGCTTCCGGCACGCGTCATCTTATTAGGCAGCGAGCGTGACAGCCACCGGCAACCGCTTACTGAACCCCCATTCGGGTTATGGCTTGCACACGAGCCGCTGATTTCGGTCATACTAACGAAACCTACCTTGCTGAAGTCTTCAGTTTTTTTGCCAAATTGATTTGTACCTACCCGACCGTTGGCGATAACATTTCCACCAATCAATCCCGCTGTTTGGCAGTTCCGCTTTTGTGTGATTGAGTTCTTACCCTTGGAAAAAGGAACCAAGCATGTTCGACATTCGATTCGGCCACCTGCGTAAGAATTGTGAAGGACAATCTCGACGCGACTTCATCCGCGTTGGTGCGTTAGGAATTGGCGGCCTCACTTTAGCCGATGCTTTTCGGGCACAGGCGGCCACCGGCGACTCGATGTCGCGGATGTTTGAAAAATCAGTGATCTGGCTTTGGCTTAGCGGTGGGCCAACGCATGTCGAAACGTTCGATCCAAAGATGACAGCGCCGGCGGAGTATCGCAGCGTTACCGGTGAAGTAAAAACGGTTTTGCCCGGGGTCACCTTGGGCGGAAATTTCGAGCGGATGGCAAAGGTCGCCGACAAGATGGCCTTCGTTCGCTCCTTCGCACACACCAACAGCGGTCACTCGGGTGGCACTCATTATGTGATGACCGGCTACGACAACCGGCTGGCTGACAACGGCGGCGTACCGATTCGCCCCAGCATCGGCTCCATCCTTTCCAAAGTGCGTGGCACGAACCATCCAGTCACCGGTTTGCCAACGTACGTGCGGCTAAATGGTGTCTATGCTGACGGCCCTGCATTTTTGGGAACCGCCTACGGGCCGTTTGATCCCAGCGGTGAAGCACGCCGAAATATGGCCTTGCAAATTGATCAAAACAGATTGGGCAGTCGCCGCGATCTGCTCAGCGGGATTGACAACATTCGCCGCGATGTCGACCGCAGTGGCGTGATGGAAGGCTTGGATTCGTTTGAACAGCAAGCTTTCAATCTGATCCTCAGCCGATCGCAACAAGCGTTCGATCTCAAGTACGAAGACCCCCGGGTGGTTGATCGCTACGGCAAGGGTCTGGGAGAAAAATTGCTGCAAGCCCGCCGCCTGACCGAATCTGGCTGCGGTTTTGTTTCCATCAACTACGGTGGCTGGGACATGCACGGTAACATCAAGAACGCGATGGATCAGCGCGGACCAGAAGTCGATCGCGCGGTAGCCGCATTGGTCGACGATCTCGATCAACGCGGTCAGCTGGATAACACGCTGTTGGTGATTAGCGGCGAGTTCGGACGGACGCCAAAGATTAACGGTAACGCCGGTCGCGATCACTGGGCGCCGCTCAGCACGCTGGCACTTGCCGGCGGCGGTTTGAAGATGGGGCAAGTGGTCGGCGAGTCGGCAGAAAAGGTCGACGTGCCGAAAACGACACCCGTTCGACCGCAGGACTTGATGGCGACGATCTTCCATGTGCTAGGAATCGATCGCCGCATTCAATTCACCAATCAAGCCGGTCGGCCTACCTACATGATCGAAAACGGTAAGCCAATCGAAGAACTGGTGTGATCGTAGTCAGGCGATGCCGCCTGAGTTTTCACCAGCGAGCGCAAAGAATCGGCGAATGAACGGGCGTCTCTGTCCATGGGGAGATTTGCTTCTCTGTAATCGGCAGCTTACGAACCATTGACCGACACGCCACTGAACAGACGTTAACCCGAAATCTTTCACCTGTTCTACCAGTTGGACCATTCTGTGACGACACCAACGGTCGTTTCACAAAGCTCTTTCAACTCTGATGGCGATATCGATAGCGACGGGGTCAGATAGATGACATTGCCAAAGGGCCGCAGCCAAACGCCGGCATCAATGAATCGCTGACGCAATCGGTCAACGTGCTGAAGATGCTTGACTTCGATGACACCGATGGCACCTTTGCAGCGGACGTCAACGACATGCGGTAGTTGCCGACAAGATTGCAACGCTCCCGCCAGCGTCCGCTCGATCTCGGTCGCCTGCGATAGCCGCGGTTGCCTTTCAAACAGTTCCAAAGAAGCACAGGCAGCCGCACACGCCAAAGGGTTCGCCATGAAGGTGGGCCCGTGCATCAAGGCGAAACTTGGGTCATCGGATAGAAATGCCTGAAAAACGCGATCGGTCGCCACCGTGGCTGCCAATCCTATTGCGCCGCCAGTGAGCGCTTTGCCCAAACAGATCATATCCGGAACAATTTCTGCCTGTTCGACCGCAAACATGCTACCCGTGCGGCCAAATCCGGTTGCCAATTCATCAGCGATCAGTAGCACGTCATGTTCATCACACAACTGTCGCAAGAATCGCAGCACCTCGGGTGGATGGAACTTCATTCCACCGGCTCCCTGGACCAGCGGCTCAATGAACACGCCTGCGATCTGTCCTGGATGCGTTCGAAGGAGTGTTGATATTGATTGTTGTTGGTCCTCGGTTACCGGCACTGGTAAACATGACTGCTGCAACAACGCTCCTGCAAAATGCTGGTGCATGCTTCGCTGGGGATCGCAAAGCGACATTGCGCCAGTCGTGTCGCCATGGTAGGCGTTGTGAAAAGAAACAAAGCGGTTGCGCGATCGCTGGCCCTGATTGCGATAAAACTGGATCGCCATCTTCATCGCCACCTCAACCGCAACCGAACCGGAATCGCTAAAGAAGACGCGGTTCAAGTCTCCGGGCAGCAAACGTGCCAAGGCACGCGCGAGTCTCAGGGCGGGCGGGTGGTGGATGCCGCCAAACATCACGTGGCTCATCGCATCGATCTGATCCTTCATCGCGGCCACGATGTGCGGATGGCTATAACCGTGACAGGCTGTCCACCATGATGCCAGGCCGTCAATCAGCTTGCGTCCATCCGCCAAGATTAGGTAAACGCCCTCGGTCGCAACGACCGCAGTCGGCAGCGGCGAAGTCTTCATCTGACAATACGGCATCCAAATGTGGTCTTCGCCGTCTTGCTGCCAGGAAGGAATGGAATCGTTGCCGATGTCGGTTGCGGGCTTACCCATGTGAACGCGGATCGCCGGTCTTGCTTGCTGAAAAACCAATCGGCAGTTTAGAGCATTTTCAACAATGATGTGTCCATCGAAAAAGGGGTCAGCTACCAACAGCCGGAACGGCCCTTCGAGTGCTTTGCACTCTTGGTAGCTGACCCCTTTTTCGCACGCGCTGCGGGCAAAGGTGAAAGTATTTGCAGTGAACCGCGACGTTCGCCTGCGAAGCGTGGGAAGAGTTGACTAACTGGCAATGCCGAAACGCCTGGCAAACCGGATGCTGCGGTGCTTGGCGTACCACTTTCGCTTGGCGGGATTCTCTGAATGGCGTCGTTTTCTTTTTCCGTCCGGCATTTCTCTGTCCTCCGTTGGCGGCTTTTGCTTGCCTCTGAACAGGAAAGCGGATCGGTGTTGGGGATGTTACGAGGAAAACCCCGGAAAGAATTTCTGAAAAATGGAGACGGCATGGACGAGGTACTCCCCCGGAAAAAAACGCTATTTTCAGGTGAGCAACGCGATTGGAAGATCAGATCTCAAATCCCAGATCCCAGATCCCAGATCCCAGATCCCAGATCCCAGATCCCAGATCCCAGATCCCAGATCCCAGATCCCA
>JBFJVZ010000352.1:0-8347 GCA_041623895.1 Pirellulaceae bacterium | reverse complement strand
TTGTGTGGACCATTCCCGCCACTGGTCCAGCTGCGCAGCATCAACATCAAACCCAGCATTTTTCGCCGCCGACAGACTCCAGACCATGAAGGGAATCTGATGACAGGAAACGCAACCACGTTTTTCGATCCACGCGACACCCTCGCTCTGCAGGTACGGCAATGATTTTTTCACCGTCGCCGCGATCTCGGCTTCATTGGCAACGCAGACGGAGGCGACAAGCAGCATCGCCGGAGCCAGCAGGTACGGTAATGACTTTGTCAAAGGCATGATTCAAGTATATCGGCTGGTGGGATGCGAAGCGATTGAACCGATTCGTAGGTATCGCTAGGGAGACTCTGACAATCCTTATTATAGAGCCGGGCAAATCCAAAAAGTTTCTTGAACAAATCGGTCCGGGAAAGCGGCGTCGTGAATCCCACCGCCAGCGCAAATCGCTCTACAGGCAATCTGATCGGCACCCAACTTAATCTTGACTTCGGGAGGGCGAAGCTCCTGCTGAGCCGGCAATGCCGGATCGTTCGGCTCGGCGGGAGCCTCGCACTCCCATCATTACAAACTACGACAACTTGCGGCAATTCTTTCTCCACTTCCATACGAAAGAGTCTCATATCTAATCGACGAAGGTTCTTTCTCAAGAGTTCGGCTCGGCGGGAGCCTCGCCCTCCCATCGTTACAATCTACGACAACTTGCGGCAATTTTTTCCCCACTTCCATACGAAAGAGTCTCATGTTTGATCGACGAAGGTTCTTCCTCAAGAGTAGCGCCGCTACGGCCGGTGTCGGAACGCTTTGTGGCAGCGTCGGAGCAGCGGATATCGCTGATGCGCCTGCGACGGCTGGCGGCTATAACTACCGCCTTCCCGGCTTGAAGAAGGGGAGCCGTCTGCTTTTTCAGGGTGATTCCATCACCGATATGAAATGGGGACGCAACCAGCAGGTCACGAACTAACCTCGCGCGCCTGGCTACAGGAAGTCAGCGGCCGTTGGCCCCACGGGCAATGAATTGTACCCTCTGCAAGTCCTGGCCGACATCTTCTACTCGTCGGTTTTTCCGCCGATCCACACGTCCCATCGCACGCCCGAATGCGGCGAACATCGAATCCGGTTATCCTGGCAACGGTTGAACACCCGATGATTGTGGAGAAATCGACTGTGAAAACGCTTGCCCTAAAAATCGTCCTCTTTCTTGTCTTGATTCCGGCGGCGGCTGGACACAGCGACGCGCCGGCCGAAGCCAGGCCCGCCAAGCCGAACGTGATTCTGATTTTGACAGACGATCTGGGCTGGCAGGATGTGGCATGCTACGACATCGACGATCCCTCGCCGATGGAGACGCCGAACATCGACGCGCTCGCTAAGACGGGTGTGTTGTTTCGGCAGGCGTACGCTCCTGCACCCACGTGTGCGCCGACTCGCTGCGCTATCATGAGCGGCAACCATCCGGCGCGAGCTCAGAAGACGCACGTCGTAGGAGGCGCGCCACCCGCACCTCACCACAAGACCGCTCACCGAATGATGCCGCCCTGGTACAGCGGTCGCATGCCGGAAGACGAAATCACGTTTCCCAAAGTGCTGCAGAAACATGGTTACGTCACCGGTCATTGCGGCAAGTGGCACATGGCCATCAGTCACAATGCTTTCCCTCAACCGGTAGATCAAGGTTTCGCTTGGACCAGGCATGCCCGCGGCGCCACCGAGCCAATGCGTCCACATCGTCTGACTGGATTTGCTACCCAAGCGGCTGACGATCCATTCCGGCTGGATGAAAATGGCTTCCCTTTTCATCAGAACAGCGAGGACGCGATGACCTTCGTGCGTGAGCACAAAGACAAGCCGTTCTTTCTGTACTATGCCACCTGGCTTGTCCACACACCGATTCATACTCGCAGCCGCAAATTGCTGGACAAATACTGCCAGAAACTGGGCGTCACACTTCCTGAACAACCCGAGCAATGGGACGGGGAAGGGCAAACGAATCCGTTCTACTGTGCGATGGTTGAAACGCTGGACTATCACATGGGTCAGTTGTTCGCTTTGCTGGAAGCGACCGATGACCCGCGCTGGCCCGGATATAAGCTGAATGAGAATACCTACATCATCTTCACTTCCGATAACGGCGGCATGGAGAAAGTTCCTGGTCAGATCATTACCGACAACTACCCGCTGGACCGTGGTAAGATCTCACTGATGGAAGGCGGCACACGAGTTCCATTGATCATCACGGGACCCGGCATCAAAGCGGGCGTCGATTCGAATGTGATGGTCAATGGGCTCGATTTCTACCCGACGATTCTGTCACTGTGCGGAGCCCCCAAACCGGCCGGCAAACATCTGGACGGACTTGACCTGGTGCCATTGCTGCTAAAAGACCCGACCGATGCATCGCTGGTCCGTGACAGGGACGGTCGTGTTCGCAACACAATGGTCTGGCATTTCCCGAACAGCGTTGCACTGGAAAGTACGATCCGAGTGGGTGACTACAAACTTGTTCGCAATTACGAACACGTCAACAACCCAGCGACGCCGGAGCTGGAACTATACCGGCTGTATAAGTCGGAAGACGGGCGAATCGAGCGAGTTGATATTGAAGAGTCTGATAACCTGGCCGACGCCATGCCCAAAAAGGCGCGCGAGCTGAACCAGCGACTGAGCGAAATCCTGACTGAGATGAAGGCCAGCTACCCGTACTACAACCCAAATCATCATGGTGAACTGCCACACAAGGAGGAAGTCCCTACCGTGGTTGCTCATCACAGAAAAGGCAGCACCGCCGAATTCACCTACCGCGAGCACGGAGCCCGTGTCATTCGAGCGAATCTGATCTACACGCAAAACGGCGGCCAGAGATACGAAGAGTGGTTCCGCAAGCCCGCTGAAGTTATCCCCGATGATAAGGTACGGGCTCAGTTACCCGCGGGGACGACACACTACTACATCAACCTGATCGACGAGCACAACTTCCTCCGCAGCTATCCGGAACCGCCGGTGCCGCGTGATGCTGCAAAAGGGGGTTACTCCCGCGCCGCACTCTCCGCTCGGGACAACCCCGCTGAGCCCCGCCCCAAGATACGAAAGTCGCCAAATTGAACAGCAGTGCGAAGTTTTCAGGATCTTTCTCGGGAACGAGCCTGCGGGATCGCATTGAACGGAGCCGAACGAAAACGTGGAATCTTCGAGTAGTTGGCCGTCCCCCGGCCAAACGGCTCGGTTACAAAGAGTACAAGTAAACTGTCACGAAGGGCAGCAAGATCGGAGAACTGTGTTGACAGCCCGGGAGGTTTCAAATGTTCTCGTTGTGTGATGTGACTCGCAACTCGAGCGGGGGTATCATGACTCGTCGAGAGCTGCTGCGCGTCGGCGGCGCCATGGGGTTGTCAGCTGCCGGATTGCAGCGAGCACTCACCGCCCCAGCTGCAGTCCCCGTAGCCGGACGCTCCTTTGGCCGGGCCAAGTCGGTCATCGTCTTGTTCCTTGCCGGTGGGCCACCGCAGCATGAGACATGGGATCCCAAGCCCGATGCATCATCAGACATCCGGGGCGATTTCGGTGTGATCCAGTCCAGCTTACCGGGGCTGCATGTCGGCGAACTGATGCCTCAATTGGCGGGGCAGGCGCATCGATGGAGCGTATTGCGGGCGATGCGGACAGAGGACAACGCGCATTCGGCCAGCGGCTATTACATGCTGACCGGACGACCCCATAGTCCCAAGAACCAGGAAAACGCGACGGCCAAAGAGCCAAATCTTTGGCCGTCTCTGGGTGGAGTGGCGAGAGAACTGTTGCCGCGTCGCGGACCGCTGCCGGGAGCGGTGACGTTGCCGGAACATATCTGGAACAACGGCATGATTACTTGGCCGGGGCAGGACGCCGGCTTTCTGGGCCGAGCCGCTGACCCCTGGTTGATTCACTGCGATCCGAGCCAGCCTGATTTCAAGATCAGCGGTCTGAGTTTGCCGGATGGCGTGACGAACAATCGTTTGCGAAGTCGCTTGTCCTTACTCAAGCAGTTGGATTCTAACCTTGGCGGTTCGGGGGAATCGTTGGCCATCCAAACGCACGATCTTTGGACGAAAACCGCGACCGAATTGTTGACCAGTTCCTCGACCCGCGGCGTTTTCAATTTGGATGCCGAGCCCAAAGCTGTGCGCGAGCGTTACGGCAATCATCGATTCGGCCAGAGCGTACTGCTGGCCCGGCGGTTGGTCGAAGCCGGTGTGTCGCTGGTCCAAGTGAACTGGACGCGCGATCCTGATGGTCCGACAGGAAGTCCGATGTGGGATACGCATCAGAATCATAGCCATCTGCTGAAAGACAAACTGATGCCTCCCATGGACGCAGCCTGCAGCGCTTTGATCGATGATCTGCATGACCGTGGTTTGCTGGACCAGACGCTGGTGGTATGGATGGGCGAGTTCGGCCGCACACCGAAGCTCAACCCACGGGGCGGACGCGATCATTGGGGCAACGTTTTCTCTGTCGCCCTGGCTGGCGGTGGAATTCGACCCGGCGTGGTTTATGGTGAGTCTGACGTCAACGGCGCTGAACCCAAGGACGGTGTGGTACGACCAGAAAACTTGATGGCCACCATCTTCCACTGCCTGGGACTGACACCGGAAGCGACGATAACGGATATTCAAGGCCGGCCCCACCACATCGCCACAGCTCCGCCGATCAAAGCGATCGTTTGATGCATTTCGTAACGGAACATCCGCGCCGGCCATATGCTGAAGAATTCCCCGGCGTTCATTACTCATTGGCCCGGTTGCCACGCGTCACGGCTCAACATGAATCGACATATCGAGACAGCTTCTACTGGTCGACGCCAGTCGTATCGACTTGAAAGAACCCAAATAAGCCTGCGCCGCCAACACGGCCGCTCCGCTCGATCGCCACGCGGTTGATGGGGCCGATATCATCGGCTTGTGCGCGAAACTCGATTTCGTACGTTTGATTTGGATTCTCGCCATCGATGATACGTGTCTTCAGCAGCACGGACTTGTCCTGCTGCGGAATAACACTGACGCGCATTTTGTGCAAAATTCCTGCCGCAGGCGTGAAGGTCATTCTTTGATTGCTGAGCATGTATTTATGGTTGTCGACTCGTTCAATGCGAAAACCTCCATAACGATAGCCCGGATGGAAGAGAACTCGGAGATTACCTACCGATATTCCAACATGGTAAGTTCCGGTGCCCAGCGATTCGCCTCCAATCTCAGCGGTCAGCACAAATGCGGTCTTGAGTTCGTCCTTGCCAACAAGCTGTTCAGCGGTGATGAATAATCTCTGATCACCTTCGTTGTGATCACCGTGCAATCGAACCACTCCTTGACTTGCTGAAGCGCGGGCACCGTCTACGGTAGTTTCGTAACGAAGCTCGCCATAACGGTCTTTGATATTCGCAGTCCCGGCAACGAATTCTTCACGATAAAGGACTCGATAGAGGGACAGTTGAAAACGCTTAGCGCCCAGCGGAATATTCCAGTCTGACGCGTCAAGCTCCGCCGCTTGTTGTTTCCAGAGCTTCGCCTGCGCCGCGAATTGCAAGTCAACGTCCTGGTCCGCGGAGTTTGCAAAAATCTGATTTAGTAGCCACGCGGCCTGCAGCTTGATGGTGTAACTGTCCGACTCGAGTAGATCCAACAACACGCTGACACACTTTGTCGGCAGACGATCGATCAAGGCGCGTACGGTGGCAAGCCGAATCTGATCCACTTCGTGAGACAAGAGCGGCTCAAGCTCAGCCACCGCTGATTCGTCCGCGGCGACTTCCAAGGCAGGGATCGCCGCCGTCTTTAACGCGATGTCTTCCTGTTTGGTCGCCTGACGAACCCGATCAATATCTTCGCGAGTAGCGGCAAACCACAGCGCCACGCAGGCTTCGTCAAAATGGCCTTTCCTTTCAAGCAAAGGAATCGTTCGCAGAATCATACGTGCACTACTCTCGTGCCGCTCACGACTGAGAGTCCGAAAGATGGCCGACAGGACGGCGTTGTGTGCTGCGGATTCCTTGGTACTTTGAATCAACCCCAACAAACGACGCACTCGTTTCACGACTTCCAAATCCGCGTTTCCCCAAGCCTTGGTCAGTTGAGCTTCAGCAACAATGCCGAGTTTTTCTAGCTCATCTGTAGCTTTCTCTCGCGAAACATAGTTGTCGTGTCCAAGCTTTGCGATCAGTTCGGTAACGGTCTGTCTCGTCTGCTCGGTTGGATGAAGACGACTGAGAAAATGGATCGCACCGTCAGCATTCGGCGTGATTCCGGCGTGAGAAAGTATTTCTCGGTCTTGTTCAATCTGCTTAGCAACTTCATCTGGTGTGGTTGCAAACGCTGGGAAGACAAGACAACAGAGCGTGAACGCAGCTACGGCCACAATGGTCAGCCGGACTAACCAGAGATTCACCGAAAGCCGTTGATGGCGTGTATCCTCAAGCACAGCCAATTTATACTCTGCAGCGAGGACCACTGCACGTGGACGAGATCCTGACATAATAGAAAGACCTCTTTTGGAAGCCACAATCTTGAACCGTCTCGTGTTTAACGCAACGCCGCAGGCGAGGCTGCGGGGTACTGTCCTCCGCAGTTGTGAGGACAGTACCAGGCTGCGGCATCGCGTGAAATGAATGAATTCTAACCACGAAACGAACCACAACATTATGAATCGACTTCTTATCCTGCTGGCATTCTGCAGCATCAATCTTTCTGCGGTGCTGGCGAAGCAGCGTCCCAATGTTGTCGTCCTGTTCAGCGACGATCAAGGAACACTCGATGCCAATTGCTATGGCTCGACCGACCTTGACACACCCAACATCGATCAACTTGCGGCGACTGGTGTGCGGTTTACGCAGGCGTACGCTCATACCGTCTGCTGCCCGGCACGTGCGATGCTATTGACTGGGCGACATCCGCAACGGAGCGGCGTTCACTTCTGGACTCAGGGCGATATGAACTCCGCCAAAGGGATCAACATGGCGTTGCAAGAGGTCACGCTTGCCGAGGCGCTCAAATCGGCCGGCTACCGCACAGCGCTTTACGGCAAGTGGCACCTCGGTGCCCACCGGGACTATGGCCCAATGAAACAGGGCTTCGACGAGTTCTTCGGTATTCGTGATGGCTTCATTGACAACTTCAACCACCACTTCCTGCACCGCACCGGTTTTCACGATCTGTACGAAGGCACGATGCCCGTGCAGGCAAACGGGGAGTACTTTCCGGAGCTGATGGTTCGTCGGGCGTTGCGATTCATCGACGAAAACAAGGACCGTCCATTCTTTCTGTACGTGCCGTTCAATATCCCGCACTATCCCGAACAGGCTTTAACGCAATTCGAAGCGAAGTACGCCTCGCTGAAAGACGAAGCGCGTCGCTCTTACGGCGCGATGATCTCGACGACGGACCACTACGTCGGTCAGCTCCTGGACAAGCTCGAGGCGCACCGCTTACGCAATAACACGATCATCGTGTTCATGAGCGACAACGGACACTCCGAGGAGACCACCTACAAGATCCAAGTAGACAACCACGCCAGCGGATTGCCCAAAGGACACTTCTACGGAGCCAGTGGCGGTGGCAACACGGGCAAATGGCTGGGCCAGAAAAGCTCCTTCTTGGAAGGTGGAATCCGCGTGCCGGCAATCATCAGCTTTCCGGACGAACTGCCCCAGGGCCAGGTGCGTGATCAGGCCGTCACCGCCATGGATTGGATGCCGACCATTCTTGAGCTTTGCGACGTAGCACGACCCGATGTCACGCTGGACGGGAGCAGCCTGTTGCCAATCATTGAGTCACAAGAGGCGAAATCCCACTACGAAACGCTGCACTGGCAATGGGGTAACCGCTGGGCCGTGCGCGAAGCCCAGTGGAAGCTGTTGGGCCGAGACGACGAAGCTCGTTCGCTGCACAACCTGAAAGATGCTCAGCCGGAAGAAAAGAATTATCTGAAAGAGAAGCCGGAACTGGTGTCGCATTTGTTGGCCCTCCACAACCAATGGTCCAAAGACGTACAACCCAGGCACGGAGGCGGCGGGAAATGAGTCTTGCGGCGACAAACCTTGGCTGACCATCAAAACAAGAGTTCCCAAAAACATCAACAATGAACAACACACCATTCAGGACAACGGCTTTCACCATCGCAGCAGTCGTGCTGTACATGTCGTTCCTCGCGAACGCCGCCGCGCAAGCGCCCAGCGGGAATCTCACCCCCGCGCTCGAACTGGGCTCGCCTTTTATCGACGGTGCGATTCTTCAACGACAGATGCCCGTCCCCGTCTGGGGTTGGAGTAAACCCGGCAGCAAGGTGACGGTTGCCTTTGCCGGCCAGGCCAAGAGCGGCACGGCCGACGAGA
>JBFJVZ010000351.1:0-8412 GCA_041623895.1 Pirellulaceae bacterium | reverse complement strand
GACGTCATCAACAATCTCTCCCTCGATCAGCTCCGTCACGCTCGCTCCCAATCGCGTCTCCAAAAGCCTCGGTTGCTTGACGACCGGGCCGCCCAGCGAAATGACACGGCTAACGTCCAACACGCCATTGGTCAGAAAGGAACCGATAGCACACACGTCCTGGTAATTGATGTACCAAACCGTCTTGCCCGGGCCGACCGGATCCAAATAGTGAATGTGAGTGCCGACTAAACCTGCTGGGTGCGGTCCCGAGAAAGTTTCGACCGAGACACCATCAAGACCACCACCGGGAATCTCCGTTTGCTGTCCCTTGCAAAGAAACACTCTGCTGTCCGTCAATTGCGTTAGAGCAGTCAAACCGACACTAAACTGGTCCTTGCGACCGGCCATCACGACCGATGGGTCAGCAGCCAATGGATTCGTATCGATCGCTTGAACAAAAATCGAGTGCGGCACGGTGCCCGGGGCTGCCACTTTTCCGTACGGTCGCGTTCGCAGCGATGGCCACAATCCACATTCGGTCAGCTTTTCGGTGATGCCTTGGCGACCAAGCGACATCGGGTCCACGTCCCGAACACCCTCGAACTCGATGCGATCATCGCCTTCGACTTCGATCACGATCGATTCGAATTTACGCTTCTGCCCCCGGTTGACTTCGACGACTCTCCCAGACGCCGGCGCGGTGTAGGTGACACCCTCGGTTTTCTTGTCGGTGAAGATCGCTTGCCCCAACTCAACTCGATCCCCCACGGCAACCAACATGGTCGGTTTCATGCCGATGTAGTCGTCACCAAGCAACGCGACCCGGCTGACGGCCTTGGCGACGTCAATGTGTTGCTCGGGAGCGCCCAAAATGGGCAAATCCAAACCCTTTTTGATGGTCGTCATCGATTTACGTTGCTTGGGGTCACACGATCAGGGATGAATGAATTCACGGCAGGCTGAATGTAGATTGTGAAATTTTTCACAAAGTAAGCTTTTAGTTAAGCCCGCTTCGCAAACACGAGGCGGGCCTGGTGATTTTGGGGCGCGTGGTGTCGAGCCAACGGGCACCCGGCGATTCTGGTTCATGGCTGAGAAGTGGCGGGGATGTCAGTCCCTCAAGAACTGTTTGCCCTTGTAAAGCTCAGCACGGTCTTGGAGACAGAAATATTACACAGCCACCGTTTACTCACAACCGCAGACTTGCACCAATGTTCACGAAACGCACGCTGCATCCGTAAAGCCCGAAGACGGACCGCTAAAAGGCTGCAAGGGTGTGCGAATTGGGGTGGGCTTCTTCTGGCGGAACGGGCACGCTAAGCATTGGTTTAGAAACCTCCGAGCAGCGTCGTGAAGACGCCCAAAAGTTATGCGCCGCACCGATATCCGGAACGTAGTCATCATCGCCCACGTCGACCACGGGAAGACGACATTGGTCGACTGTATGCTGCGCCAAATCGGGCAATTTCGAGCTGCCGAGCTGCGCGGCGAGCGGATTCTGGACTCGAACGATCTGGAGCGAGAACGCGGGATCACCATTTTGTCGAAAAATATCGCGTTGCCATATCGCGGGGTGAAGATCAACTTGATCGACACGCCTGGGCACGCCGACTTTGGGGGCGAAGTCGAGCGGGTGGTGCAAATGGCGGATGGCTGTTTGCTGCTGGTTGATGCGGCCGAAGGACCAATGCCGCAAACGCGGTTCGTACTGGAAAAGGCACTGCAAGCGGGGGTCCGCCCCATTGTGGTGGTCAATAAAGTCGACCGCCCCGACGGCCGGCCTGCCGCGGCGCTGGACGAAGCTTTGGAATTGCTGGCCGAACTCGGTGGCGAAGAGCAGTTGGACGCCGTCTCCTACGTCTTCACCAGCGCCAAAGAAGGCTATGCGACGCTGGACCCGGCGCAACCGACCAGCGACTTGAGACCGTTGTTGGACTTGATCGTCGATTCCCTCCCGGGGCCCGAAGTGGATGCCGACGCGCCACTGCAGATGTTGGTGACGACTTTGGGCTGGAGCGAGTATGTCGGCCGCATCGCCGTGGGCCGAATTCAAGCGGGTACGGTTCGCGCCGCGCAAACGATCGATCTTCATGGCCGTGATGGTGTGTCCAAACAAAAGGTTGGCGGGCTGTTCGTGTTCGACAAGCTCGGCCGCGTCGCTGCTGATTCCGCCTCCGCGGGCGACATCGTTGCCATCGAAGGATTGCCGGATGTCGAAATCGGAGACACGATCTCGGATGTTGATGCCGACAACGCGCTGCCACGTTTAACGGTCGACGAACCGACGATGCAAATGGTGTTCAGCGTCAATTCGTCTCCCATGGTGGGCCGCGAAGGCAAGTACGTGACCACCCGGCAGCTGAAAGCAAGGCTGGAAAAAGAACTTCAGCGCAACGTTGCCTTGCGAGTCGAAATGATTGACGGCACGGAAGCATACAGCGTCAAAGGTCGCGGGGTGTTGCATTTGGCGATCCTGATCGAAACCATGCGCCGCGAAGGATTTGAGCTGAGCGTTGGCAAACCCCGGGTGATTTACAAAGAGATCAACGGCAAGAAACACGAACCTTACGAAACGCTTCGCGTGGAAGTCCCCACCGAATCGATGGGACCAGTGATGGAATTGGTCGGTAATCGCCGCGGACAACTGGAAGAAATGTCTCAGCGCGGCGAGTACAGTTTGCTTCGTTTCGTGATCCCCTCGCGTGGCTTGATCGGGCTGAGAACTCGGCTGCTGAATGCGACGCGAGGCACCGCGATCATCCATCATCGATTTGAAAGCTATCGCCGCGTCGAAGGCGACGTGCCGAAGCGTGCCAACGGCGTGCTGGTCTCCAACGTCAGCGGCAAGTCGATGCCTTTTGCCTTGTTTGCCCTGCAAGAGAGGAGCGAACTATTGATCCCTCCCGGAATCGACGTCTACGAGGGCATGATTGTGGGGGAAAACGCCCGCGACAACGACATGAACGTTAATCCCTGTCGAGAAAAGAAACTGACCAACATCCGAGCTGCCGGCAGCGACGAAAATATTATTTTAAAGCCGCCCCGAGAATTATCCTTGGAGGCGGCCCTGGAGTACATCGAAGACGACGAGTTGGTCGAGGTGACCCCCGAAAATATCCGGCTGCGTAAAATTCTGCTAAAAGAATCGGATCGCCGACGTCAAAACCGCAGCGCCTAGTGGCTTGCCGGCATGGCTGGGAGGGCAAAACCGAACCAGTTTTCGCTGAAAAAGCGGCTCGGTAGGAGACTCGCGTTCCTCGCCCTCCCGTTCAAGCCTAAGAGGGGATGAACATCAGCCGCCCAATTTTCGTATCATCCCTTCATTGTCGTCTCACAATTCACCTGTCCATCATCTACCGCTAACCGCCTGGTGTCCAATGCGTCTGTTCACACGACTTGTGTTCGCAAAACCTTCCCTTTTCCTGCTCGTTGCGTTGTGTGTTGTAGGATTCACCGGTTGCGGCGACTCCGGCGGGAAAAAGACCACCAGCACGAGCACGTCTCAGGCTGATGATCACGGCGACGATGACCACGCCCACGGTGATGACCACGCTCACGGCGACCACGAAGGGCATGGGGACGATGACCATCAGCACCCGGAAAGCTACGAAGAGGCCGTCGCCCAACTGGTGAAGATGAATGACACCATCAAGGATGGATTCGCCAACGACGACGTCGATGCCGCACACGGACCACTTCACGATGTTGCTCACTTGCTTGAGGACATCGAGACTCTGGTAGAAGAATCCGATAAGGACGAAGCTGCGAAGAAGTCCATCGCGACAGCCATTGAAAGCCTCTTTGGTTCTTTCGGTGCCATCGACGACAAGCAACACGGCTTGGAGGGCAAAGATTACGATGAGGTCGCTGATGACATCGCAGCCGCGATCAAAACCCTACAAGATCAGCAATAAGAGACGGATTGGCGATCCGTCCCCTAAGGCAAAACCCTGACGAAAACTCAAGACGCAATCATCAACGCGGAATCCGCACTACGAATCAGATGTCGCGACACACTTTCTCTTTGATCGGATTGCTGTTGGCTCTGCCGCTTGGTTGCAACTCGGCCTCGACCAGTTCGTCTCCCGGCACGAGCGACTCTCCAGCAGCGAAGTACCTTTTGCAGTCGGAGCCCAAGGACGTCATGACTCCGACGGAAATCAAGGAGACGGTGACTGAGCCGACATCGCTGAAAGTCGCCGGCCGGATTGATGCTGGCGAAATCGAGCCGTTTCAAAAAGGCATCGCCAGCTTCGTGATCTCCCAGTTGCCTGATGATTCACACGCCGGTGGTGATCCCAATCACGCAGACAACTGCCCCTTTTGCAAACGCAAACTCAAGAATGCTCCCAAAGCCGTTGTTCAGTTCCTGGACGCCGACGGCAAAGTCTTGCAAGTTGATGCCCGCGAATTGCTCGGCGTCGCCAAAGGTGACGTCGTGGTCGTGCAGGGAACAGCCCAGTATCTGGAAGCCGTCAACACAGTCCAGATCAACGCCGACGGCGTCTTCATTCGCTGATTTGGCACTTTGTTTCACCCGCTGCCGCCGGCGAGTGGGTGGCGTCCATAGTCTCAGCCTCGCCTGCGGCGTCGCGTGAAACAAAGAAACTGTTTACTGCTCCTCGAATCCGGAATCGTCGCCCAAGTCGCCTTCGGTGATGATCGTGAAGCCTTTTTCTTGCAGCGTCGCCATCGCCATTTCGATGTTTTCAACCATGATCGCCACGGCGGGCTTGCCGTGCGGCCGCACGATCAGCGGGTAAGCTTGAATGATGTTCAGCTCGGCTTGCAAGAGAGCCGTGCAAACACGCAGCAGAGGCTGCGGGCCTTCAGGCAATTCGACCCCAATCAAGTCGCTCTCGATCATTGCCAACCCGGCCCGCTCCAGTATCTCGCGACCACGGTCGGCGTCACTCACCAAGAATCTGACAAACGCGCACTCGGCCGCGTCGCTGATCGATAGTGCACAGACCCGAATCCCCGTGCCTTCAAACCGCCGCACGACTTCCAGCAATTGGCCGACGCGATTTTCCAGAAAAATCGTGAACTGGCGGATCGCCGGAAAGTTACGTCCACGCATGGTTTGAAAGGCTGTTCCGCTATCCGATCCTTCGCCAAAGCTCATGTTCTCATCCCGATCCGCAGGCGGCGCTAGTTTGTACGTCGTAAGTGTAGGCTGCGCCGATGCTGGCGGTCAATTCTGGCGTTAAGCTGGGAGGGCGACGGGCACTTAGCTCTCCGGCCGCAACACGGGGAACAAGATCACATCGCGGATCGACTTTTTCCCGGTTAACAACATCACCAGGCGGTCGATTCCCACCCCCAGTCCTCCGGCCGGCGGCATCGCGTATCGCAAGGCACGCACGAAGTCGTGGTCCATTTTGGCCATCGAATCTTCCTCCTCCAGGCCAGCCAACTGAGTCTCAAACAACTCCTGCTGCAGATCAGGGTCGTTCAATTCGGTGTAAGCGTTGGCTATTTCCATCCCCAAAATGAACAATTCAAAACGTTCCGCGATTGCCGGGTTGTCTCGTTTTCGTTTGGTCAGCGGGCAAATGCTGGCCGGATAGTCAATCACAAAGATGGGACCATGCAGCGTGTGTTCGACCTTTTCTTCAAAGATCTCGTTGCGAATCACGTCCGGATGCTTGCCGTCAGTTTCCAGGTTTAACTTGCCAGCCAATTCGATCACGGCTTGATCATCGGTCTCGTCGACTCCCGTCGCCGCCTGAAACAAATTGGCGTAAGTTTCGCGTTGGAACGGCGGCGTAAAGTCGACCTGTTCGCCGTCAAAGTTGCGAATATAGCCACCGCCGATCGCTGCGATCGCATCGCAAATCAAGGCTTCGGTCAGGTCCATCATCGATTGGTAGTCGCCGTAAGCTTGATACGCCTCCAGCATCGTGAATTCGGGATTGTGCCGGGGGCTGAGACCCTCATTGCGATAGACGCGGCCGAGTTCATAAACCCGCTCCATACCGCCGACCATCAGACGTTTCAAATGCAGCTCCAGCGCGATCCGCATGGTTAGCTTCATGTCCAGCGCATTGTGGTGCGTTTTGAAGGGACGCGCCGCGGCACCGCCGGCAACCGTGTGCAGCGTGGGACCTTCGACTTCGCAAAACCCGTCCCCGTCCAGTGTCTTGCGAATCGACTTGATAATCTTCGTGCGGTCCAAAAAGGTCTCGATCACACCATCATTGAATGCCATGTCGGCATACCGCATTCGCTGGCGGAGGTCCTGGTTGGTCAGCCCGGCGTGCTTTTCCGGTGGGACTTCCAGCATCTTGGTCAGAAAGAAAAGCTTTTCGGCAAACACGGTTAGCTCGCCCGTATTGGTGCGGCCCAATCGGCCTTCGGCGCCAACCAGGTCACCCAGATCAAATAGCTTGGCCAGCTCAAAGTCGTCGTCACCGACCTGCTTCTTGCCAATGAAGATTTGGATGTTGCCAGTCCAGTCTTTGATGTTCAGGAAAATCAGCTTCCCGGTCGGACGAGCCAGCATGATGCGGCCGGCGACGCGAACGGTCGGACCGACTTCGCCCCCCGGACCATTGTCCGATTTCCACTGGCGATAGTCGACTTCACCGGAATCGAAATCGGGCAACTCCAACTCCGTTCCATCTTCTTTGACGAACTTGATTTCGCTGATCCGCTGGCGGCACTGGCTGATCAGCGAGCGACCGTCGAAGCGGCTGCCAAAGGGATCGATTCCGCGCTGGGCAATCTGTCGCATTTTTTCGCGACGAGCCACTCGTGGGTCTTTGTTGTCCTGGTCGGGACCGTTTTCTTGGTTCATCTGGTCGAAAGTTGCCGAATCAAAAACGGGGGAAACGGCGGATTGTCGGTTTCTGCCGGGTTTCACGCAACCACAAGCGATCTTGCCCGCGTTTTGCCATCCACCGTATCACTAACGTCATGAAACAAACGAATCCTATCAAAGACCCACAGACGTCGCGGCGTGCCGCCATCGTGGTGGTCGATCCCAATCCAATCTCGCTGCTGGCGCTGGCCGGAGTACTCGATTCTCAAGGTTATCGCTGCACCTGTGCCAGGTCGGCCGCGGCGGCGCTTGAGTCGCTGAACATGGGATCGCAGGATTTGATTGTCTGGGACGTGGCCGATGATGCCCAGCTTGCCCTGGATACGCTCAGCGAGATGCGGTCACGGGACGATCACACCGGTTTGGTGGCGGTCTTGTTGGCGGATGCCAAATGGGCCGGGTTGGAAAAGAAGGCGGAGGCGATGCCGACAGCGACACGCTGTTTGTTCAAGCCGATCGACCCCAACGTGCTGATCACGGTCGTCGACCAGGCGCTGTGGATGCCATCGCTAGTCCAGACCCATCGTCGCCGCGGATCGCGGCCCAGCCGTCCCGGATGGGTGACGTTGTGATCACAGTCGTCGCTATTCGCGGGGCAAGCTGCTCCGCAGCGAAAGCATAAAGCCTGGGGCGCAAGCCCCAGGATCAACCGGCGCATTCATTAAGCTGCGGAGCAGCGAAAGCATAAAGCGGGCGCAAGCCCCAGGATCAGGCGCATCCATTAAGCTGCGGAGCAGCGACAGCATAAAGCCTGGGGCGCAAGCCCCAGAACAGGCGCATTCAAATTCTGTCTAGCCGCGGAGCGGCGACAGCAAAGGGGCAACCATGTCGAGCACACACACAAACCTGTTATTCCACATCGTCTTCAGTACCAAATACCGACGAAACCTGATCACGCCTGACACGAAAGATCGTCTGTACGAATACATCGGTGGGATCATCCGCGATCAAAAAGGCAAATTGATCGAGACTGGCGGCATGACCGATCACATCCACGTGCTGGCAAGATTGAGTCCCACGTTGGCGATCTCAGACGTCTTACGTTTCACCAAGACAAATTCATCGAAATGGTTGAACGAAACATTTCAACGGGCCGAGCCGTTTGCGTGGCAGCGCGGTTTCGGGGCGTTTTCGGTGAGTGCTTCGAATATCGACCAAATTCGATCGTACATTCGCAACCAGGAGCAACATCACAAGACCATGTCTTTCCGCGAAGAGTATCGAACTTTGTTGATCCGTCATGGAATCACGTTTGACGAACAGTTCTTGTTCGAGGAAGAGCACGTCAGTTGAATTCTTCCCCGTCCTGGGGCTCGCGCCCCAGGCTTTACGCTGTCGCTGCTCCGCAGCTTGGTTGATGCGCTGTGTTCTCCGTCCTGGGGCTCGCGCCCCAGGCTTTACGCTGTCGCTGCTCCGCAGCTTGGTTGATGAGCTGTGTTTCCCCGTCCTGGGGCTCGCGCCCCAGGCTCTACGCTGTCGCTGCTCCGCAGCTTGATGGAAAGCACCACAAAAAAAACTCGCCCGCGTACGGACGAGGTTGAATGATTGTTGTTCAGCAAGCGAACTTACTGGTTCAACTGCTCTTCGATCGTTTCACCCATGTCGCG
>JBFJVZ010000350.1:0-8420 GCA_041623895.1 Pirellulaceae bacterium | reverse complement strand
GTGATGGATGACGGCGAATCAAGGACCACCACATCCGTCTTGGAATCGGAGGCGAAAACGCAAGGTTTCTCGGCCAGTGTCCAAGCGAAGGAGAAATCATTGGAGGAGGTGGAAGTGGTCACCGGACTGGAGGTTGCACAGCCGTCCCCAGGGCGAGGCAACGCAATGCCAAATGCTTCGGAACTGGCCGACAAGCTCTCATCGAATGACAACCTGGCTGCAATTACTCAAGAGGCCCACCCGTTTGCTGCGGCTGATCCAACGGGTGAGATTGCTGGTCGCCGCGCGAAAAAGGACATGCCCTCGCGCGCCCATTCTTCAACAACGCGAAAAGCACCGGCCGCCGCTGCGCCCAGTCCGACGCCATCTTCGGCCCCTGCGCCAGATGGTGCGTCGCAAGACTTAAGTTACCGCTCGGAGCTCAAGCGACGATCGAGCCGGCAAAAGGCAAAGAATCCGCAGCCGATGGACCGGTCTGAGGAAATAGCCGAGGCCGCCGAAAGTCTGCCCCGTCATTACAAACAGAATGCGGAACGATTGGCACAATCAATCAAGGAAGTCGAGGAGCAAGTGCGCATGCAGACAAGTGTCAGAGAAGTGGATGCAGAGAAGTCTGCTTCGGCGGTGGTCGCCGAACCGGCACCACTGGCGTTGTCGGTGGCAGGTTCTGCTCCCATGGCTGAAGACGTTGTCCGTCGTGATCGCTCGATACGTAAATTAGTGCCGGCTCCGGGAAACCCCGTGCCGCAACCGGACGGCGATTTTGGAGCGGCGATCGATGAAGGCCGCGGCCCAGGGATTGCCGGTGATCAATTCACGCCGATTACCGACAACCCATTCAAACGAGTCTCCGAAGAACCACTCAGTACGTTTTCGATTGACGTCGACACGGCCAGTTACAGCAAGACTCGCGACTTTTTGATGCGAGCCAATCAGCTGCCGCGTCCGGATGCCGTGCGGATCGAAGAGCTGATTAACTACTTCCAGTACGATTACGAATCGCCCCAGCCGGATGCCGAACATCCTTTTGCGACCTACGTCGAAGTCACAGCGTGTCCCTGGAACAGCGAGCACAAGATCGCCCGTATCGGATTGCAGGGCAAAACGATGAACAGCGATCAGCGTCCCGCCTGCAACCTGGTGTTCTTGCTGGACACCAGCGGTTCCATGAGAGCACCCAACAAGTTGCCGCTGGTCATCGAAGGCATGAAGATGCTGGTCGATCAGCTGACTGAGAAAGATCAAGTCGCGATCACGGTCTATGCGGGCTCGGCCGGACTGGTCCTTGATTCGACGTCAGCGGAAGATCCCAGCCAGATCCACAACGCACTCACACGATTGTCCGCCGGCGGCAGTACCAATGGCGGTGCGGGAATCGCGCTGGCCTATCAGACCGCACGCAGCAATTTCATTACCGACGGCGTTAACCGAGTGATCTTGTGCACCGACGGTGATTTCAACGTCGGCCTGACGGGAACCGACGCATTGGTGCGGATGGTGGAAGAGGAAGCTAAGAGCGGCATCTTTCTTTCCGTGCTCGGATTCGGTATGGGCAACCACAACGATGCCATGCTGGAACAGATCAGCGGTCGCGGCAACGGCAACTACGCCTTCATTGACACCCCCAATGAAGCTCACAAGGTTCTGGTCGAACAGACCAACGGCACGCTGGTCACGATCGCCAAAGACGTCAAGTTGCAGATCGAGTTCAATCCCGCTCATGTTGGGCAATATCGTTTGATTGGCTACGAAAACAGGATTTTGGCCAAAGAAGATTTCAACGATGACACCAAGGATGCCGGCGAAATCGGTGCCGGCCATTCGGTCACCGCGCTTTACGAGTTGGTGCCGGCCAGAACAGAGGCGGATGCCAGCCAACCCAAAGTCGACGACTTGAAATATCAAACGAAGTCCCAACCCTCCGAGGCTGCCGACAGCGATGAATTGATGACATTGAAGCTTCGCTACAAACAGCCCGATGGCGATACCAGCACGCTGGTGGAATTTCCAATCGAAAACAAAAGCGTCGATTTTGACAAGGCGAGTGATGATACACGATTTGCCGCCGCAGTGGCTGGATTCGGAATGCAGTTGCGCCGCAGCCCTTATGCCGGAAGCTGGACGCTAAGCGACGTGGAGAAAGTTGCCAAAAGCGCCAAGGGCGAAGACGACTATCAACTCAGAAACGAATTCGTCGATCTCGTCCGCAAGGCGAGCCAGCTGATGGGCCAACAGTAAGGCGCACTCGCATCCGCTGCGCCGCTGCCCAGCTAGCCAGACATAGCACGGCGGCTACCCAGAACAACGTCACGAAAAACCAAATGAATCCAGCCAAGCCGATGAAGAACAGGGCTTCGATCTTCTGTCGCCGCAATTTCTCCTCCCAAGCCCGGTCGAATCGGTCGGGTTCGATTGCTGCGGGCGGCTGATAAGGATTCATCGTGGCTTAGCCCGCTTGTTATTCCGACGTTCATCTTGTGAGCCGCGACGCGTGAGCGGCCGGGCGTGTTCATCATGGCTAAAGCGCAACGTCAAAAAGTGTCAGCGCGGGACATCATTCATCCCTCGCTGACGCGTCGGGTTACTCAATCAACAAGCCGTCACGTTTTGAGACCGGGCTCAACAGTCAAACCGCCGGTTGCCACGGCAAACAACACTCCTACTCAAGCTCGAAGCGATCGAATGATGGCGGCGGACGGGGCGCCCGTTAGCACACCGTATCCAAATCACGCGGGATCGAGTGCTCAAGCCTTCGCAGCGACGGTGGTTCGTCGTTGATGACCTGGTGGACCAACATTCGCCGGTTGCCGCGAAACGGCCGTTCACCGGTCAACATCTGAAACAACACCCTAGCGCGTCAGCGATGGGAATCACCAGTTCCAGCGCCTCGCGAGTTGACGTTCGCTTCAGCGCCAATCGTTCCGCAAGAGAGATACCGGAGATGTATTCGCAGACGATAAAGGGCACGCCTTCCAATCATCAACTTGGTCGGATCAAAAAACCAGCCTACGGTCGCGGCGGTGTTTTGGCTCGCGCCAATTCAAACTCACCAACCGTCGGCACGATGACCTTGCGTTTGGCAGCCTCAATTTTGATGGCTTGCTCGAAATAGGGGAACGGAAATGCGGGCCGCTGCTCCAAGGCTTTTCGTTCAATCGCGACGACTAGCTTGATGTCTAATTTTTTCTGGCGCACCAGTTTCACCAGTCTGCGGATGTAAGCTTGCTTTTCTTCCGTCGTCGCGCGAAGTCGGTTGGTTAGCTGTTCCTGCAAGTTGGCATAGCGATCGGGCGTGGCTGACAGGATTCGTGGCTGCGTGATCTGAGCCTGGCACGTGGTCAACATCGCGAAGCTGATGACGGCGGTTGCGATCATCATCTTAGTCCAATCAAACATCGATATTCTCCGATCGTAGTTCTCGCAATGTATGTGGAGTACCAGCCAGCAAGCAGTTGATGCAACGGCATTCCCGCTGGCCCGGGCCTGGTTCGACTCGATTCCCAGCATATGGAACTAACCCGAAGCGTGAGTCTTGAAGTTGCGGTTTTGTGTAGGCCGGACCAAGCAAACACCGCAATTGCCGCAACTTCAAAGGCAAATACAAGATCCGTTCTTCAGGCAGACGCGACACCAAATAATCACAACGCGTTTGCGCCGCTCCGGCACGTTTTGCGTCCTCAGTCCGGCCTACAACCTCCGCGACTCCGAAGAAAAGCCGGGCTCCAATACCACCCTAAGCCGGACGCTCTGCTTGTCCTGGCCTACGAAAATGGATGGTTCATTTACGAAAATGCACGAGCTAGTGTTTGTCTCAAAACTCAAAAAATAATCGCGAACACGTAGCTGGATTCGCCAGAATTCAGGTTTTCCAAGACGCGGACCGAAGTCTGGCGACTCCGGCTACGACTTTTGAGACAAAGCCTAGTGTTTTCAAAGACGCGCAACTTCAAAAAGCGTTAGGGACTGGCACGGGGTTGTGCTGGCAATGTTTCACGCCTGCTAGCAACAAAACAGGCAAACTGCGAAAGCGTTAACTGCAGGAAATCGTTCACTCTGATCCGGTTGCTCTGATTGTTTGCATCAGCCCGAACCAGCCGCCGAAAAGTATTTCAGATGCGAGTGATCCCGTTTGGATGTTTATCGCGTCCCACGCTCGTACAGACACACCAAAGACATGGGCCGCATTCGCGCGGCACGACGCTGGAAAGGATTCCGCGATGAATCGTTGGCTATTGATTGGATCGTTGGCTTGTTTGCTGATCGGGACGACCGGTTGTTTACACCACAACACGCGTGGCGGCTGTGATTCTGGTTGCGCGGGCGGAGCCTGTGCAGGCGGGGGCGGCGGGCACGCTGGCGCGGTCGCTTGTGGTCCTGGTTGCAACAATGGGGCTTGCGGTGCTGGCGGTGCTTGCAGCAACGGCGCCCGTGGCGGCGGTATTCGCGGCATGGCCGGCAAAATGGCCGGGCTGTGTGGTCTCTGCGGCGGCCAGGGAGGTTGTCGACCGGGTTGCCGTGCCGGAGCGATCGGCTGGCAGCAAGGCGGTTTGGACTACAGCTCGCATCTACAGACCGGACTCTTGGGTCACACCGCCGCCCGCAACTTACAGAGCCGCCCCTTCACGGCTGGCCCGCCCACTGGCCAAGTCGCTTACCCGTATTACACGATTCGTGGGCCACGCGACTTCTTTTTGGATAATCCCCCAAGTATCGGTCGCTAGCGCTACGCGGACATCGGTCAAGGCGAACCCGGTCAAGGATCGGCAAGTCCTACTGACGTGATCATCACCAATGACCAGCGGGGGATGCCTTCGTTGGTCATTCGTTTTTTGACTTCCGCTGAAAATCGCCGGTGGTCATCGACCAGCAGAAAGCAGACAATGAACTAATAGCAACGTCCCCAAACCCAGAGCAACACCGTGGCATCCGACTTTCGTCTCAAAGAGCAGTTGCCGGCGTTGACCGAAGAGATCGTCGCTACTTACACACCCGATGACGCCATCAATCATCTTGGCCACTGTCAGCTACCCAGCTACACCGCGGTCACCGAGATACTTTTGGATTTGAAAGATATTTTGTATCCGGGTTATCGCCGCAAGGTTGGTTTGCACAGCGGCAACATCCGCTATCACGTTGGTGGGCTGATCGATTCGCTGCACGATCAATTGACCACTCAAATTGCTCGAGCACTGCGGCACGAGGATCGTGTCGAGAGGAACCACAGCGACTGTGAGAGCGACATCGATTTTGAGGCCAAAGGGCAGGCGATGGCGATCGAGCTGCTGAAACGAATTCCCGATCTGCGTCGTACCTTGGCAACCGATGTCCAGGCTGCGTTCGACGGGGATCCGGCGTGCCGAACAACGGATGAGGTCGTGTTTTGCTATCCGGGATTCGAGGCCGTGACGGTCTACCGAATCGCTCACGAACTTGTGAAATTCGATGTGCCCTTCATTCCGCGGATGATGACCGAGTGGGCTCACAAACAAACCGGGATCGATATTCATCCTGGTGCCAAGATCGGTGAATACTTCTTCATCGATCATGGTACCGGTGTCGTGATCGGCGAGACGTGCGAGATCGGCGAGCGCGTGAAGTTGTATCAGGGCGTGACGCTGGGCGCACTCAGTTTCAAAACCGATGAAAACGGCGCCCTGATTCGCGGCCATAAACGGCATCCGACCATCGAAGATCGTGTGGTCGTATACGCCAACGCCACCATCCTGGGTGGTCGTACGGTGATTGGACACGATTCGGTGATCGGCTCCAGTGTCTGGATCACCAAGAGTGTCTCGCCCAACACGACCGTTGTGCTGGAAAAACCGCAGCTCCGAGTTCGCGGTGGCGCTAACGACGAAACCATGCTCGATCCGCAGCTGAATTTTCAAATCTGAAAAGTCCCATCCTACGGGGACTCTTCAAGTAGCTGGACCATCGCCCGGCCCAGGGCGTCGCCGACCAGCATGTAGGTCTCGGCGTTGCCGTTGTAGTGAAAGCCCTGATTCCTGGGAGAGATGGATGCGTCCTTCCAGAAGTCCCGGGTCTCGACGGTCAGCACATTGCCGGCGAACTCCGGATACTTGCCCGTGTCACCGCTGACGGCCAGCTGTGCGTTGGCGACGGTGAGTTGATTGCCCGACATTTCCCAGCCGCCAAATCCGATCGTGCCGATAACAAACGGCGCGTTGGGCACCTTGAATTCTTTGCGTAGCGTCTTGATCAACCGCACCAGGTTCTGTTCGTAGCGACCGGCATGAGCGGCATTGCCACCGTCCTTGTGCCCTTGCCACCACACGAACCCGGCGATCTCGTAACCTTGCTCTTTAAATTGTGGGAACTCGGTCGCGAAGTTTTCCAGTAGGTTGTGTACCGCCCCAAAGCAATCGTCGTACTGTTTGCCCGCGTACCAGTTGACTTCTTTCTTCGGCTCGCCTTCGACCCAAGAATCAGGCGTATCTTTGTAGCCGGCGTAGGTTCTGCCTTCATGCGTGAAGCGCTCACTGCCCGGCGGCAGGAAGTCCCAGCCAAGACTTCGATTGCCCTGCGAGCTCTTCAGGATGATGACCGGCTCATCATGGTAGTAACCCATGATGTGCCCAAACCCCAGCTCAGGTCCGATCTGATTGCTGTTGGCGCCGCAACCGACGCTCAGCCATTTGTTCGCACCCGCAGTCACCAGTCCCTTGTACCAGACGTCGTTTCGGATTGTCCATTTCCCTTCGTCATCAACCAGATATGGAAACTTTTCCTCGGCTTTGACAACCGTTTCCAACGTGCCAGGAATATCGGTGCGATGCCACCAACCGAGTCCATTGGCTGCATCGGTCAGGAAGGTGATCTTGAAAGGGTACTTCTTGCCGCCAGTGATCGTAAAAAGTTTGTGCTTTGGATCTTTACCGACCTCGCGTCGGTACACTTCCTGAGCATCAAGCTGCATGATGTTAAACGTCGAATTGGCGTAGCCGGGGCTGAACCGGTAAACGCCCGAGTCCTTGAGTTCGATAAAACCTCTCGCGATCTGCACACCTCCGCCTGGAAAGGGTGTGGGTTGAACGCCGCCGTACACCGGCAGCTCTTTCGTTTTGATCGGCTCCAGAGCGTCATAGTCAACATCGGATGAGTATTCTCCGGGGTACACGGACACGGTCGCATCGGTGATGCCCGACCATCGCGTCCCGCCACCGCTAACTTGGCCGATGCCAACCATGTTCGATTGGCCGGACAAGATGTACACCTTCACCGGCTTGTCAGACGCGGGCGGCTGATTGTCGGGGTCGGGTAACTGCTTGGGAACGGTCGTCTCAGCCGCAGCAGGAAGAGCGAGCAACGCGATGAAGAAGACAACTGCGGTGCCGGAGCATGTTCTCGACCAGACTTTCTTTTTCCTGCCGAGCGTGGCAAGTCTTGCCCGAGCCGAGGCCCAGCCATGGTGCGTGGTCGCTGTCTGTGCTTGATGAATGTCTGTCATTTCCTCGCCCGCCTTGCTGTCTTTCTCGTGTCGTTATTGTTTGTAACAGTTGGTCATTGTGTTCCCTTTTACCATCAGGTCCCAAGCTTTTCTGTGTCTGCGGACGGGCTGAAGTAAGAATTCTGCCAAAATCTGGTTAATAGACATAGAAGACAACGTTGACCCCGGTTGGTCGCGACAATAACTTCATCTGCTACCGCAACAGAAGACTTGTTGATGGTCATCAAGGCGGCGCAAGCGGCCGGTGTAAATAAATTTAAGATCGCAACGAGTGAAGAGAAATAATCCGGATTACGATCCGTTCTAACATTTGCTCGAGCTGGTTAGTTCGTGAATTACAGGTACCGATTTGGCGTCATTGAATGGTCTATCACGGTTCTCTATGGGGCCCGACTACTTCTTGCTGCGAGATTCCTTGTTCGCATTCGGACGTTCTCCGGTTTAAAAATTAACCGCAGAACATCGAACACGAAATGTCGAAGGACAAAGTGAAAAAGCCTTTTTGCCAACACTAGCCCAAGCCAAGCCGTGATGGATCTGTTGAACGCTCTTGATCCGTCAAAGAAATCCACAACCGAAGCAGAATAAGTTCGCGGCTTTGCCCCCCACGTGGGAACGATGTAGTCTTTTTGACGACTGCTTGTAATCCCGCTTGTAAGAATCTCAGCACGTCCTTAGACGCCGCGAACTAACTGTCGATTTTTCGCACTTCCACGTTGCTCAGATGGACTTCGATGTTGGGAATGTTCAGCGTCTGCATGTGAGTGTTCAGATCAGGTAAACTGCAATACCCCCCCAAGGTTCTTTATGTTTGCTTGGACGCGTTTCCTGCTTGACATCGACTCAGAATAGCGCCAGCATAAAAAGAAAAACTAATATTACGTTCATTAATGAATAACCAGCACTGCCGTTGGAATTGAGGGCATTTCCGGATGTGCGCATGGGCACCTCG
>JBFJVZ010000349.1:0-8524 GCA_041623895.1 Pirellulaceae bacterium | reverse complement strand
TATTCCCAACCACTGGGAGGGCGACGCTCCCGCGGAGCCGCCAAGCTTTTCCGACGCTTCGGCTCGGCGCCCGCCTCGCCCGCCCCTGAAGACCAAGATGATCTCACCATCCCCGTTCAGGGCTGCTTCACAAGATCAGCCAGCTGGCTCAGCGTGGTGCTCTGGCCATGCGTAAGTCGGTATTGCCGGTAAGATTGCCATCCAGAAGCGTCTGCAATTTCATTTCGGCGGTCCGCTCACCGGGCGGTTCAAATCCGGGAGGACTTCCCCAGAATAACCGCTTGCCATCTTGCGTGGTGAGTTCTAATTGCGGCAACGTCATGTCTCGCCAGTCGCCCGGCACGCCAATCGATTTTACTTTTGTCTGCTCGCGAAGCGGGGACAAGATTGCTGCCAACCGTGATGCCACCTCGACTCGCTGATCGCCGAACGGTGCGCCGACCACACCGGTCGGGTAGGCCGCAGGGACTTCGATGTGAATATAGTTTCGCGTATCTGATTTAGAGAATTCGCTGGTTGGCAAAAGTACTCCGTCGCGATCGACGGCAAAGAACGAACTGCCCGTGACTTCCGGATGACGGCTGATCACGTGAACCATTGCTACCGGTACGCGGTAGTCGATGCGGACGTCGATCGCCCCTCCAGGCAGCTTGCGGACACTGTTAACGGCACGAACCCAGGGGTGAGAGGCAAAGGCGGACGCGATTTTTGCCGTGGCTTGTTGATCCATCAGCGACAGATTCTCCATCGCTGTGTCTTGGTACACGGTTTGGACAATGTTGCTGCGGATGTAGCTGGGCGGCTGTGTGATTTCGATCAAGCTGGGATCGACGCCGTAATACTTCCGGGCCATGTAATCCTGGCCCCAGCTAGTCCATGCCACGTAGCTGGCGATCATCAGCATCAGCGGCCAGACGATCGACAGCGCAGCGGGGGCCGCAATCATCGTTCGCAGCAGCTTACGAATCGGTCGGTGCTCGTTCTTTTCAGGCGATCGCATCGCCACGCGTCAGGCCCTGTCAATCCGTTGTGGGGGCAAATCGAACAGGCCTACACCGGCCTGGCCAGTCGACTCGGAATGGTTTGCTAGCAGTCCGAATTCCCTTCGATACCAACTGCTGGCTTACCAAATTTGAAGATTCAGTTGCAAGTCGATCCCGGTTTGCAGCAGAACCTGCTCGCGAACCCGTTCAATCAAACGCAAGCATTGATCGCTGGTCGCCCCGCTATGTGCGACCAGATATTGAGGCTGGCTGGAGTCCAGCGAAACATTTCCTTCGCGGACCCCAGCCAAGCCAACACTTTGAATCAATTCAGCAGCCGGGATCCCGTCGGGGTCAACAAAAGGAGCCGCAATTCGCCGCTCCTCACTGGGCCTAGACGCATTGCGGCTGATCCACAGTTTTTGCATTCGTTTGGTTAGCGCCGCAACCTCATGGGGCTCCAGCTCGAAGGTAACATCCAGAATCGTCAGCCCCCCCAGCGATGACTTTCGGTGGGAGAATCCGGCCTCCTCGTGACCCAAACTGCGGATCGTTCCCTCGGATTCCAGTACGGTGACACGCTGAATGACGGAGCCAATATCGCGACCGCCGCTAAAAACGTTCCCAAAAACGGCACCGCCGACGGTGCCCGGAATTCCCACCAGATGCTCCAAGCCACCCAGCCCGGCACCGACAGCCTTGATGACGGCATGCGCAAGTTTGGCGCCGGCTCCAACGGTCATCAAGTTGCCATCAATCGACAATTGGCTGGTGGTTGCAGCAGCCAGCGAGATCACCAGCCCATCGAAACCAGCTTCTCGAACCAGTACGTTGCTGCCGCTGCCCAACACGCGAATTGCCAATCCGCTTTCGTGAGCAGTTTTGTGAATGCGCTGAAGCTGCTGACGGTCAACCGGCTCCGCGAAAAACCGGGCCGGTCCGCCAATCCCCAGCCAAACGAGCGGGCCCAAGGGCTCATCAGCTCGAATGACGTGCAGCAAATCGTCCGGAAAACTCATCAAAAATGCCTTCGTTCTTGTCTCGCGGATTGGTTGTCAGCGAGTCCAAGATAGCGAATTGACGCAAAAAAAGCGGCGGTGGCGATCGAAAAATCACCACCGTCGCCAATGATTTGCGACAGCGCCATGGAAATGCGGGCTCTGGAATCTTGCCGTTGGACGACTTACGTCTGGTTGCTGATCCAATCCTGCTGAAGTTTTAGCCTCGCGTGAGACGTCCGATCGCTGCCCGGACCAAATTGCGTACCGGTTGTCTGGGCTGGTAACCCGTCAACTTTCGCCGCTCCCACTGACCCGATTCGGTAGGCGTGAACATGATGATTTGCGGCAGCATCCTTTCACCCTTGGTCAGTTGTGCAGCCAGTTCAGGTTCTGCATCGCGATCAACCACGGCCACGCTGACTTGATCCAAGTCTCCGGTGCTCAGCATCGGCTGGATCGTCGAAGTCTTCAACACGTTGCATGCTGGACACCATTCGGCCCCCACCACGACCATCAATGGTTTTTTCGCCGCCATCGCTTCCTTGTATGCGGATGCGTAATCAGTATTTCTGGGGTGTTCGCTCGTGACGCTCGCAAGAACCACGCTCAAAAGCAACGAAAACATTCACCGTTCCTCATCTTAAGGACAAAAAGAACATCCCGAGCAGCGTCGGCACGATGCCGCATTTGGGTGGGCTCATTTCGATGATGAAATCAACCATCCCAGACAATTAACTGCTCAAGTGCCATTCATCTCCCGTTGCCTGACAGGCAACGATGGCTCTACTTTGGATATCGGAAAAGATCCTTTGGTAGAAAGCTCCAATCGCAAACATCACAGTTACGGATAGCTAGCAAAACGATTCCGATTACGCGACATGTGCGAATTGGGGGGAGTATATGGACGCCTGGAGACTCAGCAAGACTTACTGAAAACTTTTGGGCAAATTGATTTTGAGCAATTCCTCCAAACCTGGGGCCGCTATTCTGTTACCCGGCAGGCGACCTGCTAAAGTGTTGATACGAAAGCACTTGGAACGTGCCGCGGGCGTGCGTCAAATTATCGCACCCCGCTGTTTGGTGACCCCGTCCCATGGCGATCATTTGTTTACTCCGGACCAATGCGCAAGCATTCCCTGGCTCGTTAAGCTGCTCTAGCCACCATATTTCTCGATGACCGTATGAAGTTGAGAATCGGACTGATCGGACTTGGGGACGCTTGGCTAACGCGGCATCGACCGGCGCTGCGAATGCTACAAGACCGTTTCGACGTCCGCGCCGTTTACAGCACGATCTCGAAACTGGCCGAGAACTGTGCGGCAGAGTTTCAAGCTGATCCCGTTGATGGCTATCGCGCGCTGGTGTCGCGTGTTGATATTGATGCGGTGATCGTGTTGCAACGGTCGTGGCTTGGTTGGCTGCCCGTGGTCGCGGCATGTAAAGCAGGCAAGGCGGTTTATTGGGCCGGCGATCTGGATTTCGATCCGCAAAAAGACGCCAACGTGCGGTTAGCGATCGAGGATTCGGGGGTCGCTTTCATGACCGAATTTCCGCGTCGCTTCGCACCGGCGACGTTGAGATTGAAGGAGTTGATCGCGACCAGCTTGGGGCAACCTCGCCTGGTGTTTTGCCACCACCGATTGTTAGCCACCTCCGCTAGCGATGATGACACTTCCACGACGGCCAACCGCGAACTGGTTGAACTGATCGATTGGTGCCGGTACGTGGTCGGTCGCGAGCCGTCAAGCGTCACTGGGATGGGGCATGCGAACGGTCGCGCCGCCGACTATCACGCACTGAGCCTGCAGTTCCCCGCCGAAGCCAACACCGCTTCGGCGACAGCTCAGATCAGCTGCGGGCACTACATTCCGGCGGCTTGGCGCGAAGCGGCCAGCTTTCGACCGCCCGCGGCGATGCAGATTTGTTGCGATCATGGCATCGCATTTGTTGATTTGCCCTCAACGTTGGTCTGGTTTGACGATGCCGGTCGGCACGTGGAATCCCTGGAAACCGAATCTCCGGTGGGTGAACAACTGCTGACGCAGTTTCACCGCGCGGTCACCAGTTTGGTGCGAAATCTGGGCGACTTGAATGACGCTTATCGGGCGGTTCAGATTTTAGCCGCGGCGCAAAGAAGCGATCGAGAAGGTCGACGGATCGAAGTTTGAAGTCAACGTGACTTCAACAGCTTCTTCATCTCTTTCCAACTTCGCGTGTTGGCGACGTCGTTTTTCGTCAGGCTGCCGCGTCGTGCCTGCTTGATCCCGTACTGCATCACCTCCATTCCCTCGATCGAATGTGCGTCGGTGCTGATCACGATGGGGATTTCCATCCGCTTGGCCAGGGCCAGATGCAGGTCGTTTAAGTCAAGCCGCGCCGGGTTTGCATTCAACTCCAGCAGGGTGCCCTGCTGTTTGGCCGCTTTCATGACCGCCTCCATGTCGACGTCATAGGCGGGCCTGCGATTCAACAGCCGGCCGGTTGGATGTGCAATGCAAGTAACATGCGGATTCTCAATTGCGCCCAGAAGGCGATCGGTAATTTGGGCACGGGGTTGTTTTTGTCCGTAGTGCACGCTGGCCAATACCCAATCTGCTTCGGCCAAACAATCGTCGGGCAAATCCATTCCGCCCTTTTCCAGGATGTCACACTCAATCCCTTTCAAAATCAGCAATCGGCCGTCGTATTCAGCACGGATTTCCTCGATCATTTTCCACTGTTCACGGAGCCGCTTGGGGTCCAGACCCATAGCCATCGAAACGCGCTGACTGTGATCGGTAATTGCGATGTACTGCAGGCCTTGATCGATTGCAGCGTCGGCCATTTCTCGAATCGTTGCGGTGCCGTCGGTGGCGCTGGTGTGCATGTGCAGGTCACCGCAGATGTCGCCAAGCTCGATCAACTCCGGCAACGAGTCGTTTTCGGCCCATTGGAATTCATGGCGGTCTTCGCGGAGCTCCGGCTGGATCCACGGCAAATCGATCGCGGCATAGACTTCTTCTTCGCTTTTGCCGGCGACCTGCTTACCATCCTCGGCGAACACACCATACTCGTTGACCTTCAGGCCCTTGTCTTTGGCAAGTCGACGAAGATGAATGTTGTGCGCCTTGGATCCGGTGAAGTAGACAAGTGCCGCGCCGAATTGGTTTGCCTCAACGGCGCGCATGTCGACTTGGAATGCTTTGCCAACGCGGACCGAGATTTTGGTGTCGCCACGGGCAATCGTGCTGGTCCGATCGGGGTAGGCTTCCAAATGATCCATCGCGGCCTCGCGATCGGTCGCCACAATCAGCAAATCTAAATCACCCACCGTTTCGCGGCCGCGTCGATAGCTGCCAGCCCATTGCATTTGCTTGATCGCCTTGCACGTCCCCATGTGTTGGCCAATCGATTTGGCTAAAGTGTCGCCGGCAGACCAATAGATCCGCTCCGCTGCCTGTTCGGCGATTTCCAGGCCATCCAAGATCGCTTGCTCCGTCTTGGCACCAAAACCCTTGAGCTTGCCCACGAGTCCTTGTTCACAGGCGGCCCGCAAATCGGCCAACGTCTCGAGCTCAAGTTCTTCCTGTAGCCTGGCCGCTTTCTTGGCACCGAGACCGGGAATCCGCGACATCTGAATCACGACTTCAGGGACTTCCCTGCGGAGCTTCTCCAGTTGTGGCAAGGAACCTTTTTCGACCAGCGTTTTTGATTTTTCGACCAGTGTTTTGCCGATGCCGGGAACCTTCGATAGGTCGCGTGACTCGTCCGCCAAGATGGCAGCGACCGGCTCGTCCAATTCCCTGATCGCTTTTGCCCCGTTGCGATAGGCGCGAATCCGAAATGGATTCTCGCCGCGGAACTCCAGCAATTCCGCCATTTCCTCAAAGACAGCTGCGATCGCCGCGTTGTCCACTGCTTGAATGTCCCCAAAAAACACAAGTGTTCAAAGACAACAGCATAAGGCGATGGGCGTTCGTCGAACACATCCGTGCGTCCCAGCTCGAAAGACTCGTGCTCAAATCCAGCAAGTTCAGAGGCACAAAATACAAAAACCCGCCACGTCAAACAGCGCCAGCGGCTGACAATCAGCGGGAATCAACCTTGTTCACGATTGACCGTTGACTTGGCGGTTCGGGTTGTTGGGGTCCTCGAAGGCGTTGACTGCAACGCTCTTAGTCGTTCGCCTGCCAGCCGCCGGTATCGCGAACACGTGTCACTGGCGTGATCGTTTTTGATCGCGTCACGGTTGCTTCGCGAACGGGTACAGAGACCCGTACCGAAGCGCTGTTGGTGCCTCGAAGATCAAACTTGTCGTCAGCCGGTCGTGGCAGTAAAGGTGGTGCCGACAGCTCTTCGTCGGCTACCGGCTCGACGGCAGCCCGTGGTGACTGCCAGCGGCGTGCGAACGGTGACTGATAATCCGCGGGAGCTTCGATGGGCCGCAAGTCACTGTAGCTGTTCGACGGCTGCAAAGATTTAGAAGCGGTTTTTTCCTCAGCATTGCGTGATCCCCAATACGAATCTTCGACTTCGGGTTTCGCTGGCTCGCCGACGCTCGGCCGCTTCGATTCCATCTGCGGTTGAGGCACTGGTTGCAAATCGCCGCTGCCGCCGGTGGTTGGTGGCGGGCCTGTTAGCGGCTGCGTGTTCGGGGTGTAACCGGGGGTTTGCGGGTAGGCGGGCTGTTGCAGGTAACTTGGATCGGTCGATGGAATCGGCATCACGTTACGGTCACTTGGCGATGCGATTCCGCCTACTTGCCCGACACCGCCGTGCGTCTGAGCACCGCTGAAAGGCGTCGTTGTCACCGCCGGCCCAAGGTAGGTACTCGGCGCCGCCGGAGACGTGCAACCCGATCCGCAACTTGAACTCGGCGCCGGTGTCACCAACGGCGCACCCTGCGCGAACAAACTGTTGTAGGGTGTCCGCCGCAGTTGCTGGACAGTCGATGTGCAAGGCTGCTGAACGGTGACCGTTGTTCCAGTAACCGGATCGACGGAGGTCACCGGACGATAGTAAGTGATCGGTGTCCGATAGTAGGAGCTGCGATAATTGGTTCCCCACGAGCCGAAGAAACGTGACAGACCCCCGCGTGGCTGCGGTGCAACGACCGTGGCAGCGGTGGTCGGATAAGCCGCTGGATAACGCAAGGTCTGGTAGTTGTTCGGATAGACATTACCCGTCCCGTAGAACGGATTCGAGGTTGTCGCCGCTCCACCGCGCAAGACACGAGTCAAAGGCACCGTGTTGTTTGTCTGTCGGTAAGCTTCAACGACCGGACGGTAGGCGGAGACGGTCGGCGCGGCTTGCATGACCACCGGTGCGGGTTGCGTCAATACCGGTGCCGCTTGTGTTGCGACCGGAGCTGCTGTGGGCAGTCGGTAACTGGTTTGTGTTGGTCCGGGCGCCATAATCACCGGCAGGCCGGTGTAGACGGACGGGTTGTCGTAGGCTGGCCGCTGTGCCTGATATGCTCCGCTGGTCGCCGCCGTGTTGGCAGGTCCGCCGGTGGAAAGCGGCGTTGTGACCGGTTGTGCGGTGGGCATGACGACGCGTTGCCTGATGACGGGTTGACCAGCTGCCGGTGCGTAGCCGACAGCGTAGGGCGCGTAGCCGGCAGCGTAGGGTGCGTAGCCCACGACGACCGGCGGCTGGCTTCGTCCGAATAGCCAGTCACAGAAGCGACCCGCATCGGCGTGGCGGTTTGTAGTCAGGCTAGCGACAGCCGCCAGCAAAAAGATCAAAGTGCGTCGCGTTAACATCGACGAGATTCCCGCGCGGAGAAGGGAGCAAACGAACTCGGCGCACACGTCACCGAGCTTTCCAAGGCAAGTGGACGCCTCAACCGCCTCGCGGTCAACGATTCATGAGCAAACTTCAGGTCTTTGGAAAGCTTTTCGGACAAGCCTGAGCGGGCGGTAACGATTGTGTCGGTTCTCCAGGGGTGTGTCGCGACACATGGTCAGGCTTGAAAATTGACTGCAAATGCAGGATCAGTTTCACGACGATTCCGGGGGCGGCTTGGAGCCGTCAACCGCCACGGTGCCCCGGGCGGATGTTTTTCGTGAATGAAGGATTGATCGTCATCGAACCGACCGGTGGTCCGTTTTTACATGTGGATGTTCGACTCCGGCGCCCTGCTGATCCGGGCCATTGGTGTTCCGCATCGTCGCCGAGCTAAGCGACCGCATGGCGAACCTGGAGCAGCGATTGCTTGAGCTGTAGCGCCAACGCACTTGGATCTTTGACAAGTTGGTTTTTGTCGATCGGAGCTGTCGGGTCTGGTGAGGTCGGCAGCTCGTGGGGATGTTGTGTCTCGATGTGTGTCGCATGCGACATTATCGCGACAGGGACCGCGCCCCTGAGAGATGCGCCAGGGGCTGGGCCTCAGCGTTCGCAGCTTCGGTCATTGGCACCGACTGCAGTTAAGCGAATGCTTATCTGCCGGCGGCTGGTCCAACTTCGGCGTCCAACGAAAGCTCGAAACTGCGATCGGTGTTCGATGGATTGCGGGCTCGCGACTTCCTCTCCGAGCCCAGCCTACTCTAAACTGGCTCC